>JAAFHX010000025.1:20607-31762 GCA_013297695.1 Rhodobacterales bacterium | reverse complement strand
GACCACGCTGTTCACCCAGCAGAACGCCGAGCTGTTCAACGGGTTTTCCGGCCTGTCGGGCCTGCCCGCGCCGCAGGTCTGGGGCGTGGTCTGGCGTGACCCGGTGCCGTTCTACTATCTGTGCCTCGGGGCGGCTTCGCTGTCCTTCGCGGCGGTCCTGTACGGCGCACGCAGCACCTTCGGCCTGACCTTGCAGGCCATCCGCGACAATCCGCGCCGGATGCGGGCCATCGGCTATGACGTGACGGCACACAAGGTCTTCGCCTGGACGCTGGCGGGGGTGATCGCGGGGACGGCGGGTGTGCTGCTGGTCTGGTTCAACGGGCGCATCTCGCCCGGCACCATCGGGGTCGGGGCGGCGATCAACGTGCTCATCATCGCGGTCATCGGCGGGCTGAAGCACCCTATCGGCCCCTTTCTGGGGGCGCTGGTGGTGGTGATGATGCAGACCTTCGCCATCGACATCGTCGGGGCCGACAGGTTCAACACCCTGATCGGTCTGGTATTTCTGGTGATCGTCTTCGTGTCGCCAGACGGGCTTCTGGGGCTGTGGGGGCGCTATGCCCCGCATATGCAGCAAAAGCCGTTGCGGTAAGGCCCCGGTCGCAGGCGCGGCGGGTATGGTTCACTTCTGGGAGGAGAGAAAGACCATGACGAAACAGATGCTGACGGCCCTGCTGATCACCACGGCGATGGGGACAGCGGGCTATGCCGACACGATCAAGATCGGGGTGCTGGCCACCTTCGAAGGGCCGTTCACCGTGCTGGGCGAAGACGGCCTGCGCGGCGCGATGGTTGCCGTGAACGAGGCCGGCGGCAAGGTTGCGGGCAAGGATATCGAGATCGTGCGCGGCTCGTCCGACGCCTCGCCCGACAGTGCCGTGCGCGCGGCGCGCAAGCTGGTCGAACAGGACGGTGTGACCGTTCTGGTCGGCCCCCTGTCGGGCGACGAGGGCCTTGCGGTGCGCGACTATGCCCGCACGCAGCCGGGGGTGACCTTCATCAACGGCACGTCGGCCGCACAGGATACCACGCTGCGCGATCCGGCCCCGAACTTCTTCCGCTTTTCGACCGACGGCGCGCAGTGGATGGCGGGTCTGGGAACCTATGCCTTTGCCGAAAAGGGCTACAAGTCGGTCGCCGTGGTGGCCGAGGATTATTCGTTCCCCTACACGCAGGTTTTCGGGTTCATGGCGGAATTCTGCAAGGCGGGCGGAAAGGTGCCGTCGAAATCCTGGGTGCCGATCGGCAACAAGGACTTTTCGTCGGTCATCGCGGCGCTGCCGGATGATGTGGACGCGATCTTTGTGGCGCTTGGCGGGGCCGATGCGGTCAACTTCCTGGGCCAGTACCAGCAGGCCGGGGGCAGCGCGCCGCTGATCGGCGGGTCGATCACCGTGGACCAGACGGTGCTGACCTCGGAAGGCAAACTGCGCGACGTGCTGATCGGCACGCCTTCGGCCGGGCCGATTGCCGATACCAACACGACGCCCGAATGGATGGCCTTTGTCGACGCCTACAAGAAGCAGGACGGGGCCTTTCCCTCGCCGTCGCTGTTCGCGCATGGCTATTATGTCAACATGACGGCCACGCTGAAGGCGCTCGATGCGGTCGGCGGCGACACGTCCGACGGCGGCGAGAAGCTGCGCGCGGCGCTGGCCGGGCTGTCGTTCGACACGCCCACCGGCAAGGTCTCGCTTGACGCGAACCGCAATGCGATTGCCGACATCTTCCTGACCGAGGTGGTGGTGGGGCCCGACGGCAATCTGGTGAACGAGCTGAAAAAGGTCGTGCCGCAGGTGAACCAGACGCTGGGGATCGATCCGGCCGAGTTCATGGCGCTTGGCGTGGCCAACCGCGACAACCCGTCCTGCGAATGAACGTGCAGGCGCCCCGGCAGGTGACGGGCGAACGGCTGCAAGGCACCGGGGCGCATGCCCTGCACCTTGCGGGCGTGTCGCGGCATTTCGGGGCGCTTGTGGCCTTGTCGGACGTCACGATGCGGATCGCGGCGGGCGAACGGCGGGCCGTGCTGGGGTCGAATGGCGCGGGCAAGACCACGCTTTTCAACGCCATTACCGGCGATTTCCCGGTGACTTCGGGCCGCATCACCTTCTTTGGCGAGGATATCACCGATCTTCCGGCCCATGACCGCATCCGCCGTGGCCTGCGGCGGACCTACCAGATCAGCCAGTTGTTCGGTGGCCTCAGCATCCGCGACAACGTCTATCTGGCCTGTCGCGGCGTGTCGCGGCGGCGGTTCTCGCTGCTGCGGCCCCGGGCAGACGACGTGAACATGGCGCAGGCCGACAGCATCCTGCATGCCGTGCACCTTGACCTTGACGCCGACCGGATCGTGGGCACCCTCAGCCACGGGATGCAGCGCCAGCTTGAGATTGCGATGGCGCTGGCGGGCGCGCCGCGGTTCATCCTGTTCGACGAACCGGCGGCGGGGCTGTCCCCGGCCGAACGCGGCGATCTGGTGGCGATCCTGACCGCGCTGCCGGCCCATATCGGCTATATCATCATCGAGCATGATCTGGACGTGGCGCTGCGCGTCGCAACCCGGGTGTCGATGATGCACAACGGGCGCGTCTTCAAGGAAGGCACCCCGTCAGAGATCGAGGCCGACCCCGAGGTGCAGCAGATCTATCTGGGGGGCAAGCATGGCTGACAAGGCCGCCCTGAGGATCGAGGACCTGCAGGTCTATTATGGCGAGGCCCACGCCCTGCAAGGCGTGTCGCTGGTGCTGGAGGCCGGCATCCTGTCGGTCGTGGGCCGCAACGGGATGGGCAAATCGACCCTGTGCCAAAGCATCGTCGGGCTGAAGCGGGCGCGGTCCGGGTCAATCCGCGTCGCGGGGCGCGAGGTGTCGGCGCTGGAGCCGCACGAGATCAGCCGCCTGGGCGTCGGCTATGTGCCGCAGGGCCGCAGGGTCTGGCCCAGCCTGACGGTGGACGAACATCTGAGGCTGGCCGCCGGATCGCGGGGCGGGTCCTGGACGGTGGACCGGGTCTATGCCGCCTTCCCGCGCCTTGCCGAACGGCGCGGCAACGGCGGCGCGCAGCTTTCGGGGGGCGAACAGCAGATGCTGGCCATCGCCCGCGCGCTGCTGTCGGACCCGACGCTGCTTATCATGGACGAGCCGACCGAGGGGCTGGCCCCGGTGATCGTCGAACAGGTCGAGGCGATGCTGAAGCTGTTGGCCGCCGAGGGCGAGATGGCCATTCTGGTGATCGAGCAGAACATCGGGGTGGCCACGGCAATCTCGGACCGCGTGGCGATCATGGTGAACGGGCGGATCAACCGGGTGCTTGATGCCGCCACGCTGGCCGCCGACCGTGACCTGCAACAGCGCTTGCTGGGCGTAGGGCGGCACGCCGAGGACGCGCCCGCGCCGCTGGTCCAGGCCGAGGCGGTGGCCGATCTGGCCGAGGTTTACCGGGTGGACCGGGGCGACGGACCCGCCTATGCGCCGGTGACCCTGCTGCCGAACCGCTGGAACGTGCCGGTTGCCCGGTTGCGCGCCGAACCGCCGCCCGAACCCGCCCGGCAGGTCTTCGCCATCCCCTTTGCCGAACGCATCGGCAAGACGGTGCTGGTGGCGGGCACCTTCGACACCAAGGGTCGCGAGTTGCAGTTCATGGCAAGCCGCCTGAAATCGCTCGGGCTGCCGGTGCGCACGGTTGATCTGTCAACCTCCGGCAAGCCCGCGCGGGCCGATGTGTCGGCGGCACTGGTCGCCAGTTGCCATCCGCGCGGCGGGGCGGCGGTGATGACCGGCGACCGGGGCGGATCGGTGTCGGCGATGGCCGAAGCCTTCGCGGCCTGGATCACGCGCGAGCGTGGCATCGGCGGCGTGCTGTCGGCGGGCGGATCGGGCGGCACGTCGATTGCCACGGCCGGCATGCGGGCGCTGCCGGTGGGCATTCCCAAGATCATGGTCTCGACCGTCGCCTCGGGCGATGTAAGCTCCTATGTCGGCGCGGCCGATATCCTGATGTTCCATTCCGTGGCCGATGTGCAGGGCCTGAACGCGATCACCGAAATGGTGCTGGGCAATGCCGCGCATGCGATGGCGGGCATGGTGGCGCAACTGCCCACGGGCGAGGCGATGGCGGCGAAACGCGCGGCTGCGCGGCCTGCCGTCGGCATGACGATGTTCGGCGTGACCACTCCGGCGGTGCAGGCGGTGCAGAAGGCGCTGGAGCCTGATTACGACTGCCTCGTGTTCCATGCCACCGGCACCGGCGGGCGCGCGATGGAGGGGCTGGCGGACTCGGGCCTTCTGTCGGCGGTGATCGACCTGACCACGACCGAGGTGGCCGACATGCTGGTGGGCGGCGTCTTTGCCGCCACCGAAGACCGGTTCGGCGCGATCATCCGCACGGGCCTGCCCTATGTCGGGTCGGTCGGCGCGCTGGATATGGTGAACTTCGGCCCTCAGGCGACGGTGCCCGAGGCGTTCCGGGCGCGGCGGTTCGTGGTGCACAACCCGAACGTGACGCTGATGCGGACGACCGCCGCGGAAAACCGCGCCATGGGCGAATGGATCGGGGCGCGGCTGAACCTGATGACCGGGCCGGTGCGGTTCCTGCTGCCGATGGGCGGCGTGTCGGCGCTGGATGCGCCGGGCAAGCCGTTCCACGACCCCGAGGCGGATGCGGCGCTTTTTGCGGCGCTGGAGGCAACCGTGCGGGTCACGCCGCAGCGGCAACTGATCCGCGTGCCGGGCAACATCAACGACCACAGCTTTACCGATGCCGTGCTGGCCGCGTTCCGCGCCATTGCGCCAAAACTTCAGAAAAGGGCTTGAGATGCGCCACCAACGCACAGAGATCATGGCGAAATTCCAGGACATGAAGGCCCGGCGCATCCCCATCGTGGGCGGCGGTGCCGGAACCGGCCTGTCGGCGAAATGCGAAGAGGCGGGCGGGATCGACCTGATCGTGATCTACAACTCGGGCCGCTACCGGATGGCCGGGCGCGGGTCGCTGGCCGGGCTCTTGGCCTATGGCAATGCCAACGAGATCGTGATGGACATGGCAAAGGAGGTTCTGCCGGTGGTCAGGGCAACCCCCGTTCTGGCCGGGGTCAACGCGACCGATCCTTTCGTGATGATGGACCCGTTTCTGGATCAGGTGGCGGCACGCGGTTTTTCCGGCGTGCAGAATTTCCCGACCGTGGGCCTGATCGACGGGCTGTTCCGCCAGAACCTGGAGGAAACCGGCATGTCCTATGCGCTGGAGGTCGAGATGATCGCGCTGGCGCACCGAAAGGACCTGCTGACCACGCCTTACGTCTTCAATGCCGAAAATGCGGCGGCAATGGCGCAGGCGGGGGCCGATATCATTGTCTGCCACTTCGGGCTGACCACGGGCGGAGCCATCGGCGCGGATACGGCGGTGAAGCTGGAAGATTGTCCGGCGCTGCTGGACGCCTGGGCCGAGGCCGCACTGGCGGTGAACCCCGAGGTGATCATCCTGGCGCATGGCGGCCCGGTCGCGGAACCGGCGGATGCCGAATATGTGCTGCGCCACGCCCGGCATTGCCACGGGTTCTACGGCGCCTCGTCGATGGAACGGCTGCCGACCGAGCGCGCCCTGACCGACCAGACCCGCAAGTTCAAAGCCGTATCGTTCGGATAAGGAGGCGATCATGGCCGCACAGGCATTCGGAACGGTTCTTCTCTGGCTGATCGTCGCGGTGATCGTGATCGCGGTTGCGGTCTTTGTGCTGCGATGGCTCTATCGGCGGTCCACCAAGGAAACCGCCTTCGTGCGCACCGGGTTCCTGGGCGAAAAGGTGGTGGTCAACGGCGGGGCCTTTGTCATCCCGGTGCTGCACGAGATCACGCCCGTCAACATGAACGTGCTGCGCATCGACGTGGCGCGGGCTGATGCGCAGGCGCTGATCACCCGCAACCGCATGCGGGTGGATGTGGCCGCCGAATTCTTCGTGCGGGTCGGCAGCACGCCGGCGCTGGTCGCCGCCGCCGCCCAGACCCTGGGCCGCCGCACCCTGCAACCCGACGGGTTGCGCGAATTGCTGGAAGGCAAGTTCATCGGTTCGCTGCGCACCATCGCCGCCCAGATGACGCTGGAAGAGATGCACGAACAGCGCAGCGCCTATGCCGAACGGGTGCGCGCGATGGCGTCCGAGTCGCTGGCGCTGAACGGGCTGGACCTGGAGTCGGTGGCGATTGTCGATCTGGACCAGACCAGCCTTGATTTCTTTGACCCCTCGAACGCCTTCGACGCCGAGGGTCTGACGGCGCTGACCCAATCCATCGAGACCCGCCGCAAGATGCGCAACGAGATCGAACAGCAGACGCTGGTCGATATCCGCAACCAGAACCTCGACACGCAGCGGCAAGTCCTGCAGATCGACCGCGACGGCGAATATGCGCGGCTGGAGCAGGAGCGCGAGGTGGAGATCCGCCGCGCCGCACAGCGGCTGGACCTGACGCGCGAGCGCGCGCTGCGCGATCAGGAGGCCGAGCAGGCACAACTGGCCGCGCGCGAGGCGGTGGAAATCAGCCGGATGGCGCAGGCCTTTGCCCTGACCGAAGAGCGCATCCGCACTGAACGCGAGACACAGGCGCTGGAAATCGCCCGGCGTCGCGCGCTGGACGAGGTC
This sequence comes from Rhodobacterales bacterium, assembly GCA_013297695.1. Lineage (GTDB taxonomy): Bacteria > Pseudomonadota > Alphaproteobacteria > Rhodobacterales > Rhodobacteraceae > Aliitabrizicola. Next base: position 25,122 of record JAAFHX010000025.1, on the reverse strand, counting down.
GAGATGAAGACCCGCGAGCAGACCGAGCGCGAGCAGATCGCGCTGGACCTTGCGCTGCAATCGGCGCGCATCCAGCGCGAACAGGCGCAATCGGCGCTGGAGATCGAAAGCCGCAGGGCGCTGGAGATCGTCGACCTGGAACGCCAGATCGCGCTGGCCGAAAAGGCTTTGGAGGTGACGAAGGCCGAGGCCGTCCGCCGGCGCGGCGAGATCGTGGCCCAACTGGAAACCGAGGCCGAGACCGTGGCGCAGCAGCGCGCGCTGGACGAGGTGCGCATCTCGCGTGAGCGCAACCTGTCAAGCCTTGAAATCGGCAAGCGGCAAGCCTTTGAAGAGGCCGAGATCGAGGCGGGCGAAGAGGTGGCGCGGGCGCGCATCGTGTCGGATCGCGGGCTGGAAGAGGCGCGGCTGGTGACCGCGTCGGAAATCCGGCAGTTGTCGATTGAAAAAGCCGCGAAAACCGAAATCGCCGAGATTCAGAAGGCCATCGAGGTGGCGCGGAAAACCGAAGAACGGTCGGGCGCGGTGGCCAGCGCCGAACTTGCCCTGGCAGCGGCGATTGCGGCCGAAGAACAGACCTTTACCGCCCGCGAGCGCGAGATTGCCGAGCGGCGAAAGCTGGTCGATCTGATCAACGCGGGCCGTCAGGCCGAGGCGGAGCTGATCGCGGCCAAGGCAAAGGCCGAAATCCAGACGGTGACGACAGACCTTGTGGCCGCGCGCTTTGCCGTCGATGCCGAGGGCGCGCGGGCGCTGAACGAGGCTGAGAACCTGTTGTCCGAAGACGCCCGGGCCGGCCGGCTTCGGGCGGCACTGCTGGACCGGCTGGAAGGGATCGTCCGGGAATCCGTCAGGCCGATGGAAAAGATCGACGCGATCAAGATACTGCATGTGGAGGGCATGGGGGGCGGCGGGTCGGGGCAGAAGAACGTCACCGACGAGGTGATCGATTCTGCCCTTCGCTACCGCGTGCAGGCCCCGATGATCGACAGCCTGATGAAGGAAATCGGGATCGAGGGCGGCTCGCTTGGCCGGATGACCGATGTGCTGCGCGATGCCAAGGACATTGCCAGCCTGTCGAAGACCAAGACGCCCAAAGACGACGACCGGGACCGCTAGATGCCGCGCGTCTATGTCTCGACCGTGATCGCGGCCCCGGTGGCCGAGGTCTGGCGGGTGATCCGCGATTTCAATGCCCTGCCTGCCTGGACGCCGTTCGTGCGCGACAGCCGGATCGAGGGCGGGCTGCGGGGCGATCAGGTGGGCTGCATCCGCAACTTCACCCTGCGCGACGGCGGGGTGATCCGCGAGCGGCTGCTGGCCCTGTCGGACTACGAGATGTCCTGCACCTATGCCATTCTGGAAAGCCCGATGGCGGTGACGGACTATATCGCGACGCTCGGGCTGGTTCCGGTGACCGAAGGCAACCGGACCTTTGCCTTCTGGCAGGCCGATTTCGACTGCGCGCCAACCCAAGAAAACGACCTGATCCGCCAGATCGGCGGCGACGTTTTTCAAAGCGCGCTCAGCGCCTTGAAAAGACAACTGGACGGTCGGTGACGGAAATCAGGAACCGCCCAGTTGCCCATCCCGACCCGAAACAACAGGAGGAGACGACAATGGTTAGAACGATCCTTGCAATGCTTGCAATAGGCCTGGGGCTGCCCGCCCTGGCCGAAGACAGGGTGCTTCCCGAACTGGTGCCGCAGGCCAGCGCGCAGGCCGTGGTGGACGAACATCTGGCCGCGCTGAACGCCTGCGACTGGAACCGGCTGATGGCGCAATATCCCGAGGATGCCGAGGTGCATCTGTCGGGCGGCACCGTTGTCGTCGGCCGCAAGGCGATCGGCGAGTTGTTCGCCGGGTTCTGCAAACCTCCGGCCGAGGGCGGCCTGATCGGCATCACCTTCACCCCAGAACACACCTTCATCGTGGACGGAACGGTGAATGCCCAATGGGTTGCCACGGCAGAATTCCTGGCCGAGCCCTACAAGGGTGCAGATGCTTATGTGACGCGCGATGGGTTGATGGCGGCGATGGTTTCGACCTTCGAAGGCACCGACCTGAAGATGAAGTAGAACGGGGATTGGCGCATCCGATGGTTCGGGTTCACGAAAGCACGATCCTGAATGCGCCAATCGCCGACGTCTGGGCAATCTTGCGCGATTTCAACGGGCATGACCGCTGGCACCCCGCGATTGCCGCAAGCCGGATCGAGGACGGGGCCGCCGACATGCTGGGTGCCGTGCGGCGCTTTCGGCTGGCCGACGGGTCCGAACTGCGCGAGCAGTTGCTGGCCCTGTCCGACCGCGATCATGCGTTCCGCTATTGCCTTCTCGCCGCGCCGCTGCCGCTGATGGGATATGTGGCGCAGGTGCGTCTGCGCCGGGTGACGGAGGGCAACCGCACCCTGTGGGAATGGTCGTCCGAGTTTCAGCCGCCCGCCGGGCGCGCGGCCGAGCTGGTGGCCCTGGTGCGCGACGGCATCTACCGCGCCGGGTTCGCGGCGATCAGCCGTCTGCTGGCACGGGACGGTGCGGCAACCGGTCCGGTGCTGGCGGTGGAAAGACCCGCGGCCGCCCCGGGAAGGACGGGGGTGCCGCGCACGCGCGCCATCGTGGTCGAAGCCTACGGCGGGCCCGAGGTGCTGCAGTTGCGCGACGTCGATCTGCCCCCCCCCGCGCCGGGACAGGTGCAGATTCGCCATACCGCCATCGGGGTGAACTTCATCGACGTGTACTGCCGGACCGGTCACTTTTCGCTGCTTGCCCCGCCCGGCACGCCGGGGGTAGAGGCGGCAGGGGTGATCGAGGCGGTCGGGCCCGGCACGTTCGGCATCGCGGTGGGGGACAGGGTGGCCTATGCCTGCCCGCCTGTCGGCTCATATGCCGAGCGGCGGAACATGGACCCCGCGCTGATGGTCCATCTGGGGGCCGACATTTCCGACCGGATGGCGGCAGCCAGCCTGCTGAAGGGGGTCAGCGCCAGCTTTCTGCTGCATGACATCGCGCGGGTGGGCCCGGGAATGGTTGTGCTGGTCCATGCCGGGGCCGGGGGGATCGGGCAGATCCTGGTGCAATGGGCGCGGCATCTGGGTGCGCGGGTGATCGCCACCGCCGGGGGTCCGGAAAAGGTGGCGCTGGTGCAGCGCCTGGGTGCGGACCATGTGATCGATTACCGCGCCGCAGAGTTCGCCCCCCGCGTCCTTGCCCTGACGGACGGCCGCGGCGCAGACGTGGTGTTCGACAGTGCGGGTGCCTCTACCTTTGCGGGGTCGGTGGCAGCCCTTGCAACCCGTGGCCATCTGGTCAGTTTCGGCCAGGCGGCCGGTCCGGTCGGGACATGGAGCATCGATGCGCTTGCGGCAAAATCGGTGACCCTGTCGCGGCCCAACTACGCCCATTACACCGACACGCCCGACCGGCTGGCCCCGCAGGTCGCGCGGTTCTTTGCAGCCGTCCGCCAAGGTCACATCACGCTGCCGCAGCCGACGGTCTATCCGCTGGAGCGGGCCGCAGAGGCCCACCGTGATCTTGAAGCCCGACGAACCACAGGGGCGCTGGTTCTGGAGCCCTGAAGTCGTGAAGCCCGGACGGGCCAGGGTCTTGCGCCGTGGGATTGACGCACGGCAGGACGCGGTCGTTCCAGGTCCGGTGCAGGGTGAAAGTCCGGCAGGGCAGGTGCCGCAAGGGTCCGGATTCGAAAGCCGCGAAAAGGCGGGACGGCCCTGCCCCACCTGTCCGGGTGCAGGCACGATCCTTGTGAATGCCGGGGAACCGCACGCCGCATGTGAAGGGTCCACCCGGTTTCACCGGGCCACCCACCGTCCCGCCCGGATGGACCGCCGGGAACCGGGGTGCCCCGGGCGCGCGCAGGCGCGCGACGCGGCCGAACCGTGCCGGTCAGTCTTCGGCAAGCGGGGCATAGCTGGCCGGGTCCAGCGCCACCGGACGCCCCGGCAGTGACAGCCGGGTGACCTTCGGCGGCGTCTCGGCCAGCACACGGCCCTGGCGGATCACGGCAAGGCGCGTGGGTTTCATCCGCACCGCCTCGATCGGGTCGCGCGCCTGCAGGATCACCATGCTGGCCGGCCCGCCTTCGCGCAGGGTCGGGTCGGGCAGACCCATCGCCGCCGCCCCGTTCACGGTGACCGACGTGAAGGCCCAGGCCATCGCCTCACGCGAGGTCATGGGCACGGCATGAACGCCCATATGGGCCACTTCCAGCATGTCGGCGGACCCCATCGGATACCAGGGGTCCATGGCGCAATCCTGCCCGAAGGCCACGTTCACTCCGGCCGCACGCAGTTCCGGCACCCGCGTCAGGCCCCGCCGGCGCGGATAGGTGTCGGACCGGCCCTGAAGGGTGATGTTGATCAACGGGTTTGGCACGATATGCACCTGCGCCTCGGCGATCAGCGGAACCAGCTTCGACGCATAGTAGTTGTCCATCGAATGCATCGACGTGGTATGCGAGCCGACCACGCGCCCCTGCAGTCCAAGGCGGACCGTTTCC
>JAAFHX010000025.1:0-20597 GCA_013297695.1 Rhodobacterales bacterium | reverse complement strand
CAGCCGCACGGTTTCCGCCGCCAGCGTCTCGATATGGCGCGACAGCGGGTCGTCGGTCTCGTCGCAGTGCAGGTCCACCGGCAGGCCCCGGTCGGCGGCGATCTGGCACAGCGCGCGGACCGAGTCGGCCCCCGCCTGCATCGTGCGTTCGAAATGCGGGATGCCGCCCACCACATCCACGCCCATGTCCAGCGCGCGGGTCAGGTTGGCCAGCGCCTTGGGGTCGCGGTACAGCCCGTCCTGCGGAAAGGCCACCAGTTGCAGGTCGATGTACGGGGCCACAAGGCGGCGCACCTCGATCAGCGCCTGGACGGCGGTCAGCCGGTCATCGCAGACATCGACATGGGTGCGGATCGCCAGCAACCCCTGCGACACCGCCAGATCACAGTAGCGCAGCGCGCGGTCCATCACCGCCTGGGTCGTCAGGATCGGCTTCAACTCGCCCCAAAGCGCGATGCCTTCCAGCAGCGTGCCCGACCGGTTCAGGCGCGGCAGGCCAAGGCTGAGCGTCGCATCCATGTGGAAATGCGGATCGACGAAGGGCGGGGCGACAAGATGCCCGCCTGCGTCGATCACCCGCGCCGCGTCGCCTGCGATGGCGGGGGCAATCTGCACGATCCGCCCGTCCTTCACCGCAAGATCGCACAGGGCGCGTGCGCCCGGCAACCGCGCCCCGGTAATCAGCAGATCGAGCATGGCCGTCGTTCCCCCTTGCGCCTCTTGCGAAGGGCTAGCAGTGCCGCCTGTGCCGGACAAGCCTTGCGGGGCCCGAGCCGGGATGGAGGCCGCCGGCATCACGGGCTTCGCCCGCTTTCGGGGCACCGGCGGGTTCAGGAAGGCAGCGGGTGCCGGTCCTTTGCCCGCGGTCTCAGGCGTTCACGTCCACCACGACGCGGCCCTGCACCTGACCTTTCAGGATCGCCTCGGCCAGGGCGGGCAATTCAGCCAGGGTCGCAGGACGGATCATCGATTCCAGCTTGTCCATCGGCAGGTCGGTCGCGATCCGATCCCAGGCCCGCACCCGGTCGGCCCGGTTGCGCATCACCGAATCGATGCCCAGCAGGTTTACCCCCCGCAACAGAAAGGGGATGACGCTGGCCGGAAGTGCCGCCCCGCCCGCAAGACCCACGGCCGCCACCGAGGCCTGATACTTCAACTGCCCCAGCACGCGCGCCAGCATCGCGCCGCCGACCGCGTCGATGCAGCCCGCCCAGGTTTCGGTCTCCAGCGGGCGCTTCACCGTTTCGGCCAGATCGGCGCGGGCAATCAGCCGGGCCGCGCCCAGATCGCGCAGATAGGCTTCGGTCTCGGGCCGCCCGGTGACGGCAGCCACCTGATAGCCCAGCCGGGCCAGGATCGCGACGGCGACCGACCCGACCCCGCCGGCCGCCCCGGTGACCAGCACCTCGCCCCTGGCCGGGGTCAGCCCGTGATCCTCCAGCGCCATCACCGCCAGCATCGCGGTGAACCCCGCCGTGCCCACTGCCATCGCGGCGCGGGTGGTCAAGGCGGCAGGCAGCGGTACCAGCCAGTCGGCCTTGACCCGGGCGCGCGTCGCATAGCCGCCCCAATGCGTCTCGCCCACCCGCCAGCCGGTCAGCACCACCTTGTCGCCGGGCGCAAAGCGCGCGTCGTCGGACGCAGCGACCGTGCCCGCGAAATCCACCCCCGCCACATGCGGCCAGACCCGCACCAGCCCGCCGCCGCTCGCCGACAGGCACAGCCCGTCCTTGTAGTTCAGGGTCGAGTATTCGACATCCACCGTCACCTCGCCCGGCGGCAGGTGATCGTCGGCCATGTCCTGAACACTGGCAACCGCCTGCCCTTCGGCATCTTTTTCAAGGATCAGGGCACGGAACATCGGCATCTCTCCAAGGCTGGTTCATCGTATCTTCAGGCACAGGACTTCCGGCCTGCGGCGTCTGTCGGGACCTGGTCCAGACCGGACAGCCTTGGCCACTTCATCTATCCCGTTCCGGGCAAACCGCGCAATCGGGCCTTTGACCCGCTGCAAAAAACCCCCGGACCGTATCTGGCCCGGGGGGAAGGATCGGAACCGGGCGGCGCGGACCACAGGGTCCGCAGCCATTCTTCGGGGAAGGGGACAGTCCCGATCCCGATCAGGCAAGACGGGCCTTTGCCGAAGATCGCAGGATCAGGAATCGATTCCGTGACAGCCCTGCGGCCGGTTCAGCGGGGACGCGACCGGATCATCCCGATGATGTCATAGACCTGATCCAGCACCGGTCGCGCGAGCGCGTCGGCCCGTACTGCCCCCGCGCCAAGGATGCGGTCGATCTCGGCGGGGTCCTGCATCAGGCGCACCATCTCGGTGGTGATCGGCTCCAGCTTGGCCACGGCCAGATCGGCCAGCGCGGGCTTGAAGGTGCCGAACTGCGCGCCTGCGAAATCGGCGATAACCTGTTCGGGCGTCTGCCCGGCAAGCGCCGCATAGATGTTCACCAGATTGCGCGCCTCGGGGCGGTCCTTAAGACCGTCCAAGGTTTCCGGCAGCGGCTCGGGGTCGGTCTTGGCCTTGCGGATCTTCTTGGAAATGTCGTCCGCCGAGTCGGTCAGGTTGATCCGGCTTTGATCCGACGGGTCGGACTTCGACATCTTCTTCGTGCCGTCGCGCAGCGACATGACGCGGGTCGCTGCACCTTCGATGACCGGTTCGACCACCGGGAAGAAATTCACCCCGTAGTCGTTGTTGAACTTGATCGCGATGTCGCGGCACAGTTCCAGATGCTGCTTCTGATCCTCGCCCACCGGCACATGCGTCGCCTTGTAGGCCAGGATGTCGGCCGCCATCAGCGCCGGATAGGCAAAGAGGCCAAGCGAGACATTCTCGGAATTCTTGCCCGCCTTGTCCTTGAACTGGGTCATCCGGCTCATCCAGCCCATGCGGGCGATGCAACTGAAGATCCAGCCCAATTCCACATGCGCGGTCACCTGCGACTGGTTGAACAGGATGGACCGCGCGGGATCGATGCCGGCCGCGATGAAGCCTGCGGCGGCCTCGCGCGTCGCGTGGCGCAGCTTTGCCGGGTCCTGCCAGACGGTGATGGCGTGCATGTCCACTAGGCAATAGACCGTCTGGATGCCTTCGTCCTGCTTTTCGACAAAGCGTTTCAGCGCGCCGAGATAATTGCCAAGCGTCAGTCCGCCCGAGGGCTGGATGCCCGAGAAGATGCGCGGCGGAAAGGGCTGCGGCACCGGTGCCGGGTCGGTCATTGTACGCTCCGTCTGGAAAAAGTCCGTGCATGGGCTTATCGCTGGCGGCGCGGGGCGTCAATCAAGCCGGTCCGCGGTACGTTCCGCGAAAAACCCGCGCCCCCTGCGAAAGGTTGTCCATGCCCCGTGACATCAACACCGCACCGCTCAACCCTCTGCCGGTGGTCGTATGGCTGCTGGCCCTGCCGATGATCGCGATGGAGATCGTGGTCAGCCTGGGGGCCGCAGGTGTGGCCGGCGGGCCGCAGGGGGTGGGCTGGCGGCTGGATGCGCTGCAACGCTTTGCCTTTTCGCCCGACCTGATGCGCCGGATGATCGAGGCGCATCAGTATCCGCTGGACGGCATGATGCGGCTGGTGACCTATCCCTTTGTGCATGTGAACTTCACCCATGCGATTTTCGTCATCGTGATTCTGCTGGCGCTTGGCAAGATGGTGGGCGAGGTGTTCCGGCCCTGGGCCGTGCTGGCGGTGTTCTTCGGGGCGGGCATCGCCGGGGCGCTGGTCTTTACCGCCATTCCGGGCCTGACCGAGCCGCTGATCGGGGGCTATCCTCCGGTCTATGGGTTGATCGGGGCCTTCACCTTCCTGATGTGGGTCAGGCTGGCCGCGACCGGGTCGAACCAGTACCGCGCCTTCACGCTGATCGGGTTCCTTCTGGGGTTCCAGATGCTGTTCGGGTTGGTGTTCGGCGGCGGCTGGACCTGGATTGCCGATCTGGCGGGGTTCGTGACCGGGTTTCTTCTGTCGTTTGCGGTCAGCCCGGGCGGCTGGGCAAAGGTGCGGGCCAAACTGCAGCGGCGCTGAACGCCGCGCGGCGCGCGTCGGCTGCCGTGGAGGTGGGGGTTTCACACCCCCACACCCCCGTGGGATATTTCCGCCAAGATGAATGACAGGGGCGGCTGCACCGGACTGGCCGCCGTCTAGCGCCGCAGCGCGGCCCGGAAATCCGCCAGATTGAAGGCACGAGACGCCGTGCCCGCCGCAAGATAGGCAACGATCCCCACCGCCACCAGAAGTGCGAGCGCCGGATACCGGATTGTCGGCATGGCCAGCACGGGCGCCAATGCCAGCGAGGCGGCGTAGAGCACCGCCCCCATGATCGCCGAAGCGAGCACAATCCTCGGCAACCGGGACTTCATGCGGGGGTCAAGCTGTGCCTCGGGCCCCATGCCGCGCGATCCGAACCAAAGCTGCGCCACCATCACCCAGCCCGACACGGTCGTTGCCAGCGCCGCCGCGAGAAAGCCGATCACGGGCATCATGCCGATCGCGAAGGCCGCGTTCACGATCATCGCCACGACGGCATAGTTGAACGGGCGGCGTGTGTCGCCGCGTGCAAAGAACAGGGGCTGCAAGACCTTGTGCAGCACGAAGGCGGGCAGGCCCAGCCCGTAGGCTGCCAGAACAAGTGCGGTATTGACCGTATCCTGCGGTCCGAAAGCCCCGCGCTGGAACAGGACCGAGCAGAGCGGCAGCGCGATCACCACCAGCGCCACCGCCGCCGGAACGGTCAGCGCCAGCGAAATCTCGGTGCCCCGGTTGAAGCTGGCGCGGCCGCCCTCGGCATCGCCCGCGCGCAGGCGGCGCGACAGGTCGGGCAGCAGGACCGTGCCGATGGCGATGCCCACAACGCCAAGCGGCAACTGGTACAGCCGGTCGGCATAGGACAGCCAGGCGACCGCGCCTTCGGTAAAGCTGGCGACCTGACGGCCCACCAGCAGGTTGATCTGCACCACCCCGCCCGCCAGCAGCGCAGGCCCGGCGATGATCGCCAGCCGCTTCAGGTCGGGTGTCAGGCGCGGCCAGCCGGGAGTAAAGCGCAGCCCGGCGCGGTGGGCCGAGACCCAGGTGAAGGCAAGCTGCGCGATCCCGGTGACCGGCACCGTCCAGGACAGGGCGGTGCCCATGTCCCATCCCATCCGGTCGGCGATCAGCATGGCCGCGATGAACATCAGGTTCATCAGCACCGGCACGAACGAGGCTTCGGTGAACCGGCCATAGGCGTTCAGCACGCCCGACAGCAGCGCCACCAGCGAGATGAACAGGATGTAGGAAAACGAGATGCGCCCGAAGGTCACGGCAAGGTCGAACCGCGCGTCGCCCGCAAATCCGCTGGCCATCAGCCACACCAGCCAGGGCATCGCCAGCGTGCCCAGCACGGTGAACACGATCAGCAGCCCCGCCATGCCGTTGAAGGCATCGCGGGCAAAGCCCTGCGCATCCTCGCCGCCTTCCAGCTTTTTCGAGAACATCGGCACGAAGGCCATGTTGAACGCGCCTTCGGCGAAGAACCGGCGGAACATGTTGGGCAGCGAAAAGGCGACCAGAAAGGCTTCGGCCACCGGACCCGACCCCAGGTAGGCCGCCATCATCACATCGCGCGCGAATCCCGCGCCGCGGCTGAGCAGCGTCCAGCCGCCGACGGTCAGGAAACTGCGCATCAGACGGATTTGCGACATTCTACCCTTGTGCGCGCTCGGCGCCTTCGGCGATGGCCTGCCGCAGCTTTCGCTCCAGCGCCTCCTGCCGTGATTTCGTGTGCAGCTTCAGGCCGAACATGTCCTTCACATAGAAGGTATCGACCACCTGCGCCCCATAGGTCGCAATCACGGCGCTTGCAATGTAGATGTTGTTTCCCGCCAGCGTGCGCGTCAGGTCATAGAGCAGGCCGGGCCGGTCGCGGGTATCGACCTCGATGATCGTGTAGATGTCGGACCCCTCGTTGTCGAAGACGATGTGGGTCGGAAAGCGGAATTCGCGTTCGCGTTTCTTGACGCGGTCGCGGTCCTTGAGCGCCTCGCGCGCGACGACCTCGCCCATCAGCGTCCGCTCGATCATCTTGCGCAGGCGCGGCAGCCGGCTGACTTCATAGGGCTTGCCCTCGATGTCCTGCACCCAGAAGACGGCAGTCGCATAGCCGTCCTTGGACGTGTAGGTGCGCGCATCGACCACATTTGCGCCCACCAGCGCCAGAGCGCCTGCAAGCCGTGAAAAGATGCCGGGGTGATCGGCCAGGGCGAAACAGGCCCGGGTCGCGTCACGGCCCACGTCGGGGTGCAGGTCCATCCGGATTTCGTCATCCCGGAGACCGCGCAGCAGGCGGGCAAAGATGGCCTGGGTTTCGGTCGACAGGCCCTGCCAGTAGGGCGGGTAGTGCCGCGCTGCTTCGGTGCGCAGGTCGCGGGCCTCCCAGTCCGACAGCGCCTCGCGCAGGGCGCGCTTGGCCTCGTCCTCGCGCTGCGCGCGGTTCAGCGATTCCAGCCCGCCTTCCAGCGCCGCCGTGGTATCGCCGTAGAGGCGGCGCAGCAGCATCGCCTTCCAGTTGTTCCAGGTGCCGGGGCCGACGCCGCGGATGTCGCAGACGGTCAGCACGCACAGCAGGTCCAGCCGTTCCCGTGTTTTCACCGCCTTGGCAAAGTCGCGCAGGGTGCGGGGGTCCGACAGGTCGCGTTTCTGCGCCATGTCGGACATCAGCAGGTGATAGCGGACCAGCCATTCGACCGTCTCGCTGTCCTCGGCGCTCAGCCCCAGACGGGGGGCGACGCGGCGGGCGATCTGCGCCCCCAGGATCGAGTGATCCTCGGGGCGGCCCTTGCCGATGTCATGCATCAGAAGGGCCACATACAGCACGCGGCGGTTGACGCCTTCGGCGAGGATGCGGCTGGCAACCGGCAGTTCCTCGACCAGTTCGCCGCGTTCGATCTGCGCCAGCGTGCTGATGCACTGGATGATGTGCTCGTCCACCGTATAGTGGTGGTACAGGTTGAACTGCATCATCGCCACGATCGGCTCGAATTCCGGGATGAACGCGGCCAGCACGCCCAGTTCGTTCATCCGCCGCAGCGCGCGTTCCGGGTTGCCGTGCTTCAGCATCAGGTCAAGGAAGATCTGCACCGCCTCGCGGTCGGACCGCATGTCGTCGTCGATCAGGCCCAGGTTCGCGGCGATCAGGCGCATGATGCTGGGATGCAGCAGGTAGCCGGTGCGCAGCGCCTCTTCGAAGACCCGCAGAAGGTTCAGCTTGTCGGCCAGAAAGGCCTGCGGGTCGATCACGTCCAGCCGGCCCTGCACCACCTTGTAGCCCGGCTTTACCCGCTTTTTCTTGCGGAAGAACCCGATGACGGCGGCTTCGGCCTTGGCGTGCCGCGCCTCGAGCTGGGTCAGGAACACGCGCGTCAGCTCGCCCACCCGGGTGGCCTGACGGAAGTAATCCTGCATGAAGATTTCCACGGCCCGGCGTCCGGCGTGATCGGCATAGCCCATCCGTTCGGCGACGCCGACCTGGACGTCAAAGCCAAGCGTGTCGCTTGGCCTCCGGGTCAGATAGTGCAGGTGGCAGCGCACCGCCCAGAGAAAGGTTTCGGCCCGGGCGAAGGTATCGTACTCTTCGCGGGTGAACAGGCCCGCCGCCACCAGTCCGGCAGAGGAAGGCACCCGGTGCAGGTACTTGCCGATCCAGTACAGGGTCTGCAGGTCGCGCAGGCCGCCCTTGCCCTCCTTGACATTGGGTTCCAGCACATAGCGCTGCCCGCCCTGGCGGCGGTGGCGTTCGGCCCGTTCGGCCAGCTTGGCCTCGATGAACTCGGGCCCGGTATTGCGGAACACGTCCGACCACAGCCGGTCGCCCAGTTCGGCGGCAAGCGATTGCTGCCCGGCGATGAACCGGTGCTCCAGCAGGGCCGTGCGGATGGTGATGTCGTCGCGCGCAAGCCGGATGCAGTCGCGCACGGTGCGGGTGGCGTGGCCGACCTTCAGCTTCAGGTCCCACAGCATGTAGAGCAGGCTTTCGATCACGCTTTCGGCCCAGGGCGTGACCTTCCACGGCGTCAGGAACAGCAGGTCCACATCCGAATGCGGCGCCATCTCGGCCCGACCGTAGCCGCCCACGGCAATCACCGTCAGCCGTTCGGATTCCGTAGGGTTGGGCAGCGGGTGCAGCGCGCGGGAGGCAACGGCAAGGCAGGTGCGCACCAGCAGGTCGGTCAGGTCGGACTGCGCGCGGATCAGGGCTGCCGAATCGCGCGGATGCTGCAGGAAGATGGCCTCAAGCTCGGCATTGCGCAGGGCGGCAGCGGCGGCCATGTGCCGCACCGCCACGGCGCGGGCCTCGCGCGGGTCGGTCAGGCCGGCCAGCTCGGCGGAAATCGCGCGCAGCAGGCTGTCCTGCCGGTCGGTTTCGACCGGCACGGGGGCAGGAGCGATCACCGGGGCGGTGCCTGTACCGGCCCCCGGGTCAGAGCCCGGCACCCGAGAAGCTGCGCGGCGCGGCATCGATCACCACCACCTGACCATTGCGTATCTGGGCGACGGCCAGACCGCGTTCATTCGTTCCGTCGCCGCGCAGCCGGAAGATCCCGCCAACACCCGCGAACCCCGACCCCTGGGTCAGCGACTGCGCCGAAAGGTCCTTGCCGCTGCGCGCAAGCGCCCCGATCGCGGCGATGCCGTCATAGGCAAGGCCCGCGATCGGCGGCGGGGCCGCCCCGTAGGCTGCGGAATAGCGCGACTGGAACTGTTGGGAGACGCCCGGGTCGGGCAGGGCGAACCAGCCGCCCTGAACCCCGGGAAGTGCCGCCGTTGCGGGCGGAATGTCCCACCGGGTCAGGCCGATGAACTGGCTGGTGGCCGGGTCAAGTCCGTTCTCGCGCAACAACTGGCTGAGAAGCGGAAGCGCGCCTGCGGCATCGGCGGTCAGAAACAGCGCATCCGCCCCGCGTGCGGCGGCTGCGATGACCGGGGCTGCCGCGACGATGCCGTTCTGCGAGAATTCGTAGTCCTGGGCCGCAACCACGGTTCCCCCTGCCGCGGCCACCGATGCCGCGATGGCCGCCCGCCCGATCTGCCCGGCGGGTGTCGCGTCACTGGCAATCATGATGCGGCGCTTGCCCTGAAGCACGGCATAGCGCGACAGCCGGTCTGCCGTGTTGGAAAAGGTCGGCCCAAGGACAAAGACGTTGCCCCCGGCAATGTCGGGGTTGTTCGAAAAGCTGAGCACGTTGATCCCGCGCGCGGCGACGGCAAGACCCGCCGCATTGGCCTCCTGCGCGAAGACCGGCCCCAGGATGATCCTTGCCCCCTCGTCCACCGCCCGCCCTGCGGCGGCACCGGCCGCGCCGGGCTGGCCACCCGTCGGGTAGACCCGCAGGTCGATCTGCACGCCGCCCAGGTCGGCAATCGCCAGACGCGCCGCATTTTCCAGGCTCTGTGCGAGGAAGTCGTCGCTCGCCTGTCCCGAACCCGCCGGAACCAGAAGCGCCACGGCGACAGGTGCACTTGCATCAAGCTTGCCACCCCCTTGGCCCATTCCGGTCGGCTGACAGGCGGCCACAGCCAGAACGGACAGGGCAATAGCGCATCGGCTCAGGGCCTTGCGGGCGCGGACCATAACGGACAACATGCAGACTTCCTTCTTGGCGGGTCGCGGGCCGGTCGGCGACAGCGATTTTGCAGACCCTATGCGGTCGGAACCGCCTTGGCAACTTTCCGAAAGGACGAATGCATGTCGGGGACAGCGGGATGACCAACGGGGCCGGGGCGTGGCGTGTCGTGCCGATTCCGCCGGGACTGCACTTCGTGTCCACCCCGATCGGGGCGGCGCGCGACATCACGCTGCGCGGACTGGACATCCTTGCGGGGGCCGAGGTGCTGGCTGCGGAAGACACCCGCACGCTGCGCCATCTGATGGAGATCCATGGCGTAGCCCTTGGCGACAGGCCGTTGCTGTCCTACCACGACCACAACGGGGCTGCAGTCCGGCCCCGGCTGCTTGCGGCGCTGGCCGAAGGACGCTCGGTCGCCTATGCGTCCGAGGCCGGGACGCCGCTGGTGGCCGACCCCGGGTTTCAGCTTGCCCGGGCCGCGATCTCGGGCGGGCATGCCGTTCTTGCGGCCCCCGGGCCTTCGGCAGTGCTGGCGGCGCTGACCGTCTCCGGCCTGCCGACCGACCGCTTTCTGTTTGCCGGCTTCCCGCCGGCCGGTGCCGGGGACAGGACGCGGTTCCTGCACGATCTGGCATCGGTGGCGGCAACACTGGTCCTGTACGAGTCACCCAAGCGCATTGGCAGATTGTTAGGAGAAATGGTGCAACAGTTCGGAGGTGGGCGGCAGGCGGCCGTCTGCCGGGAACTCACGAAGCGCTTCGAGGAGGTGTCACGTGGCCCTCTTGATGCCCTGGCAGAAGGGTTTGCAGATCGCCCCGTCAAGGGGGAAATCGTCGTGGTGATCGACCGCGCACCCGACGCCGTGGCGGACCCGCTGGCGGTCGAGGCGGCGCTGCGGGCGGCTCTGGCAACCGGATCGGTGAAGGATGCCGCGTCGGACGTGGCGCGCGGGTTCGGGCTGGGAAGACGGGATGTCTATGCGCTGGCGCTGAAACTGGCGGCGGGCAACTGAAGAAAGGGCACAGGATGGGCGGACTGGTATCCTATCGGGCGGGGCTTGCAGCAGAGGCTTCGGTGGCACGGCTCTATGAACGGCAGGGACGAAAGATCGCGGCGACACGATGGCGCAGCATGGCGGGCGAAATCGACCTGATCGCCCGGGACGGTGCCGAGGTCATCTTCATCGAGGTCAAGCAAAGCCGGACCCATGCCGAGGCGGCCGAGCACCTGACAGCATTTCAACAGGCACGGATCACTGCCTCGGCCTCGCTGTTTCTTGCCGATGAGGCGATGGGGCAGGATACGCCCGCGCGTTTTGACGTGGCGCTGGTCGACGGGCAGGGTCGGATCGAGATCATCGAGAATGCCTTTGCCGCCTGACGCCTCTGGCCGATGCCGATGCCGATGCCGATGATTGCAACCGCCGCCGCTCTGCGCCATTGAAGGTTCCGACGAGCAGCGGGATGGATGCCCATGAAGGTTGCCTTGCAGATGGACCCGATCGGGTCCGTGAACATCGATGCCGACAGCACCTTCCGGATTGCGCTGGAGGCGCAGGTCCGCGGGCACAGCCTGTTTTTCTACACCCCGGACAAACTGGCCTTTGACGAGGGGCGCGTGGTGGCGCGCGGCTGGCCGATCGAGCTGCGGCGGGAAAAGGGTAACCACGTCAGCTACGGGCCGGAAGCCGAGGTTGATCTGGGCAGTTTCGACGTGGTCTGGCTGCGCCAGGACCCGCCGTTCGACATGGGATACATCACTTCGACCCACCTGCTGGACATGATCCACCCGCGCACGCTGGTGGTGAACGATCCGTTCTGGGTGCGCAACTTTCCCGAAAAGCTGCTGGTCCTGCGCTTTCCCGACCTGACGCCGCCCACCATGATCGCGCGCGACCTGCCCACGATCCGCGCCTTCAAGGCGCGTCACGGCGACATCATCCTCAAGCCGCTTTACGGCAACGGCGGGGCGGGCGTGTTCCGGCTGGACCCGAACGACCGCAATCTGGCGGCGCTGCACGAGCTGTTCACGGGCCTGAGCCGTGAGCCGATGATCGTGCAGAAGTTCCTGCCCGATGTCTCGAAAGGCGACAAGCGCGTGATCCTTGTCGATGGCGAGCCGGTCGGCGCGATCAACCGGGTGCCCCAGGCGGGCGAGACACGGTCGAACATGCATGCGGGCGGGCGTCCCGAAAAGGTCGGCCTGACCGCCCGCGATCTTGAAATCTGCGCCGCCATCGGCCCGACCCTGCGCGACCGGGGACAGGTCTTTGTCGGCATCGACGTGATCGGCGACTGGCTGACCGAGATCAACGTGACCTCGCCCACCGGCATCCAGGAACTGGAGCGGTTCGACGGCACCAACACCGCCGAACGCATCTGGCAGGTGATCGAGGCCAGGCGCGGGGTCTGACCCCCCCTTACGCCTTGGTGCCCACGGCGATGCGGTAGGCGACCGCCTCGGCCACATGCGGCTTGCGCACCTGGGCCGAGCCGTCCAGATCGGCGATGGTGCGCGCCACCCGCATCACCCGGTGATAGCCGCGCGCCGTCAGCCCGAACCGGTCGGCCACGCGGCTGAGCAGGTCGCGCCCTTCGGCATCCGGCGTCGCCACCTGGTCCAGCAGAGCGCCTTCCACATCGGCATTCACGCGCACGCCGGGCAGATCGGCATAGCGTGCCTGCTGGCGGGCTCGCGCCGTCGCCACGCGCGCCGCGACGACCGCCGAGGTATCGCCCGATGCGGGCAGGTCGAGGTCGGTATAGGCCACCGGCGGCACATCCAGCCGCAGGTCGAACCGGTCCATCAGCGGCCCCGAGATGCGCCCGAGATAATCCTCGCCGCACAGCGGCACCTTGGCGCAGGCCCGTGCCGGTTCGGTCATGTAGCCGCATTTGCAGGGGTTGGCGGCGGCCACAAGCAGGAACCGGCAGGGATAGCGGATATGCGCATTCGCCCGCGCGACCACCACCTCGCCCGTTTCGATGGGCTGGCGCAGGGTTTCCAGCACCTGGCGCGGAAACTCGGGGAATTCGTCCATGAACAGCACGCCGTTATGCGCCAGGCTGATCTCGCCCGGCTTGGCCCCCTTGCCGCCGCCCACGATGGCCGCCATCGAGGCGGTGTGGTGCGGCTCGCGGAAGGGGCGCGCGCGGCTGATGCCGCCGTCGCCCAGAAGCCCCGCAAGCGAATGGATCATCGAGGTTTCCAGCGCCTCGGGCGCCGACAGGGGCGGCAGGATGCCGGGGATGCGCGCGGCCAGCATCGACTTGCCGGACCCGGGGCTGCCCACCATCAGCAGGTGATGCCGCCCTGCTGCCGCAATCTCCAGCGCCCGTTTCGCGCGTTCCTGCCCCTTGACGTCGCGCAGGTCACGCCCGGCCGGGTCCTGGGTGACCTCGCCCGCTTCCGCCGGGGTGATGGGCGATTGGCCGGTGTAATGGCGCACCACCTCGGCCAGCGATCCTGCGGCCAGCACCTGCGTGGCGCCCACCCAGGCGGCCTCGGCCCCGCAGGCCCGGGGGCACAGCAGGATG
Organism: Rhodobacterales bacterium; assembly: GCA_013297695.1. GTDB lineage: Bacteria > Pseudomonadota > Alphaproteobacteria > Rhodobacterales > Rhodobacteraceae > Aliitabrizicola. The sequence continues at coordinate 7,445 of JAAFHX010000025.1, read as the reverse complement.
CGGTCGCTTTCGGCCGCCGCCATCGCGGCCGGAAGCGCGCCGATCACCGCGACAAGCGTGCCGTCAAGCGACAACTCGCCCAGGGCCACGGTGCGTTCGACCTCGTCATGCGGCACGATTTCCAGCGCCGCGAGCAGTGCCAGAGCGATGGGCAGATCGAAATGGGATCCTTCCTTTGGCAGGTCCGCAGGCGACAGGTTGATCGTGATGCGCTTGGACGGCAGCGCGATGGACATGGCGGTCAGCGCCGCGCGCACCCTCTCGCGCGCTTCGGACACCGCCTTGTCGGGCAGGCCCACAATGGTGAAACCGGGAAGGCCTGCCGAAACTGCGCATTGCACCTCGACCAGGCGGGCCTCGACCCCTTCGAAGGCCACCGTATGCGCCCGCGCCACCATTCCCGCACCACCCCGCTGCCCATTGGTTAACGACTTGGGGTCAACGGCTGCGGGAAAATGGTTTACGAAGTGTAAAGTTCACTGAACTTCGGCCAGGCTTCGGGGTCGGCCACCGTCTTGTCGCGGCAAAACGCGTTGCAGAAGCCGAAAACCCGCCCCCCCGCCTGCAGGAAATGCGTGACCGGCATGCCCGAATAGGGGCAGAGCGCGTTGACCGATGGCCCTGTCGCGACGGCCATTGCGGACAGCGGCGCGGGGCCGGGCCAGGGGCGGCGAGCATAGTCGCGGCGATAGAAGTCCTGATCCGCGCCATCGACCATTCCCATCGCACGCCACCGCCGGAACGACGGATGCGCCAGATGGGCCGCGACATAGGCGGATTGTGCCGCCGTCACCGGCAGGTTGTAGGTCGCGATCCGGGTGGCCACGGGGGCAAAGAAGGCATCGGCGGCGCAATAGTCGCCGCACAGCCACGAACCCTGCGCCCCTGTCTCTGCCCGCGCCCAGGACCAGATCGCATCGAGCCGCGCCAGATCGGCCAGCACGGCCTCGGGCGGATCGCAGCCCTCATAGCTGACACGCAGGTTCATCGGGCAGTGGCTGCGCAGGGCAGCAAAGCCCGCGTGCATCTCGGCTGCCAGCATCCGGGCCACGGCGCGGGCGCGCGGGTCCGCGGGCCAGAGCCTCGCCTCGGGGTGGCGGCTGGCCAGTTCCTCGGCGATCGCAAGGCTTTCGCCGATGGCGAGTCCGTCGGGCAGGCGCAGGGCGGGCAGGGTGCGGGCGGGGGCGAACCCGGCCAGCAGGCGCTGCACCTCGTCGGTGTAAAGCCGCGCATGGTGGAGGGTGACGGGAATTCCGAAGGCATCGAACAACAGCCAGCCGCGCAGCGACCAACTGGAATAGGCGCGGTCGCCGATGGCGAGGTCATGGGTCATGAATGTCTCCTGCACATGTTGCCACTACGGTAACGGCGCTGTTTCGCATTGGGAAATGATGATTTCTGGGCAATCCCATCACGAAACGCGATGGGCTGATCGGTCGGGATCACGGCAGATGGTTGATCTGTCCGCAGGACCAGCCGGAACGTCCCGCCTTCAGCACGGTGACCGACAGCGGTTCGATCCGATGGGCAAAGACTTCGGTCGTGGTGCAGGCCCGCGCCCGCTGGATCGCGGCAAGGATCGCGCCGAAATGCGCCACCACGACGATGTCGCGTCCGGTCTGATGCGTCAGCAGCCGGTCTGTCGCCCGGCTGATGCGCAGGGTCAGGTCATTCCAGCTTTCGCCGCCCGGCGGGCGGATGTCGCCCGGTATTTCCCAGAAGCTGCGGATATGGTCCGGCGCTTCGGCGGAAACCTCGTCATGGCGGCGGCCTTCCCAGGCACCGAAATGAATTTCGCGCAGGTCCGGGTCGTGGGGCAGCCGGTCGCGGCCGGTGCCAAGCGCATCGGCGGTCGCCACGGCGCGCGACAGGTCCGAGGACACGACCACAGCACCGCGCGGAAGAAAGTCATCCAGCCGCGCGATGGCGTCATGGTCCGACAGGTCGGCAGGCAGGTCGGTCCAGCCCACCATCGTCTTGGCATGGGTCGGCCCGTGCCGCACCCAGAACAGGCGCGTCATGCAAACCCCGCAGGCGGCAGGCCCTTCAGCACAAGGGGCAGCCCTGCCATCACCCCCAGCACCAGATCGGCCTGCGCCGCCATCTGCTGGTTCAGCCGCCCCTGTGCATCGCGAAACCGCCGCGCCAGAGCATTGTCGGGCACGATGCCCCAGCCGACTTCGTTGGAAACAAGGGCAACAGGGGCGGGACAGGCGGCAATCGCGACGGCAAGCTGCGCCGCTTCGGCGTCCAGGTCATGATCCGCCAGCAGGTGATTGGTCAGCCACAGCGTCGCGCAATCGACCAGCACGGCGGCATCAGGGTCCACCCGGCCAAGCGCGCCCGCAAGGTCCAGCGGCGCCTCGACCGTCAGCCAGCCCGCCCCCCGGTCGGCCCGGTGCCGCGCCACGCGGTCGCGCATCTCGTCATCCCAGGTTTCCGCCGTTGCGATGTAGATGCGCGGCTTTCCGCGCAGGGTGACCAGTTTTTCGGCAGCCGAGGATTTGCCCGACCGTGCCCCCCCAAGGATCAGCGCAAATCGCCAGTTTCCATCAACATGGTTTGATCCGGTCATGGGGGTGTTTCGTAACCTGTTCAGAGACGGAAAAAGCAAGAGGGGGTACACGATGGCACTGGACGCATTCAACGACCATACCATGTCCCGCCGGGCGATGAAGGCGGAACTGCTGGACGCCGAAACCGAATTGCGGCTGGCCTATGCCTGGCGCGACCAGCGCGACGAACAGGCGCTGCACCGGCTGATCACCGCCTACATGCGGCTTGCGATTTCCATGGCCTCGAAGTTTCGCCGCTATGGCGCGCCGATGAACGACCTGATCCAGGAGGCGAGTCTTGGCCTGATGAAGGCTGCCGACAAGTTCGACCCCGACCGGGGCGTGCGGTTTTCCACCTATGCGGTGTGGTGGATCAAGGCCAGCATCCAGGATTATGTGATGCGCAACTGGTCGATGGTGCGCACCGGGTCCACGTCAAGCCAGAAGGCGCTTTTCTTCAACATGCGCCGCGTGCAGGCCCGGCTGGAGCGCGAGGCGCGGGCGCGGGGGGAAGAGCTTGACGGCCACCAATTGCGGGAAATGATCGCGCATGACATCGGCGTGCCGCTGGCGGATGTCGAGATGATGGAGGGTCGGCTTTCGGGGTCGGACTTTTCGCTGAATGCCACGCAGTCGTCCGACGATGACGGGCGCGAGTGGATCGACGCGCTGGAAGATGACGGGCTGCAGGCCGAACAGACGGTCGAAACCTCGCACGATGCCGCGCGCCTGCGCGACTGGCTGGTGACGGCCATGCAGGGGCTGAATGCGCGTGAGCGGTTCATCGTGGCCGAACGCAAGCTGAAGGAAAACCCGCGCACGCTGGAATCGCTTGGCGAGGAACTGGGCCTGTCGAAGGAACGCGTGCGCCAACTGGAAGCTGCCGCCTTTGCCAAGATGCGCCGCAGCCTTGAGACGCAATCAAAGGAAGTGCATCATTTCCTTCTGTGACCTGCACCGGATCGGGGCGGCGGTTGCCGCCGCCCTGCTGCTGATGCAGCCAGCCGCCGCTGTCGAGATTGCGGCAGGCGATCTGGTCCGGTTGCCGCAGGCCGATGTGGTGATCCTGGGCGAGGTGCATGACAACCCGGACCATCACCGCAATCAGGCGCTGGCTGTTGCCGCCGTCGCCCCGCGCGCGCTGGTGTTCGAGATGCTGACCCCGGCACAGGCCGCCCGGATGCCCCAGGACCCCGGGGACCGCGCGGCGGTCGAGGCGGCACTTGGCTGGGCGGGGTCGGGCTGGCCGGACTTCGCCATGTATCACCCGATTTTTCTGGCGGCCCCCAAGGCAGAGGTCTTTGGCGGAGACCTTCCCCCGGGCGAGGTTGCGCGGTCGGTGACCGAGGGTGCGGCGGCGGTGTTCGGCGCGCAGGCGGCGCGCTATGGCCTGACGGCGGCGCTGGCCCCCGAGGATCAGGTGGCGCGCGAGGCCGACATGCAGGCGTCGCACTGCGGTGCGTTACCGGTTGATGTGCTGCCGGGGATGGTGCAGGCGCAGCGCCTGCGCGATGCGGCGCTGGCGCGGGCCGTGGTGCAGGCGTTCCAGGCCACCGGCGGGCCGGTGGTGCTGATCACCGGGAACGGGCATGCGCGGCGCGATCAGGGTGTGCCCGCCGTTCTGGAGCGGGCGATGCCCGATCTGAGTGTGGTGTCGGTGGGCCAGATGGAAGGCTCGGCCGGACCGGTGCCGCCGTTCGACCGCTGGATCGTGACGCCGACCCTTGCCCGTGGCGATCCCTGTGACGCTTTCGGCATCCGGGCCGCCTTGCCTGCGGTTCCAGGCGCAAGCGGTTGAGTTCACCCGCCGCAGCGCTTACACCTGTGTCAGCCCTTGCGCCCGGAGCCGCCCCGCCTTGCTGTCACAGCGCCGCATCCTTCTGATCGTCGGCGGCGGCATTGCGGCCTACAAGGCGCTGGACCTGATCCGGCGTCTGCGCGAACGTGGTGCGGCGGTGACGCCGGTGATGACGCAGGCGGCGGCGGAATTCGTGACACCCCTGTCGGTTGCGGCACTGGCCGGGGAAAAGGTGCATTCCGCCCTGTTCGACCTGACCGCCGAGGCGGAAATGGGCCATATCCAGTTGTCGCGCGTGGCCGACCTGATCGTGGTGGCCCCGGCGACGGCCGACCTTATGGCGAAGATGGCGCAGGGCCGGGCGGATGATCTGGCCTCGACCCTGCTTCTGGCGACGGACACGCGGGTGCTGATGGCGCCCGCGATGAATGTGCGGATGTGGGGCCACCCGGCGACGCAGCGCAACCTGGCGCAACTTCGGGCCGACGGTGTGCTGGTGGCGGGGCCGAATGACGGCGACATGGCCTGTGGCGAATACGGGCCGGGCCGCATGGCCGAACCGCTGGAGATCGTGGCGGCGATCGAGGCGGCGCTGGCCGACGGGCCGCTGCGCGGGCGGCATGTGCTGGTGACATCCGGCCCCACGCATGAACCCATCGACCCGGTGCGGTACATTGCCAACCGGTCTTCGGGTGCGCAGGGCAGCGCGATTGCGGGCGCGCTGGCGGCACTGGGGGCGCGGGTGACTTTTGTCACCGGCCCTGCGGCGGTGCCGCCACCCGACGGTGTGGCCGTGGTGCGGGTGGAAACGGCGCGGCAGATGCTGCAGGCGGTGCAGACGGCATTGCCCGCAGATGCGGCGGTCTTTGCTGCTGCCGTCGCCGACTGGCGCGTGGCGAATGCCAGCGACCACAAGATGAAGAAGGACGGCAGCGGCCATGCGCCCGTGCTGGAATTCGCCGAGAACCCGGACATTCTGGCCACCGTGGCGCAGATGGGTTCGGGCCGCCCGCGTCTTGTGGTGGGTTTCGCTGCCGAGACCGATGACATTCTGGCCCATGCCACCGCCAAGCGCGCCCGCAAGCGCTGCGACTGGATCGTGGCCAATGACGTGCGCCCCGAGACGGGCATCATGGGCGGGTCCGAGAATGCCGTGACGCTGATCACCGGGAATGGTCCCGAGGTCTGGCCCCGCCTGTCCAAGGAGATGGTTGCGCGCCGTCTGGCCGACCGGATTGCGCAGGCCCTGCAATGAACGTCGCACGGGTGTTGCGGGCGGATGCCTCCGGCGGGGATATTTTCGCCAAGATGAACGGGGCAGGGGCGTGACGGTAGACATCCTGGTGCTGTGGGAAGACTGGGCCGACCGCGAGGTGGCGCTGCCCGGCTATGCAACGCCCGGGTCTGCGGGGGCGGACATCCGCGCCAACCTGCGCCCCGAGGATCGAGGCAGCGGGTTCATCCTTGATCCGATGCGCCGGGCGGTGGTGCCGACCGGCTTTCGCATCGCCATTCCGCCGGGGTTCGAGGTGCAGATCCGGCCCCGGTCCGGTCTCGCGCTGACCCATGGGATCACCCTGCCCAACACGCCGGGCACCATCGACAGCGATTATCGCGGCCCGCTTGGCGTGGCGCTGGTGAACCTTGGCGGGCATCCCTACACCATCCGGCACGGCGACCGGATCGCCCAGATGATCGTTGCCCCGGTGCTGCAGGCAGGATTTGCCGTCGTGACCGAGCTTGAGGCGACCGCACGTGGCGAAGGCGGCTTCGGATCGACGGGCAAGACCTGACATGACCCTGATCCTTGTGATGATGGCTGCGGTCTGGGCGGTCGGGGCCTGGCTGAAGACCCCCGTCGGGCAGCGGCTGGCCGTGATTGCCGTGATCTGGGCGGGCGTGATCGTGGAGCATCTGGTGCTTCCCGCAGAGCATCCCTTGCGGCAGGCGACCGGCGGGTCGGCGCAGGTCTGGCTGGTTCTTGGCGGTGCGGTGGCGCTGGTGCTGGCCTATCGGTTCGGCATTGCCCGGTTGCGCGACCGTGCCGCCCCGAAAGAGCCGGACCTGCCCGCCGGAGCCTTCCGCCCGGCCGAGCTTGACCGCTATGCGCGCCACATCCTGCTGCGCGAAATCGGCGGGCCGGGGCAGCGGCGTCTGAAGGACGCGCGGGTCCTGGTGGTGGGGGCGGGGGGGTTGGGCGCTCCGGCGCTGCTGTATCTGGCTGCCGCCGGGGTGGGGCGGATCGGGGTGATCGACGACGATGTGGTCGAAAGCTCGAACCTGCAGCGGCAGGTGATCCATGCCGATGCGCGGCTGGGGATGGCCAAGGCGCAGTCGGCGGTCATCGCGATGCAGGCGCTGAACCCCTTCGTCGAGGCGCGCAGCTATACCCGCCGCCTGACGCCCGAAATCGCGGGTGACCTGTTCGGCGAGCATGACCTGATCCTGGACGGGTCTGACAATTTCGACACGCGTGAGCTGGTGAACCGGGTGGCCGTGCAGCTTTGCAAGCCGCTGATCGCCGGGGCGCTGACGCAGTGGGAGGGGCAGATCAGCCTGTATGACCCGGCGCGGGGCGGGCCGTGCCATGCCTGCGTCTTTCCGCAGCGCCCGGCACCCGGTCTGGTGCCGACCTGTGCCGAAGCCGGGGTGGCCGGGCCGCTGCCGGGGGTGGTGGGGTCGATGATGGCGCTGGAGGCGGTGAAGGCGATCACCGGGGCGGGCGAGGGGTTGCGCGGGCGGTTGCTGCTGTTCGACGGCTTGCATGGCGAAAACCGCGTCATCAGCCTGCGCAAACGCCCCGGGTGCCCGGTTTGCGGCAATCTGCATCCCGATGGCTGGACAGTCCCCGATCCCGCGCCCTAGACTTTTTCCGGAACGCAGAACAACAGGAAGACGCCCATGAACCTGACCGCCGCCCTTGCCGGGCTTGCCCTTGCCCTTGCTGCCCCGCTGGCGCTTGCCGCCGACCTGCCGGACCTTGCCGGCCGCGAGATCGTGGTGGTGACCGAGAACGCCTATCCGCCGCTGCAGTTCATCGACAAGGAGGGCAAGGCCGTCGGCTGGGAATACGACGCCATGGCCGAGATCGC
>JAAFHX010000248.1 GCA_013297695.1 Rhodobacterales bacterium | reverse complement strand
GGGGTGGATGGTCACCCGGTCGGCGATACCCATTTCGTCGATCAGGGTGACGATCCGTGACGAACGTGACTGGGGGGCGTGAAACAGGGTCAGCATGGTCTGTCCTTTCGGGTTGAGCTTTCGGATGCGCCCCTTATGCTTGGTCCCTACTGACATTTTCCGGCAGGAATGCATGGCCCGCCCCGACCGTCTGTTCCGACTGCTGGATGCGCTGCGCCGTCTGCCTGCGCCGGTGACGGCGGCACGGCTTGCCGAGGAAACCGAGGTGTCGCTGCGCACGCTGTACCGCGACATTGCCACGCTGCGGGCCGGGGGCGCGCTGATCGACGGCGAGGCGGGGGTGGGTTACAGCCTGACCGAGGACCCGGCCCTGCCGCCGCAGATGTTCGACCGGCTGGAGGTCGAGGCGCTGGTGCTGGGTCTGGCCGAGGTGCGGCTGGCGGGGGACGCAGCGCTGGCGCAGGCGGCTGACCGGGCGCTGGCCAAGGTCACGGCCACATTGCCCGAACGGGTGCAGCGGCAGGCGATCCATGCTGTGCAGATGACCTATCGGTTCGAGCAGAGGCCGACCCCGCCCTCGCATCTGGCCGAGGTGCGGGCTGCCTGCTGGAACGAGGTCGCTCTGGAGATCGGCTATGAGGACAACACCGGCGCGGTGACACGGCGGAAGGTCTGGCCGCTGGCCATCGTGTTTCTGGACCGCACCCTGATGCTGCTGGCCTTCTGCCGGTTGCGGCAGGATTTCCGACGGTTCCACCTGCACCGGGTCAGCGGGGTGGTGGTGCTGGACGAAAGCTTTCGCCCGCGCCGGGTCGGCCTGCTGCGCGCCTACAAGGACCGGCTGCGGGCCGAAGGTCCGGGTCGGGCCTGACGCTGTATCACGCCCTGATCACGCAGGTTCATGGCAGCCGTTCCTTGATGCGACCCTTGCGGTCACGGCCTGACACGAACGTTCACGGAAGCTTGCTGTGACAGCAGGCTGCCGCAGGGTCACTGTCTGTCAAGGTCAGTGTGGTGAACAGCACCGCCGGCAGCTTGGAGGCAGACATGACCCTTGAAGATTTTCGCCGTCTGGTTCTGAGGATCAGTCTGGCGGCACCGCTGGGCGCGGCCAAGGCAGCAAAACCGAAGCGCAAGGTCGCGGTGCGTCCGCGCAAGCCCGCGCGCCCGGTGGCGATGCGCCCGGCCTGAGCGGATCAGCCGATCTGCCCGCGCTGGCCACCGGTCTGGCCCCGGTCGCGCAGCAGATGGTCCAGCAGGACGCAGGCCAGCATCGCCTCGCCCACCGGAACGGCGCGGATGCCGACGCAGGGGTCGTGCCGGCCCTTGGTGATCAGGTCGATCTCGTCCCCTGCGGTCGTGATGGTGCGCCGCGGGGTCAGGATCGACGACGTGGGCTTTACCGCGAAACGCACCACGACCGGCTGTCCGGTGGAAATGCCCCCCAGTATTCCGCCGGCATGGTTGGACAGGAATTCGGGCCCCGTCGGCCCGAACCGGATCTCGTCGGCATTTTCGACCCCGGTCAGCACGGCGGAGGCCATGCCGTCGCCGATTTCCACGCCCTTGACGGCGTTGATCGACATCATGGCTGCGGCAAGATCGGCATCGAGCTTGCCGTATAGCGGCGCGCCGAGGCCTGCGGGAACGCCGGTGGCCGTAACCTCGATGACCGCTCCGACAGAGTTGTGCGACAGGCGCAGTTCGTCCAGGTAGGCGGCCCAGTCGGCGGCCGCGACGGGATCGGGGCACCAGAACGGGTTGCGTGCGATTTCGGCGGTGTCGAACCGGGCGCGGTCTATGCTGCGGTTGCCCATCTGGACCATGCAGCCGGTGATCGCCAGACCGGGGGCGAGCACCGCAAGGGCGGCCCGCGCCACCCCGCCCGCAGCGACCCGGCTGGCGGTTTCGCGCGCCGATGATCGCCCGCCACCACGGGGATCGCGGACCCCGTACTTCTGGTGATAGGTGATATCGGCATGGCCTGGGCGAAAGCTTCGGGCGATATCGCCGTAATCCTTCGACCTTTGGTCGGTATTCTCGATCATCAGCTGGATCGGGGTTCCGGTGGTGGTGCCTTCGTAGGTGCCCGACAGGATGCGCACGAGGTCATCTTCGCGACGCTGCGTGGTATACCTGTTCTGCCCGGGTTTGCGGGCATCGAGCCAGGGCTGCAGATCGTTTTCCGTCAGGGCAATCCCGGGAGGGCAGCCATCGACGGTGGCGCCGATGGCGGGACCGTGGCTTTCGCCCCAGGTGGTCACGCGGAACAGATGGCCGAAGGTGTTGAAGCTCATGCACGGTCTCCTGACCCGGCGGACATAGGGGAAAGCGGGGCCGAGGGGAACGATTTTTCTGCGAAAAATCCGGGGTCGAACCGAAGGCTTGCACTGGCGGCGGGGTGCGCTATGTTCCTGGTCACCTCGGGGTGCCCGGAAGGGCTGAGATGCGTGCGCGCGAACCCGTCGAACCTGAACCGGATCATGCCGGCGGAGGGAAGGTGCATGG
>JAAFHX010000247.1 GCA_013297695.1 Rhodobacterales bacterium | reverse complement strand
TTCTGCAGTCGGCGTTGCTGTTCTGTAAAGTGGAGCGGGTGAAGGGAATCGAACCCTCGTATTCAGCTTGGGAAGCGGCTGCTCTGCCATTGAGCTACACCCGCAGGCGGGATCGGACGCATGGACCGTTCCCTAGCATGGTGATCTAGCCGCAGACCGATCACCATGCAAGCCCTTCGCGGCAGGGACCGCTGCAGAACGCCGACACGTGCAGCGGCCTGAGCCACTTGCATTGGGTCACCGGTTCTGCACCGCGCTGCGGTTCACCCCCCGTGCGCATGGGCAGCGCCCCGACCAACGATCACGGTTCCCTCGAACCCGTCCAGCCGGGCCACAAGGTCCGGGCCGCCCGCAGCCTCGGCTGTGGCGATCGCCTCGGCCATGCCATCGGCCTCGGCGGCTGTCAGGCCAAGCGATTGCAGCATGCCGGGGGTCACCAGATCCTTGCCTGCGCAAAGTTCCACGAACCAGCCTTCGGCGTCCTTCCGCAGAAAGGCCCGCCCGCCGCGCCCATCCTGCGACCAGCCTGCAACGGCGACCTCGCCCTGGACCGTGATCGGTTCAACCGTCAGCGGTGAGTCGGGGGTTTCGAACTGCGCCTTCAGCATCGTCGTGATCGCTTCGGGGTCCGTCATGCCGACCGTGGACATCGGACCGTGATGTGAATGATCCCCTGCCGCCCCATGCTGTTCATGATCGTGGCCGCCCTCGCCGGGCGGATCGACCATGAATTCCACTTCGACCGTACCTGCCCTTTCGAAGGTCAGCGTCACCGGAAGCATCTCGCCTTCAACAGGGGTCTGCTTCAGGCCCATGAACATGATGTGGTAGCCGCCCGGCTCCAGCGTCACGGTCTCGCCGGCGGGAATGTCCAGCCCGGCCACATGGGACATCGTGGCGACCCCGTTCGCATCGGTCTTCGATTCATGCAGCATCGTCATGTCGGCGAAACCGGCAGTGGCACTGATCAGGCGGTCGGGGTCGGCCCCGTTGTTGACCAGTGCCATGTAGCCGGCGGCCGACTTCGCACCGGCGAAAGGTGTGGGAATGTTGGGGTGAACGATTTCAAGGGTGCCGACCGTGATCTGATGGGCAGAGGCGGCAGAGCCGAGCATCAGCGCGGCAAGAAGGGACAGGATTCGGGTCATCGGGTACTCCGCAAAGGCAAGGGTTCCGGCGGGTGTGCCGCCGCTCGGGGGTCTGAAACGTCCGGGCACGGATGGCCCGGTGGCGATCAGACAGCCGGCGGGGCGCGGCCTTGCCAGGCCGGGTGGCGGGCAGCGACGGGCGCAAGCTCCGTCCATGCGGCGGGGCAGACCACCGAAACGACCGCTTCGCCGGCGGTTACGGCGCGAACCGGTGACGGAACAAGTCCGGGCATCCGGCAGACCGGGCAATCCTCATCAGGGTCTGCCCGGTCGGGAAGGGTGCCGCAGAAGCCGCCTGACGGTCCTGCCACCGAGAGAAAGGCCGACAGATCCGCCGCCCGGTCCTTGTCGACAGATGCCGGGACGGCATGAGCCCCGCCCGCGACAAAAAGGGCAAGCGTGAACAGAAGCGAAACCGCTGCGCGAAGAAGCCCTGATCGATGCCGCCGGATCATGTGCAACACGTAGCAGATGCTGCTCGACCGGCCAAGACCTCTGGCCGAGATGCCCGCGAAGGGCAGGGCGCGGCCATCGGGTTTGAGGGGAACCAAAGCTAAGGGCTTAGGGTCAGCGCCCCGATCATCAGGGCCAATGCGTGTTCGACCGTCTTCATGCGCACCTCTCGGCGGCCCAGGGGGCCGAAGTCACGCGTTTCCGTGACCGTCGGGTGCCCTGTCATCGCCAGACCGAAGCAGACCCGACCTTCGGGCTTGAACTCCGACCCGCCCGGCCCGGCAATGCCGGTGACGGAAACCGCGAGACCGGCTTGCGACCGCGTCAGCGCCCCTGCCGCCATCTCGGCGGCCACAGGTTCCGAAACGGCTCCGTGGGCCTCAAGCGTTGCGGGCAGCACGCCCAGCATCTCAATCTTGGCGGCGTTCGAATAGGTCACGAAGCCGCGGTCGAACGCCGCCGATGATCCCGCCACATCGGTTATCGCCCCGGCGATCAGCCCTCCGGTGCAGCTTTCCGCCGTGGCAAGAAATACGCCGCGCGCCGTGGCCAAAGCCAGAAGCTGCTCGGGCGCGGTCATCGCATCAGGACCCCGTGGGCGATGGCTGCCGTGATCATGGTCGCCAGACCGGCGAAAAGCCCGGCGATCAGGTCATCCAGCATCACGCCCTGCGTGCCGCGCATCCGGTCAGCCCGGCCGACCCAGCCGGGTTTCCAGATATCGAACACCCGGAAGAACAGAAACGCCGCAACCCATCCCGGCCAGGCGACCAGCGCCCAGTCATCAAGCCCGCGCGACCAGAAGGCGGCAGCTGGAAAGAGCAGTGTCAACCACTGGCCCGCCACCTCGTCGATCACGAATTCCGGCGGGTCGGCCCCGGGGTCGACGGCCAGTTCGCGCCCGACCGCCCAGAACCCAAGCAC
>JAAFHX010000246.1 GCA_013297695.1 Rhodobacterales bacterium | reverse complement strand
GGTCGGCGGGGCGGTCGGCCCAGGCCTTGCGCATTGCGGCCAGCAATGCCTCCTTGACGCGCGGATAATCGGGATTTGCGCCATACAGCCTGTCAGTCATGCCCCAAAGGTCGGCCGCGCTGCGGTCAAGCCGCAGATCGAAGATGTCGTCCCCGGTCTTGAACTGGGCTTTGGTCAAAGATTTGGCAGACATCGGCGGCTCCCTGGAACTGAGGGCAGACTACGGCGTCCAAAGCGGTTTGATAAGGGGGTTGACAATCACCCCAGAACGAACAGCCGGGTCCGGTGCCGGATGTTGCGGGCGATCCACAGAAGATCCCGGCGCGCGAAGGCCACGCAGCCCGCCGTCGGGTGCCGTGGTCGGCGCCAGGTGTGTAGGAAGATGGCCGACCCCTCGCCGGGAATGGCGCGGGGCCAGTTCCAGTCGGTCAGCAGGATCACGTCATACAAGGGGTCGGGCCGGGTCAGCCGTTCATGGCCGAAGGCATGGGGCCTGCGGACCATCAGGTTGTAGTCCGGGTCGCGCGGATCGTCCGACCACAGGTCAGCGGGGCCGAAGGGCAGCGCCCAGTCGGGCAGCGCAGAACGCGAGATGCGGTCCGGGCGATAGAGCAGCCCGACCAGGCCGTGAACGCCTGCAGGCGTCGCTCCGTCGCCTTCGCGCTTGTCGGTGGTGACGCCGCCGCGCCCGATGGAACAGGCAAAGCGCCGCCCCATGAACCGCGCGCCCCATCGCGTGACAACGATGTCGGTGGCGCGGATCATGGCAGGTGCCCGGACTTGGCGGCCTTGGTCGCCAGATAGTCCGCATTCTGCGCCGTCCGGCCCACATGCAGAGGGACCCGCTCGGTCACCGTGATGCCGTTGGCCTGCATCATGGCGATCTTCCGCGGGTTGTTTGTCAGCAGCCGCACCGCCCGGAAGCCAAGCGACTGCAGAAGGCCAGCGCCCAGCCGGAAATCGCGCTCGTCATCCTCGAACCCCAGCCGGTGATTGGCCTCGACCGTGTCGAACCCCTGATCCTGCAGAGAATAGGCGCGCATCTTGTTGGCCAGCCCGATGCCGCGCCCTTCCTGGTTCAGATACAGCAGGATGCCCGCGCCCTCGGCCCCCATCTGCGCAAGGGCTGCGTGAAGTTGCGGGCCGCAGTCGCATTTCAGGCTGCCCAGCACATCGCCGGTGAAGCAGGCCGAGTGCAGCCGCGCGAGCACGGGCAGGCCGCGGTCGGGGCGGCCGATCTCGATGGCGTAATGTTCCTCGCCGCCATCCTCGGGACGAAAGACATGCAGCCGCCCCGCCTGCGCCGCCTGCATCGGAAGGCGCGCCGCCACGACCGGATGCAGGACGGGGGCGGCGGCCAGTTCCGGACCCGCATCGGCCAGGGGCAGCAAGGTCAGGTCCCCCGACTGCGACAGCGCAAACGGCCGCGCCACGGGCAGAACCACGGCGGCAGGCAGCAGATGCGCCGATTTCGCAAGCAGGATCGCCGCCCGGTGCAGGTCGGCCGGGCCGTCGCGCAGGGACCGCAGCGGGCCCTTCATCGGGGCATTCAGGTCATCGGCCGGGTCGGCCACGGCACGAAGCCAGGCAAGCGGTACCCCATCAGGGACCGCGATGCGGGCAAGGTCATTGTCATAGGCCCGCGCCTTCAGCGTTTCCGCGCGCCAGGCCGTGATCGCCAGTTCCGGGCTGCCAAGTGCGCGCAGGCCGGCCAGACGCTGCGCCGACAGCGTCTCCGCCGCCACCACCAGCGCCCCGCGCCCCTCGGCAGTCAGCACCACGGGCACGCCCATGCGCAGGTCGGCCCGGGCACGGGCCAGTCGCTCGGTGATCGAGGGTCCAAGAGTCATGGTCATCCACGGGCGCGGCGCTGCGCCCTGTCTATGCCGGTGTGGGCGGAATTGAAACATTTACCCCGCCTGCGACACGACCGCGTGAAGCGTTTGTCGCAAATCTTGCAGCAATGGTGAAGACGGCGCATCTGCCCTTCACGAGTTGAGGAGACGTATCATGGCCAACCTTCGGAAAATCCTGCTTGTCGATGACGACGACGATCTGCGCGAAGCGCTGAGCGAACAACTGGTGATGACCGAGGACTTCGACGTGTTCGAGGCGCGCACCGGAGCCGAGGGCATGGAGAAGGCCAAGGCCGGCATCTATGACCTTGTGATCCTTGACGTCGGCCTGCCTGACACCGACGGGCGCGAGTTGTGCCGCCGGATGCGCAAGCAGGGCGTGAAGTGCCCGGTTCTGATGCTCACGGGGCATGATTCGGATGCAGATACGATTCTGGGTCTGGATGCTGGCGCGAACGACTATGTGACCAAGCCCTTCAAGTTCCCGGTGTTGCTTGCGCGCATCAGGGCGCAGCTTCGTCAACATGAACAGTCCGAAGATGCGATCTTCCAGTTGGGCCCTTACACTTTCAAGCCAGCGCAGAAAATGCTGGTGGACGAGAAGGACAAGAAGATCCGCCTGACGGAAAAGGAAACGAACATCCTGAAGTTCCTTTACCGTTCAACTCAAGGGGTTGTGGCGCGCGATATCCTTCTGCATGAAGTCTGGGGTT
>JAAFHX010000245.1 GCA_013297695.1 Rhodobacterales bacterium | reverse complement strand
GCGGCCTCAGCCGCTCCATCTGCGCTTCGGTCAACCAGAACAGATCATCCATGCGACACCCCCTCAGTGCCAAGAATGAATCAAACCAGAAGCCCGTCCGCAAGCAATTTAACAGGTCCTGACCCTAGTACCCTATGCGGCAGCAGACATCCTGAAGGACGGTTGCTTTCTTTCGTAGGCCGAGGTCGAGCGGCTTCTGGAAAGATTGCGAACGAAGAAGAACCTGATCCTCCAAGGCCCGCCAGGAACCGGGAAGACATGGATTGCCAAGAGGCTTGCTTACGCCTTGATGGGAGAGAAGGACGACAGCAGAATACGGGCGGTCCAGTTCCATCCGAACCTTTCGTATGATGATTTCGTGCGGGGGTGGCGGCCAACCGGCGATGGCAAGCTGGCACTGTCTGGCCTGCTGCCTGTTTCGTGGACACCGAGTTAGGGTGTTTCAACGGAATCGGAGTTTTCCATGGAGAGACGGAAGTTCAGCCGCGAGTTCAAGCTTGAGGCGGTGAAGTTGGTGAGGGATCGCGGTGTCACTTCGGCGCAGGCGTCACGCGATCTTGGGGTGCATGCGAACGTTCTGCGCAAGTGGGTGCGGGAGCTGGAGACGGATCCTGCGCAGGCGTTTCCCGGGAACGGGCAGATGAAGCCTGAGCAGCTCGAGATCGACCGGCTGCGCAAGGAGGTCACCAAGCTGAGGGCAGAGCGCGACATCCTAAAAAAAGCCGCAGCCTACTTCGCGAGGGAAGTGACATGAGGTTCACTTTCGTCGCGAAGCACCGCCACATCTGGCCGGTAAGTTGGCTGTGCGCAGCGCTGGATGTGTCGCGATCGGGATTCCACGCCTGGCTCGCCAGAGCGCCCTCGAAGCGCAGTCGGGATGACCGGGAGATCGGTGCGAAGGTGCGGACAAGCTTCATCGCCAGTTCCCGCACCTATGGTGCCCGGCGCGTCTGGCGTGATGTTCTGGCCGAGGGGATCGACTGTGGCCTGCATCGCATCGAGCGGCTGATGCGCGCCCAGGCGCTCAGGGCACGACCGCGTCGGCGGGGATTGCCTAAGGACGAGGGGCAGCGCCTGACAGCGGCTGCGTCGAACGTTCTGGACCGTGAGTTCCATGCTGATCGCCCGAACCGGAAGTGGATCGCGGACTTCACCTCTGTCTGGACGGCGGAGGGCTGGCTCTATGTCGCGGCCGTCATCGACCTGTTCTCAAGGCCCTCGCCATGGGCCTTGAACCAGTGGCGGCTCCATGGCTCGAGGTCGGCTGGTCGATGAAGGCGGAGATGACGGCTGGGCTCGTCACCGACGCCCTCGTCATGGCTATCTGGCGGCGCGGCAAGCCCGACGCCCTGCTGCACCATTCCGATCAGGGCAGCCAATACACCAGCGAACAATTCCAGAAGCTGATGGCCGACAACGGCGTGCAGTGCTCGATGAGCCGCTCCGGCAACGTCTGGGACAATGCCGCGATGGAGAGCTTCTTCTCCTCGCTCAAGACCGAAAGGATCGGCAAGAAGGTCTACCGGACGCGTGACGACGCAAGGGCAGACGTGTTCGACTACATCGAAAGGTTCTACAACACAGTCAGACGACACTCGACCATCGGCTATCTGAGCCCAGTCGAGTTCGAAAAGAAGGCCGGGTTAGCTTAACTGCCCGTCCACGAAACCGGCAGCAGGCCAGTCTTCATGTCCGGTCCTCTCCTTGGGCCGGACTCTAGCATCAGATGGATGAGTTATCGGGGGTCACAGCAACCTGCAACGCGCCGCTTTCGTGCAGAACCTGAAGTAGGAAACATCACCACGGCGGTGTAGCTGCCAACCATTCAGCCCAAGACAGCATGGTTCTGTTTCATCAGGTGCTCCCCAAGAACGTGGGATTGATCCTGATCAGGCTCTTCGGGCGCTCTTCACAGATCGAAACCAATCTGAAGCTCAACCAAAGCGGCGTGGTTGCCCTCAACCTTCCTTCAATGCACGTTTTTCTTGATAATTCTGCTGTTTATCTCGTTTTCGGCATCGCGAAGCGCCTGGCGCGCGGGCTTGCCATGAAAAACCGCATCGTGGATTTCGGCTCCCAGAATGGCTTCGATCAGGCTGAACTCCGGAATTGGCGGACGCGCCCATGTCACAAGCTCGTTCCTGCGGGCAAGCCGGTCCACCATGCTGACGATCGGCGAGGAAGCCAGCGCCTCCGGGTCGGCGCAAACGGAAAACCGGGGGGCGACCGGAAAGCCGTTCTTGACGTGGGCCTTCATCGCCTCGGGTGACACCATCCATGCCAGCGCGTTGATGATCTGGCGCTGACGGGCAGGCGGGACACGGGCGGGAATGGTCATCAGAAACCCGCCAACCGGTGCCGCAATCTGGCGCATCCGGCGCGACGGCGGCGGCAGATACGCCACCCGGCGGGCAACCTGAGAGCTGAGCTCATGTTCGAAGCGCGCGGCCCGCATCGTCCAGCAATAGGCCAGGGCGGTCTTGCCATACATGAAATAGTTCAGCCCGCGGTCCCAGTCGATTTCGGCAATGTCGGGGGGGGATACCTCGGCCAGTTGCCGCATGTAGTCGATCAC
>JAAFHX010000244.1 GCA_013297695.1 Rhodobacterales bacterium | reverse complement strand
CCGGTCGAGCACGACAACCATCTCGACGTGCAGACCCCTCGCAGCCGCCTCGGCCATAGCCGCCTCGGCACTGCGGGCCGACTGTGCGGCGATCAGCCCTTCACGGTGCGCGGTAATGATCACGGTGATATCGACAGGATCGCTCGACGCAGCGCTCATCACATGATCTCCGCCACGGCCCGGCCATATGTCGTTCCATCATGTTGGGCTGCGATGCGACGCTGCAATGCTGCGGCACGCTCTTGGCGCGCACCAGGGTCCGCCAGCATCGATCGCAACGCCGCCTCGTAGCCTGCGAGGCCCGCGTCAGGATCGACCGGCCATCCGGTCCTGATGTCGATGAGTTCCGGCACACCCCCTACGGCGCTGGCCACGATCGGCATACCCATCGCGCCAAGCTCGATCAGGATCGTCGGCAAGCCATCCCAGTCAGACGTGTAGAGCCAGCCATCGGCATCGTTCAGGGGCAGTTGAGCATACTCCGAGAAGGGTGGGTTCAGCCGCAAGTTTGGGGGAAGGGCCGAAAGGTCCGGTGGGGTGTCAAGAACCGCTTTGCCCCAGGCATCAAAATCAACGTCTGGCATCGCACGGGCCAGGGCGATCACGATGTCAAACCGCTTCTGGCGGTCCAGACGCCCGCCCCAGAGCACCCGAGGCCGCAATCGACTGACACGACGGTCAGCCTGCACTTTGGCCAGCGTACCATCCGCCACCGGGGTCCGGGCTGGCGTGTAGATTGTTCGAACCCGTGCAGCGAGATCATCAGGCAAACTATACCGCCGCGTCAGAGATCGTGCGAGATCGGCATTGTCACATATGGCCGCCGTCAGATGTGGCAGGATATTGGCGAAGTACCAGACCGGATAGCCCACCTCGTTTCCCCCAGAGTCCCGGTCGGCACAGAAATAATAGGCTTGTAACTGCGACTGTACTGCAAGGCGCGCACCGTAATGCACGAGCATATCGAAGCCGAGACGGCTGTTCACATTCCAGACGCGCCTCGCGCCAAGTTCACGTAGCAACATGTAAAGTGCACGGGGCCGGTCCAAGAGCTTCGAGAACTCAACCGAGATGTCGATGGCAGGGACCGTATCAGGATACCAGTCGGGCCGGTCCCAGTCGGACAGGTCGGTCCGCAGGATCAAGGTGCGGCCCTGCCGCACCAGCGCCCCGGCCAGAATCCCGGCCACAAGATCCGCGCCGCCGAGCTTGCCGAAAGGGACAAGCACGACCGAGTCGTAGGGGCCCGCCGGAATCCTCTCCACGGCCTTGCGGAAATGGGCATATTCGCCATCATGCCAGGGTGGCAGGAAACCCGGCTCGTATCCGTTCAGCGATCCCACCTCGGGATCAATCCGGGCGGCATCCGCGATGAGAGCCTGCATCTCGGTCGAACCAAAGAAACCCTCCATCTCTGCCAGTGTCGCACGGGCGTTGGAGTCCTGTTTCATTGCCGCAAGATAGGTCTCATGCCACTCGGGATGCAGATGGAAGAACAGCGGTTTGGGCGTCGCGGTCTGTCCCAGAGCTCCGGTCGAAGCCACAGCCCCGCGTGCTTCGCCCATCATGCGACCGATCTCGGCACGCGCGCGGCGCTTGCGACGAGAGTTGCGGTAGCGCGCGATCACATCTCGCGGAAAGTCACGCACCTTCCCAGCCAGCTGCCGCAGAAGCCAATTGGTCTTGCGGCTCTTCCGCTCGTACTCGGCGAGGGCCGCGCGCAATCTGGTAACATCGTCGTTTGGGTCCACGAAAACTTACACCGCTGATTGACAGTCGTCAGCTCCGGACAGCCGAAGCTTGTCACTGCGGCCTTACGACTTCTG
Source organism: Rhodobacterales bacterium (assembly GCA_013297695.1). Classification (GTDB taxonomy): domain Bacteria; phylum Pseudomonadota; class Alphaproteobacteria; order Rhodobacterales; family Rhodobacteraceae; genus Aliitabrizicola. The sequence goes on along the minus strand of JAAFHX010000244.1, from coordinate 766 downwards.
ATTTCAGCTACCGGATTGCTCCCCTCTCCACAAGCGCTGCGTCGTGGCGGCCTTGCACGACAAAGGCCCCCCCTGCTATGCGGGTTTTCGTGTGGCCGGACGCAGACGAACCTCTGCCACACACCAGAGATTTCGGGGATTGCATGATGACGCCAACAGTAGATCCGTCCTCCAATCCCGAGTTCGCGGCCATTTGGGCACGCGTGCAGCCCTTCACGATGACCACCGTGGAACGCGGATTTGCACTGTGGACCGCGGTGAACACGGTCGTCGACAACGGCATTCCGGGCAGTTTCGTCGAATGCGGTGTCTGGCGGGGCGGTTCATCAATGTTGATCGCCTTGACGCTGCTGGCGCGCGGCGCGGTACATCGCGAGCTGTTCCTGTTCGACACCTTCTCGGGGATGAGTTCGCCGGGGCCCCATGACATGGACCTCAACGGCGTGGCTGCGTCCGACCTGATGCAGGGCTCGCACGGGCCCGAAGTTGCCGAGCTGGTCCGCGCCGAAGCGCCGATCGAGGCGGTGCGGGCCGCCATGGAGCAGACCGGCTATGACATGCGGCTGGTGCGTCTTGTCGAGGGCGACGTGGCCGAGACGCTGCCGCGGGTCCAGACCCTTCGCATTGCGCTGTTGCGCCTCGACACCGCCTTCTACGACAGCACCATGTCCGAGTTGCGCCACCTTTACCCGCGCCTGACGCGGGGTGGGATCATGATCATCGACGACTATGGCTACTGGAAAGGCGCGAAGCGTGCGGTGGACGA
>JAAFHX010000243.1 GCA_013297695.1 Rhodobacterales bacterium | reverse complement strand
ATGTGCTGACGGCATCCAATTAGTGTTCGAAACTCTGGTTGCTATGTCTGGAAAGCTCTGCGCCTTAAAAAGGGACAGTCCCCAACCCCGCATCATACCCACCCGTCACCCTGAACGAATGGCAGGTTTCAACGTACCGAAAAACTAGCGGGAATGACTGTAATGTTATGGTTTCCGGAACGGCGGCTTTCGAGCGGAAGAACCCGGTAGCTGCCGTTGTTCTCAGCGAGTTGTCGCTCGCTCACATGACGGTGAGCTAAGGCTTTGGAGATAACTGGACGGAATCAAAGAGCTCCGGCGGGAAGTCGCCGCCAACGTCAAAATCGGTGCGGTTCCACGCTACCATGGACAGTGCACGCCAGGCTTGCCTCGGATCCGGGTGAAATTCCGGAAACCTGCCGATCCGTTCATCATGGTCGCCAGCCTCTGATCAGGGCATCGAGGCTTTTAAATGCCAGCCGCTCCACATCAAGTACCTGGCCGAGATTGCCCGAATAACGGGCATGGGCGAAAGTGGACCAGCCGGTCATCAAGGACTGGACAGCCGACTGGATTTCCATGAGTTGTTCAACCGGCGCCCCGAAACCTTCCAGCAGCTGTTCCAATCGCCGCGTCGTGCGCGCGAAATAGTCTTCGTCGAGCATGCTGACGGTGATCAGTTCGCCCGTGAACGGGTAGGTATTCTGTACAGACCAGATGGCGCGTCCAAAGCCGCGCATCCACGTCTGCCAGTTGGTGCAGGGAGGGATGATATCAAGGCAGCGCATAAACAACCGTTCCATCATCGCTGCCATCAGCGCCGCCTTGTCCGGCAGGTAATAGTAGAGCGTCGAGGCCCGAACCCCCACGCGCGCGGCCAGTCGGCGCATGCTCAGTTTGTCCATGCCCTCTTCGCGGAGGAGTTCGAGCGCCTGATCGACGATCTGTTCGACGGTCAGCCTGAGGTCGGTTTCGGATTCCATTCCAGCTCTATTGACCAACTTTCACCAATTGTCTAACAGTGTTCGAAAAAGGTGGTCGCAATGGGAGAAATTGGATGCAAAGGCCCTTTTCACATTTGTTGGGTGGCTTGCTGCTGGCAACGACCCCGGCGCTGCCCACCCCCGCGCGCAGGCGGCGGATGAACAAGCCGATGCAGCCCCGACAACCGAAGAGATCAATGCCACCGCCCAGCGTCGCGAACCGCGCGGGGCAGTACTCGCGAATGGTCGCACGGCATCAAGCGCCACCTCTTACAACCTGCGTGAGTCGGACAATCTCCACTCCACGCCCAAAGTGAGCATGCCACATGTATCCTTTCACCGAAGGTAGCTATGCCCCTCGCAACGGCTGGTACGTTGCCGCTTTCACCGAAGAGATCGGCGAAGCCCTGCTGTCGCGCTGGATACTCAACCAGCCGGTGGTCCTCTACCGCAAGGCTGACGGCACAGCTGTTGCGGTAGAAGGGCGCTGCCCGCACCGCCACTACCCGCTTGGTGCGAGCAAGCGTGTTGGCGATGCCATCCAGTGCGGTTATCACGGGATCACCTTCGATTCCGGCGGCAAATGCACCTTCGTGCCCAGCCAGCAGTCGGTCCCCGGCGTCTATTCGATCCGCAGCTACCCGCTTGTCGAGCGCGGCCTGTGGGCGTGGATCTGGCCTGGCGATGCCGATAAGGCGGACCCGTCGCTCATTCCGGACATGGCAGAGATCGGCTTCGGCCTCGACGGATACCTCAGCAAGCCGTTCTACTATCACGAAGTCGATGGCCGCTATCAGTTGCTCAACGACAACCTGCTCGACCTGACCCATCTGGGCTATCTGCATTCCACCTCGATCGGCACGCCCGACGATGCGGCAACGCCCGAAGACCGTGACGTCAACGACCGCCGCATCCGCAGTCGCCGGATCATGCGCAACACGCAGCGTCAGCCCGTGAGCAAAGGACGGATCGAGTTTGACGGGCCGATCGACCGCATTTCCGGCATGGATTTTCACTTCCCGGGTTTTCACGCAGGCATCGGTGAGATGCACGTCTCACAAGGGCATCCGCGGGCGGGCGAAGTGCTAAACGCTTCGCGGGTCTGGCACGCGGTCACCCCGGCAAAGCGGTTCACCACCAATTACTTCTTCGCGATGGGATCGACCAATCACGCAGGTATGGACGAAATGACCGAGTACCTCAAGCCGGTGCTGGCAGAGGACATCTTCGCCACGGTCGAGATCGAGAAGATCATCCGCACGATGGACGAGCTTCCGCCTGAGCTAATGCTAAAAAGCGATGGTACCGCCGTTTTGGGCAGGCGTGCTCTCCAGAGAATGATGGATGCCGAACGCGCCGAAGCGTAATGCGCCCCTGGGGGACCTGCAAATGGCCTGCGTTTGAAACCGCCGGTACATCGCCGCCATACGCCCATTTTCAGCTACTCAGCGCTCCATGGACACGTGGCTGCCTTCAGGAAGTCGCAGGTCGCCACCGAACGCCCGAGTCGTTGTCGTGTCCTGACAGTCCGCTTTCGATCAGTTGCCTTTGAAAGAAGACGCGATCAACCCCGTTTCCCCTAGCAATGTTGGATAAGATTTGAGAGCGTCCAATCACTCCCCCGCAAAGGGAGCATGGCTCTTTGAAC
>JAAFHX010000242.1 GCA_013297695.1 Rhodobacterales bacterium | reverse complement strand
CCTCGTCCTTGAGGAAGTGATCCGCGCCGTCGATCTGTGTATGGGTGATCTTGATCCCCTTCTGCTCGTGAAGCTTGTTCACCAGGCTGGCCGTGTCCTTGGGCGGCGCCACCCGGTCGGCGGTGCCGTTGATGATCAGGCCCGACGACGGGCAGGGGGCAAGAAAGCTGAAGTCGTACATGTTCGCCGGCGGGCTGATCGAGACGAAGCCGGTGATCTCGGGGCGCCGCATCAGCAACTGCATCCCGATCCAGGCGCCAAAGGAAAAACCCGCGACCCAGCAGTGCTTGGCGTTCTGGTTCATCGCCTGAAGATAATCCAGCGCCGATGCGGCATCGGAAAGTTCACCGATGCCCTGGTCATATTCGCCCTGGCTGCGCCCCACGCCACGGAAGTTGAACCGCAGCACGGTGAACCCGAGGTTGTAAAAGGCGTAGTGAAGGTTGTAGACGACCTTGTTGTTCATCGTGCCGCCGAACTGCGGATGGGGGTGAAGCACGATCGCGATGGGGGCGTCGCGTTCCTTCTGCGGATGGTAACGGCCTTCAAGGCGGCCCTCGGGGCCGGCGAAAATCACTTCGGGCATGCTCTCGCCTGTCACCTTCAGGCCCGCCGTGAAATCTGGACAATTTCACTCGGGCTACTTAGAACCATTCCAAACGGCGACCGGAGTCTCCTTGGGCTTCGGCTGAGTTAAGCGGCGATGGCGCTTTCGTCAATTGCCTAGCGGGGAGACGGGTCATGAAACTCTCGACCAAGGGGCGCTATGCGATGGTGGCGCTGGCCGATCTGGCGCTCGCGCAGGCCGATGACCTTGTGTCCCTCGCGGCGGTCAGCAAGCGGCAGGACATCTCGTTGCCCTATCTGGAACAGTTGTTCGTCAAGCTGCGCCGGGCAGGGCTGGTCGAGGCGGTGCGCGGGCCCGGCGGCGGCTACAAGCTGGCACGCCACCCCGACGCGATCCGGATCAGCGAGATCCTCGAGGCCGTGGATGAAACGGTCAGCGCGCTGCACACGGGGGCGGCCGCCACCGGCGGGGTGTCGGGCACAAGGGCGCAGTCGCTGACCAACCGGCTGTGGGAAGGGCTTTCGGCGCAGGTCTATGTGTTCCTGCACCAGACCCGCCTGTCCGACGTGATCCGCAACGAAATGCATCCCTGCCCGGCCGTGCCCGCGCTGTTCCGCGTGGTGGACGACGAATGAAGCCCGCGCAACCGGTCTGCGGATCTTCGGGGCAGGGGCGCGGCGGAACGCGGCGGGCTGTCCTGTGACCGCGCGCGCCTACCTTGACTGGAACGCAACCGCCCCGCTGCGCCCCGAGGCGCGGACGGCCATGATCGCGGCGCTGGACATGATCGGCAATCCGTCGTCCGTGCATGCCGAAGGCCGGGCGGCCAAGGCGCTGATGGAAAGGTCGCGTGCTCAACTGGCCGAGGCGCTCGGGGCGCAGGCATCCGACATCGTGTTCACCTCGGGCGCGACCGAGGCGGCGGCGCTGGCCTGTGCCGGGCGCGACCTGCTTTGTGCCGGGGTCGAACATGACGCCGTCGGCGTCTGGTGCCGCCCGGATCTGGCGGTGGACGGCGACGGACTTGTGCGGGTGCCCGATCCCGCGCGCTCGGCGCTGCAGATGGCAAATTCCGAAACCGGCGTGGTCCAGACGCTGCCCGAGGGGCTGGCCGTCAGCGACCTGACGCAGGCCTTTGGCAAGCTGCCGCTGGCCTTCGACTGGATGGGCTGCGACATGGGGCTGGTTTCGGCCCACAAACTGGGCGGGCCGCGCGGCATCGGGGCGCTGGTGATCCGGCGCGGGCTGGACGTCGCGGCGCAGATGAAAGGTGGCGGGCAGGAGTCCGGCCGCCGGGCGGGGACCGAGAACCTGGCCGCCATCGCCGGCTTTGCCGCCGCCGCCGAAGCCGCCACGCGCGATCTGGCCGATGGCGTCTGGGACCGGGTGGCGGAACTTAGAAATATTCTAGATCAAGGATTGTCCGCTGCGGGATTCCGGACTATTTCGGTCGGGAAGGCGGTGGAACGGCTGCCGAATACCTTGTGCCTGATCTCGCCCGGCTGGAAGGGAGAGACGCAGGTGATGCAGATGGACCTGGCCGGTTTCGCCATTTCGGCGGGGTCAGCCTGTTCTTCGGGCAAGGTCCGGGTGAGCCGGGTCCTGCGCGCGATGGGGTTCGACGAGGTCGAGGCGGCGTCGGCCATCCGCCTGTCGCTCGGGCCGTCCACCACGCAGGAACAGGTCCTGCGCCTTGTCGATGCCTGGGGGGCCTGTGGCCGCCGGCACTGGCGTCGCGCAGGGGAAATGACGGGGCAGACACAGGGTCTGCAGGGGAACGGGAACGCAGAACGATGACCGCGCTTGAAACCGAACTTCGCGCCGATGTCCGCGACGGCGTTGACCGCGAGACCATCGACACGGTGCAGGCCATGTCGGGCACCTACAAGCACGGCTGGGAAACCGAGATCGAGATGGACTATGCCCCCAAAGGCCTGTCCGAGGACATCGTCCGCCTGATTTCCGGCAAGAACAACGAACCCGAATGGCTGCTGGACTGGCGGCTTGCCGCATACCGGCGGTGGGTGAAGATGACCGAACCGCGGTGGGCGATGGTCCA
>JAAFHX010000241.1 GCA_013297695.1 Rhodobacterales bacterium | reverse complement strand
CGACGACGACCTTCTGCTGATTGCCGCCCGACAGCGCCTCGATCGCCAGGGTCGGATCATTCGGGGACAGGCCGACCCGTTTGCCGATGGCGCGCGCCATGCCTTCCTCGCGGCTGGGCCGCATCAAGGACAGCAGGCCCCGTCCGGTGGCCGATGGGTTGATGAAGGCGTTCTCGCGGATCGCCATGCCGGGGGCGACGCTTTCGCCGACACGGTCGCGCGCGACAAGGCCGATGCCCGACCTCATCGCCGTCTGCGCCGTTCGCAGGTCGGGCGCGGTCCCGTCCAGCGTGACGGTCCCGGCATGCGCAATCACGCCGAACAGCGCGCGGCCGATATCCTCGTGCCCTGCCCCGCGCAGCCCTGCCAGGCCGAGCAACTCGCCGCGCCAGATGTCGAAACTGACCGGACCGACGGCGGGTGTCGCCAATCCCCTCACCCGCAGGATGGCCGGGCCGTCCTGCACGACGGGGCGGGCAATCTCCCGCGCCTTGCGGCCCACGATCAGGCTGACAAGCTCTTCGGGCGTGGTGTGGGCGATGGGACGCATCCCGACCAACTGGCCGTCACGCAGCACGGCGACACGGTCGGCGATCCGGAAGATCTCGTCCAGACGGTGGCTGACATAGATCATCCCCACCCCGCGCGCCTTCAACGGGCGCAGGGCCGAAAACAGTCGCTCCACCTCATCCGCCGGAAGGCTGGCGGTGGGTTCGTCCAGCACCAGGAAATCGCAATCCGCAGCCAGCGCGCGCGCTATGGCGACCAGGGATTTCTGCGTCCGCGTCAGGCTCGAAACCCGCGCGGTGGCCGGAAACTCCGCCTCCACCAGACGCAGGGCGGCATCTGCGGCGGACTCTGTCGCAGGCCAGTCGATGCGGCGGCCCTTCTTCACATATCCCAGGGCAAGGGCGATGTTCTCCGCCACGCTCATCCATTCGATCAGACCGAGGTCCTGGTGAATGAAGGCAACCTTCTGGCCCCCCGATTTCCCGGCCTCATGCGCATAGGCGGTGCCGTCGATGAACACGCCGCCTTCGTCGGGGCGATGGATGCCGCCCAGCACCTTGATCAGGGTGGATTTGCCTGCGCCGTTTTCCCCCAGAAGGGCCACGATCTCGCCGCGCGCCACCTTCAGCGAAACGCCCTTCAGCGCGCGCGTCCCGCCAAAGGACTTCACGATCCGGTCGAAGAACAGGCCGCCCTCTGACGGTTGCATCGAAGAATCCCCCTTGCGTCACCGGGTCCCCCCTCCTTAGGTTTACCGGTAACGTAGGCATCCTGTGCCTGTGCCCCGCTCTCTGTCAAGCAGGAAGTTAACGATAACATCACCCTGGCCGCGCCATGAAAGCCAACCTTGAAGACATCGCCCGCGCCGCGGGCGTGTCAAAGATGACGGTCAGCCGTGTCCTGCGCGGAGGATCGGGGTTTTCCGAGGACACCCGAATTCGAGTGATGCAAGTCGCGGAAAGGCTTGGCTATATTCCCAACCGTCTGGCGGCGGCCTTTGGCGCGGAACAGGCAAGCACGCTGGTGGGCATCTGCGTTCCGCGGCTGACATCGGGCCTCTTCGGTCATGTGCTTGACGGGGTGGACAGGGCGCTGACGCGTTTGGGGTTCCAGTTGATGATCGGGGCCAACAACCACGCCATCGATGAGGAAGAGGCTTGGGTGCGCCAACTGGTCAGCTGGCGTCCGGCGGGTGTGATTCTGTCCGGTCGCACCCACAGCCCCGGCACGGTGGACCTGCTGCGCAAGACCGCCCTTCCGGTGGTGGAGATCTGGGATCTGACCACCAGCCCCATCGACATGGCCGTAGGCTTTTCCCATCACGATTGCGGCGCGGAAATGGGCCTGCATCTGATCCGGCGCGGGCGGCGCCGGGCGGGGTTTGTCGGCGCCCTCGCGCGGGCAGACGTGATGGGCGCGGCACGGCTGGACGGTTTTCGCGCCGCCCTGGCGCAGGCCGGCCACCCCCTTGCGGATGCCGAAATCCTGCACGACGCCCCCGGCTTCTATGCCGGCTACTACGGGATGGAAACGCTGCTCTCCCGCCGGGGCGATCTGGACGCCGTCTATTTCCACAACGATGAGATGGCGATTGGCGGCCTCGCCTTCACACAGGCGCGCGGCCTGCGCGTGCCTGAGGATATCGGAATCGCCGGCTGGGGCGGAATGGAGGCGGCGTCGATCCTGCCACGCCGCCTGACGACGACGATGGTCCCCACCGCCGCCATCGGCAAGGCGGCGGCAGAGGCTCTGGTCGGACGGTTGACGGGCGCGTCAGGCCCGGATGTGACGGTCGTGCCGACCCGTCTTGTTCCCGGTGAAACCGTCTAGGCATAGGCTGGGGTGCGTGCGGCCCGGGCAACCCAGCCGGCCGCACGAGGCTTGGCCAACCGACAAAGTCGCGTGGGTTTCGGGACCGGGGTTGCTTCCCGGATCGGCTGATGGCCGGATTGCGCCCACCCTCGGACAGACCTGACCTGCCCCCTTCGTGTCGGGGATGCCGAGAGCGGCTGTGTCGTCCGTCACGCCCACGCGGACCTTGAACCCGGCCAACCGGCGGTAAAGGTCCCGCGCCATGGGGCACTGATCCGGCAGCTTGATACCGCGCGTTCTTGTGCTTGCGCGGCTTCGACGGT
>JAAFHX010000240.1 GCA_013297695.1 Rhodobacterales bacterium | reverse complement strand
CGGCAAACTCAAGGACTGGCGGCGCATCCACACCCGCTATGACCGCTGCGCCCACACCTTCATGTCCGCAATCGCAATCGCCGCAATCGTCATCTTCTGGATATGATCAATGAGTCCTGAGCCTAGCAAGGGAGTTCATGCACCTTCTCATTTGTAGCCATCGCTGACGACGGGCCGTGCAAGATTAGCTTGCCACTCCTGATCGGTTCCGGACTGATCCGCGCCGGGTTTGCCGGAGGCTGATTTCGATTGGCTACGTGGCCAAGGGTGCAGTTTCCAGAGCTGCGTCGGCGCTTGAACCTTGATCAGGCCAAATCGACGACGGTGTCACGCTGAGTTACTCGCTTGCCGAGCGGTTCCGACGCCCATCGCTCCTGCAGCGGGCCACGACGGACTGGCGTCGCGCGAACCATCCCACTTTGTTCCCTGATTTCCAGTGGGGTCAACTTGAACTGAGTTTTGATCTTCTTCGACAGGTTCGAGACGGACCTGAAACCAGACGCGACGGCGATCTCGGCGAAAGGTAGGTTGGTCTGCGTCAACAGCTCATGTGCCCGCTCGAGCCTGAGGGATGCGTAATAGCTTATTGGAGGTGCCTTCAAATGCTTGCGAAACAGCCGCTCCAACTGGCGCAGGGAAATGCCGCAGAGGGACACAAGCTCCGGCATCGCGAGGGGGGTCTCGATGTTTTCCGCCATGATGCGGATAGCCTCGGCCAGCTGATCCGGTCCATCTCTAAGGCGATTGGCAATCGAACCAGGCTGCCTGCTTTCGCCGGCGCGGCTGGAGGAGATCAGCAGAAAATCAGCTACTACCCGCGCTGCTGCTGGTGACAGCGACCGGATCAGATCGATAGTCAGATCGAGAGCCGCCAGCTCACCGGCGCAACTTGTCAGCTTTCCGTTTTTGAGGAAAAGCGCATTTTCAACTTCCAGCTGCGGATGCTCTTCTTGGAAGGCTGCCAACAGGGACCAATGGATCGTCGCTGTTCCCCGACCGAGGATCTTGGTTTCGGCCAGCAGCCACGTTGTACTGCCAATGCTGTGGATTGCGAAACCCTGTCGCACGGCCAGACGCAGCAGCGACAGGATTTGTGCCCGGTCATCCCCGTTCAGAACGCCATTCGTCCCGGCGCAAACAAGAAGTGTCTTGGGCGGGTGCCGTCCCATCATCAGCTGGCGCAATGCCATTCCGTCATCATCGCATTCCACGACGAGACCGCTTCTGGCCCGCGCTCGCTTGTTCTTGAGGCCGAACAGCAGCACATCAGGGCAAATCGTGGGAAATATTTCCCGGAAAATCCGAAACGGTTCGACGATTGCACCCAAGCCCAGCAAGGAGAACCCATCCAGCACCAGAACGGCAATGGACGGGCGATCACGCAACAAAATCAGGCATCCCCCCAACGCGTGTTGCAACCACAAGCCTTCCGGCAGACGGGATTCACGGAATTGTCTTGTCGAGACCTCGGGGGATCTTCTTTTCCTTGTCGTAGAACGGCAGCGAGGTAATCTCGCAGGGTTCCATCAGACCCTTCCCTGTCTCGACCGACAGCGTCCTGCCCACCCAGTCTCCTGGGGCGTCGAACCGTACATAGCCGATGCCGGTGTCCAGCGTCGGCGACCAGGCGGCGGCGGTCACATGGCCGACCTGTCGCTGTCCGTCCATGACCTTTCCGCGATAGGCGGGCGTTGCGGTCTTGCAGACCAGCCCAACCAGACGCACGCGCCGGTCGGCGGACTGCAGGGCTGCGCGGCCTACGTAGGCTTCCTTGTCGACATGGATGAACGGACCTAAGCCTGCCGCAAAGGGTGTCATCGTGTGATCGAAATCGGTCAGGTTGTCGAGAATCCCGGCCTCGATTCGGCGCAATTCCATCGAAGCCATACTGCCGTAGAGGATGCCGTAGGGCTTGCCCGCCTCCATCACGTCATGAAACAGCTTGTGGTGGTCGGTCGGCTTGTCGATCGAGGTTTCGACCCCAACCGAATAGATTTCATAGCCCAATTCTCCGGTCCAGCCGGTCCGCGAAACATAAAGCCGCTGACCTGCGATGTCGTAATAGCCCGACTGGAAATACTTCAGGCTCTCGTCGATAACGCCACCCGAAAGGTCCCGCATGACCTGAAGTGAATTCGGCCCCTGGATCTGCAGAACGCGGCCCTTCGGGTCCGATATCCGCACGTCATATCCTTCGCTCAGCGCCATTGTCCAAGGCAGGAAATGACCGTCGGGCTGGACATACCAGAAGACACCCTCTGCCATCTTGAACAGGATGCCGTCCATGAAAGTGCCGCCATCATGGGTGCAGGCAATGGCATAAAGGCCCCGCCCTTCCTTCACCGACGCGATGTCGCGGGCAAAGATCCGGTCCATGAAGGCCGCCGCATCGGGGCCTTCGATTTGCCAGGGCTTTTCAGGGACATCGTACAGCACGACCTTGCGGCGTAGGTTCCAATAGGTCGCGACCGCATCCTCGCCGTTGAAAACGCCATAGAACCGCTCGGCGACCACGCCGAGTACGGTTTCCGGATTGGCATAGCAGTCGTGAAAGGGTGACATCTCGTAGCGACGAGAGCTGATCCGGACCGTGTTCGCGGTATCTGCGTGGATGGAACTGGACATTACTTTCCTCTGAGACTTCAGCC
>JAAFHX010000024.1 GCA_013297695.1 Rhodobacterales bacterium | reverse complement strand
GGATGCCAAGTTCCATGCGGTGTTCCGGTCGGCCGACGATTTCGGCATCTCGTCCACCGGCATGACCGTGCCGATCCGAGGTCCCTATGGCGACCGGGGGTTGCTGAGCGTGACGACCTCGATGCCCGCAGGCGACTGGAAACGGTTGTCGCGGCAGATCGTGGGCGAGTTGCAGGTTGCCGCCGTGCACCTGCATGATGCCGTGATGCGGGCCGGGCTGCTGGTGCCCCCGCTGGCCCGGCCCAGCCTGTCGTCCCGTGAACGCGAAGTGCTGCAATGGGTGGCTGCGGGCAAGTCACAGCAGGATGTCGGCGACATCCTGTCGATCTCGCCCCGCACGGTCGAGGTCCACCTGCGGTCGGCCCGGGAAAAGCTTGGGGCGCTGACCACTGCGCAGGCCGTGGGCCGCGCCATCGGATTGCGGCTGATCTATCCGCGCTGACCGCTGCGGGCCGTCGCTTGGCCCCTTGCCCGCCAGGGCATGGCGGATTGTCCGGCATTTACCATGGAACATACGGGTTTCCCCTTATGGTGTGCACCCATAGGTTGCGCCACCTTTAATTCAGTGCAAAGCAAAACGGGGGCCGAAAATGATCTATGTTGTTGATTCCTTGGATAAGGATTCTCATATCGCGCTTCTGGAAGACATGTATCGCTTGCGGGCGCGTGTGTTCCATGAGCGTCTGGGATGGGACGTTGTGGTGCGTGACGGGATGGAAATCGACCAGTTCGACGGGCTTGATCCGGCGCATGTGATCGCGGTGGACGATGACGGGCATGTGGTGGGCTGCATGCGGCTGTTGCAGACCACGGGGCCGCACATGCTGGCCGACGTGTTTGCCTCGATCCTGGACGGCGATGCCCCGATCCGGTCTTCGACCGTGTGGGAGGCAACGCGGTTCTGCGTCGATACCCGTCGCCTGTCGACCGGGCGGGGGCGGAACAGCATCTCTTATGTCACGTCGGAGGTGATGATCGGGGCGTTCGAATATGCCATGGCGGCAGGGGTCAGGGATGCGGTGGCGGTCATCGACCCGGTGATGAACCGGGTGATGCGGCGGTCGGGGAATGCGCCTTACGACTATCTCGGCACGCCGAAGGACATGGGCAAGGTGGTGGCGATGGCCGCGCTGATGGACTGTTCGGAAGAACGGATCGGGCGGATTCGCGAGTTTTCGGGCATCTGGCACGACGTGTTCGAACCGCAGCCCGCCTGGGACGCGCAATCCTTCCGGATTGCTGCCGAGTAAGGGCAGGCGGCTTTCGCGGGACCGGGGCCGGGGGCCGGGATCAGAGTTCCTCGACCATCACGACACCGGGCACGGCCCGCAACGCCCCCCTGATCTGCGGGGTGACAGGCAGGGGATCGGGCAGGACAAGGTCGATTTCCTGCCCGGTTTCCGGCACCGGAACGCACAGCACGACAGGCGCGCGCGCCTTGCCGCCTTCGGTGCCCACCCGGGCGAACAGAGCCGCGACCGAGGCTGCGGCACCGATCCGGTCCAGATGGATGCGCAGGCCCACCGGCCCCGCCCCGGCCGAGACCGTCTCGACCGGCTGGACCGCCCGTGCCAGCAGCTTCAGCGTCTCGCCTTCCAGCGTCGCCTCGACCGTCAGCACCACGTTCTGTCCCGGCTCCAGATGCGCGCGCGCGGCGTCCAGCGTGTCCGAGAACACCGTGACCTCGTAGACACCCGTCGGGTCCGACAGGCCGACAAAGGCAAAGCGGGTGCCGCGCGCCGACTTGCGTTCCTTGCGGTCGGAAACCGACCCCGCCATCTTGGCCACCAGCGGGCCGCGTTCGGCGGCCAAAGTCACTTCGGCCAGCGTCCTGACCCCGGCCCTTCGCAGGGTGCGCATGTCGTCGTCCAGCGGGTGACCCGACAGGTAGAACCCGATCGCCATGTGTTCCTGTGCCAGCCGTTCCACCGGCAGCCAGTCGTCGCGCGCGGGCAGGCGCGGTTCCGGCAGGTCGGCCCCGGCCTCGCCGAACAGCGACACCTGCGAACTGGCCCGCGCTTCGTGCACCGCCGCCGACCAGGCGACCAGCGCATCCAGCCCGTCGAAGACACGCGCGCGGTTCGGGTCCAGCACGTCGAAGGCCCCGGCACGGGCCAGCATCTCCAACGGGCGCTTGCCGATGCGTTTCAGGTCCACCCGCCGGGCGACATCGAACAGGCTGACAAAGGGCCGGTCGCCCCGCGCCGCCACGATGCCGCGCATCGCCTCGACGCCGACGTTCTTCAGCGCGCCAAGACCATAGACCACCGCCCCGTCGCGCACGCCGAAGGTGGCGAGCGAGGCATTGATGCAGGGTGCCACGATGGGGATGCCCAGCCCCCGCCGCACTTCTTCGGCATAACCCGCCAGCTTGTCGGTCAGGTGGATGTCGCAGTTCATCACGGCGGCCATGAATTCCACCGGGTGGTTCGCCTTGAGCCAGGCGGTCTGGTAGCTGACCACCGCATAGGCGGCGGCGTGGGACTTGTTGAAGCCGTAGTTGGCGAATTTCTCCAGCAGGTCAAAGACCTCGCCGGCCTTGGCCGCCGGGATGGCATGCGTGCCTGCTGCGCCTTCGATGAACTTCGGGCGTTCCTTGGCCATTTCCTCGGGTATCTTCTTGCCCATCGCCCGGCGCAGAAGGTCGGCCCCGCCAAGGCTGTAGCCCGCCATGACCTGCGCGATCTCCATCACCTGTTCCTGATAGACGATGATCCCCTGGGTTTCCTTCAGGATGTGGTCGATGGTCGGGTGGATCGATTCCAGATCGCGCAGCCCGTTCTTCACCTCGCAATAGGCCGGGATGTTCTCCATCGGGCCGGGACGGTACAGCGCGACCAGCGCCACGATATCCTCGATGCAGGTCGGCTTCATCCGCCGCAACGCGTCCATCATGCCGGTGGATTCCACCTGGAACACCGCCGTCGTGCGGGCACTGGCGTAAAGCTCATAGGTCCGGGCGTCGTCCAGCGGGATCATGGCGATGTCCACCACCACCCCCCGCGCCGCCAGCAGTTCCAGCGCGTTCTGGATCACGGTCAGCGTCTTCAGCCCCAGGAAGTCGAACTTCACCAGCCCGGCGGCCTCGACCCATTTCATGTTGAACTGGGTGGCGGGCATGTCCGACCGCGGGTCCTGGTACAAAGGCACGAGTTCATCCAGCGGCCGGTCGCCGATCACCACGCCGGCGGCATGGGTCGAGGCGTTGCGCAACAGCCCCTCGATCTGCTCGGCATAGGTCAGAAGGCGGCCCACCACCTCTTCGCGCGCCGCCTCGCGCAGGCGCGGCTCGTCTGCCAGCGCCTTCGTGATGGAAACCGGCTTGACCCCTTCCACCGGGATCAGCTTGGACAGCCGGTCCACCTGGCCGTAGGACATCTGCAGCACACGGCCCACATCGCGCACGGCGGCCTTGGACAGAAGCGCCCCGAAGGTGATGATCTGCCCCACCCGGTCACGGCCATACCTGCGCTGCACATAGGTGATGACCTCTTCGCGCCGGTCCATGCAGAAGTCGATGTCGAAGTCCGGCATGCTGACCCGTTCGGGGTTCAGGAACCGCTCGAACAGCAACCCATAGCGCAGGGGATCAAGGTCGGTGATCGTCAGTGCCCAGGCCACCAGCGACCCCGCCCCCGACCCGCGCCCCGGGCCGACCGGTATCCCCTGCCGTTTCGCCCACTGGATGAAATCGGCCACGATCAGGAAATAGCCGGGAAAGCCCATCTGTTCGATCACGCCAAGCTCAAAGGCCAGGCGGCGTTCGTAGTCTTCGACCGTCGTCGCGTGCGGCACCACGGCCAGCCGCAGGGCCAGCCCCTCGCGCGCCTGACGCCGCAATTCCTCGACCTCGTCATCGGCGAAACGCGGCAGGATCGGCTTGCGCTTCCTTGCGGCAAAGGCGCAGCGCCGGGCGATCTCGACCGTGTTCTCCAGCGCCTCGGGCAGATCGGCGAACAGGGCGCACATCTCGGCCTCGGATTTGAACCAGTGCTGCGGCGTCAGGCGGCGGCGCGGGGCCTGCTGGTCGACATAGGCCCCCTCGGCAATGCAGATCAGCGCGTCATGCGCCTCGAACATGGCGGCTTTCGGAAAATACACGTCATTGGTGGCGACCAGCGGCAAACCCAGGTCATAGGCCAGCTCCACCAGCCCGCGTTCGGTGGCGCGTTCGGCCTCGGTCGTCAGCCCGCCCTCGCCGGGATGGCGCTGAAGCTCGACATACAGCCGGTCGCCGAAGGCCCGGTGCAACCGTTCCAGCAGGGCGCGGGCCTTCGCACCATGCCCCGCCTGAAGGTGGCGTCCCACCGGCCCCTCGGCCCCGCCGGTCAGGCAGATCAGGCCCTCCGCATGGGCCTCCACCTCGGCCAGCGTGACCTGAGGCAGCGCCCCGTGCTTGTCGATGTAGAGGCACGAGTTGAGTTTCATCAGATTGCCATAGCCCACCTCGTTCTGTGCCAGCAGCACGACGGGGGCAGAAGGACGGGCCTTTTCGCCAAGCGCCGCAGGGTCGAAATCGACCGAAATCTGGCAGCCGACGATGGGCTGCACCCCGGCCCCCAGGGCCGTCACCGAAAACTCCAGTGCCGCGAACATGTTGTTGGTATCGGTCACCGCCACGGCCGGCATGGCCTGCGCGCGGCACATCTCGACCAGCTTCCTGACCGGAACGGCGCCCTCCAGCAGCGAATGCTCGGTATGGACGCGCAGATGGACAAAGCGCGGGGGGGATGACATGGAACCTGCCTCTCGGGTGACCGAAGGCCACGCTAACCCGCCCCGGTTTTCGGCAAAAGGCGAAACTGTCTCAGGGGCTGCCGCAAAGACAAGGCTTGCCACGGGACAGGGGGCCGGGCTTCATGACAGACAGGCGACAGGAACGCGGGGCCTGCCTTGGGCGGCATCGAGTGGCCCTGCGCGGGATCGGAACGGAAAGGCGGCAGGGACCCCTATGGCTGACATCGCGTTTCTTCTGAACGGGGCGCCGGTCCGCATAGCCGATGCGGCACCCACGCGCACCCTGCTGGACTGGCTGCGCGAGGATCGCGGGCTGACGGGCACCAAGGAAGGCTGCAACGAGGGCGATTGCGGGGCCTGCACGGTCATGGTCACCGACGGGCGCGGGGCGCGCGCGCTGAACGCCTGCATCCTGTTCCTGCCCCAGCTTGACGGCCGCGCGGTGCGCAGCATCGAAGGCATCGCCGCCCCCGACGGCACGCTGCACCCGGTGCAGCAGGCGATGATCGACCACCACGGCAGCCAGTGCGGCTTCTGCACGCCGGGCTTTGTCGTCTCGATGGCCACGGCCCATCTGAACGGTCGCACCGACCATGACGACGCGCTGGCGGGCAACCTGTGCCGCTGCACCGGCTATGCCCCCATCGTCAGGGCCGCCCGCGCCGCCGAAACGGCCCCCGTACCGCCGCATCTGCACGACGCCCCTGCATTCATCTTGGCAGAAGTATCCTCGGGGGGTGAGGCCCGCGAGGGCCGAGGGGGGCAGACAGCCCCCCTTTCTGCCCCGCGCGATCTTGATGCCTTCGCCGACTGGTATGCCGCCAACCCCGACGCCACGCTGATCGCAGGGGCGACCGATGTCGGGCTCTGGGTCAACAAGGATTTCCGCGACCTCGGCACGGTTGCTTTCCTCGGCGGCCTGACCGACCTGCAACGCATTGATCACCACGGCACGGGGGGGCGGGGCGATACCCTGCGCATCGGGGCGGGCGTGACGGTCGCCGATCTGCTGACCGCCATGCGCCCGCTGCACCCGTCCTTTGCCGAACTTCTGCGCCGCTATGGCTCGGACCAGGTGCGCAATGCGGCGACCATCGGGGGGAACATCGCCAACGGCTCGCCCATCGGCGACGGCCCGCCCGCGCTGATCGCGATCGGGGCCACGCTGCATCTGCGGCAGGGCGCGGCGCGGCGCGAGATGCCGCTGGAGGATTTCTTTCTCGACTATCGCCGCCAGGACCGCCGCCCGGGAGAGTTCGTCGAGGCCGTGACGATCCCCGCCGCCGCCCCCGCCCTGCGCTGCTACAAGCTGAGCAAGCGCTTCGATCAGGATATCTCGGCGGTCTGCGGCTGCTTCAACGTCACCCTCGACGGCGGGGTCGTCACCGCCGCGCGCATTGCCTTTGGCGGCATGGCGGGCACCCCGAAACGCGCAGCGGCGGTCGAGGTGGCGCTGGTCGGCCAGCCGCTGACCCCTGCGGTGGCCGCAGCCCTGAAGCCCGCATTCGCCGAGGATTTCACGCCGCTCAGCGATATGCGCGCTTCGGCCGCCTACCGGCTGGAGGCGGCGGCGAACATGGCGATCCGCTATGCCCATGACATGGCGGGCACCCCGGTCAGCGTGCTCGGGGTGCGGGCATGACTGCCGGGCGCGCGCTGCCGCATGACGCGGCCCCGCTGCATGTGACGGGCCAGGCCCGCTACATCGACGACGTGCCCAGCCCCGGCACCGCGCTGCATCTGGCCTTCGGCCTGTCCACCATCGCCCATGGGGCGATCACCGGCATGGACCTGTCGGCGGTGCGCGCAGCACCGGGGGTCGTCGCCGTGCTGTCCGCCGACGATCTGCCCGACATGCCCGACTGCTCGCCTTCGGCGCATGACGAGCCGCTGCTGGCGGTGGGCGCGGTGCATTACCTTGGCCAGCCGGTGTTTCTGGTGATCGCCGAAAGCCACCTTGCCGCCCGCCGTGCGGCACGGCTGGGCAAGATCACCTATGTCGAACGCCCCGCGATCCTGACCGTCGATGAGGCGCTGGCCGCGAACAGCCGCTTCGAATCCGGCCCCGTGGTCTGGGCGCGCGGCGATGCCGCCTCTGCCATTGCCGCAGCCCCCCATGTGGTCGAAGGCCGGATGGAGGTCGGCGGGCAGGAGCATTTCTACCTGGAAGGCCAGGTGGCGCTGGCACTCCCGCAGGAGGGTGGCGACATGGTGGTGATGTCCTCGACCCAGCACCCGACCGAGGTGCAGCACAAGGTCGCCCACGCGCTGCACCTGCCGATGAGCGCCGTCAGGGTCGAGGTGCGGCGGATGGGCGGCGGGTTCGGCGGCAAGGAAAGCCAGGGCAATGCGCTGGCGATTGCCTGTGCGCTGGCCGCCCGCGCGACGGGGCGGCCGGCGCGGATGCGCTATGACCGCGACGACGACATGATGATCACCGGCAAGCGGCATGATCTGGCGATCCTCTATCGCGCGGGCTTCGACGGCGCGGGGCGGCTGCTGGGGCTGGAGTTCACGCATCTGGTGCGCTGCGGCTGGAGCCAGGACCTGTCGCTGCCGGTGGCCGACCGGGCGATGCTGCATGCCGACAACTGCTATCACCTGCCTGCGGTGCGGATCGAAAGCCACCGGCTGCGCACGAACACGCAAAGCGCCACCGCGTTCCGCGGCTTTGGCGGCCCGCAGGGGATGGTCGGGATCGAGCGGGTGATCGACCATGTCGCCCATGCCCTGAAGCGCGACCCTTTGGAGGTGCGGCGCGCGAATTTCTACCGCGCGGCGGCGGAGAGGCCGGGGGTTTCACCCCCGGACCCCCAGGATATTTCCGCCAAGATGAATGAGGGAGGATATCAGACCACGCATTATCACATGCCGGTCGAGGATTTCATCGGGCACGAGATCGTGGCGGCGCTGGAAGCCTCGGCGGACTACCGCGCGCGGCGGGCGGCGGTGGCGGTGTGGAATGCGGCGAACGGGGTGCTGAAGAAGGGGATCGCGCTGACCCCGGTGAAGTTCGGCATTTCCTTCACCCTCACCTGGCTGAACCAGGCGGGGGCGCTGGTGCATGTGTATCAGGATGGGTCGGTCGCGCTGAACCACGGCGGGACCGAGATGGGGCAGGGCCTGTTCCAGAAGGTGGCGCAGGTGGCGGCGGGGGTTTTCGGGCTGGAGGCAGATGCGGTGAAGATCACCGCGACGGATACAGCCAAGGTGCCCAATACCTCGGCCACCGCAGCATCTTCGGGGGCCGACCTGAACGGCATGGCGGCGCGGGTGGCGGCCGAGGCGATCCGCGACCGGATGGCCGACCATCTGGCGGAACGGCATCAGGCGCGGGCGGCGGACGTGGTCTTTGCCGGGGGCCGGGTGCGCGTCGCAGGGGCGGACTACAGCTTTGCCGAGGCGGCGGCGATGGCCTATCAGGCGCGGGTGTCGCTGTCCTCCACCGGGTTCTACCGCACGCCCAGGATCGTCTGGGACCGCATCCGGGGCACGGGCCGGCCGTTCTTCTACTTCGCCTATGGCGCGGCGGTGACCGAGGTGGTGATCGACACGCTGACCGGCGAGAACCGCATCTTGCGGACAGATATCCTGCACGACACCGGCACCAGCCTGAACCCCGCCATCGACATCGGCCAGATCGAGGGGGCTTACGTTCAGGGCGCGGGCTGGCTGACGACCGAGGAACTGGTCTGGGACGGCAAGGGGCGGTTGGCGACCCATGCGCCCTCGACCTACAAGATTCCCGCCTGTTCCGACCGGCCGGAGGTGTTCAACGTGACGCTCTGGGGGCGCGAGAACCGCGAGGACACGGTGGGCAAATCGAAGGCGGTGGGCGAGCCGCCCTTCATGCTGGGCATCTCGGCGCTGATGGCGCTGTCGGATGCGGTGGCGGCCTGCGGCGACGGGTCGGTCTACCCGGCGCTGGACGCGCCGGCGACGCCGGAACGGGTGCTGATGGCGGTGAAGCGGGTGCGCGGCGATGTTTGATCTGGATGCCCTGACGCAGGCTGTTGCAGTGCATGGCCGGGTGTCGCGGGTGGTCGTGGCCGAAGTTGCGGGATCGGCCCCGCGTGAGGTGGGGACGGCGATGCTGGTCTGGAAGGGCGGGCAGTCTGGCACCATCGGCGGCGGCGCGCTGGAATGGGAGGCGGCGGCGTTTGCACGCGCGATGCTGGCAGCAGGCGGGGCGCGGCTGGACCGGATACCGCTCGGCCCTGCACTGGGGCAGTGCTGCGGCGGTGCAGTGACACTGGTGACCGAGGTTTACGATGCCAACAACCTGCCGGAACCGTCCGATGTGATCGGTCGGGCGGTCGATGGTCGCCCGATGCCGCTGGCGGTGAAGCGCCTGCGGGCGGCGGCGCGGGGACAGGGGGTGCTGCCCGCGCCCGCTCTGGTTCAAGGCTGGATGGTAGAGCCGCTGGCCAGGCCCGACCGGGACCTGTGGGTCTGGGGAGCGGGCCATGTGGGCCGCGCGCTGGTGGCGGTTCTGGCCCCGTTGCCGGGGCTGGCGATCACCTGGGTCGATGTGGCTGCCGACCGCTTTCCGCGCGATGTTCCGCCGGGCGTGACCATGCTGCCTGCTGCCGACCCCGGCCTGCTGGTGGCCCACGCCCCGCCCGAGGCCGAGCATCTGGTGCTGACCTTTTCCCATGCGCTGGACCTGGACCTGTGCCACCGGCTGCTGGGGCACGGGTTTGGCAGCCTTGGCCTGATCGGGTCGGCGACCAAATGGGCCCGGTTCCGAAGCAGGCTGGCGGCGCTTGGCCATGCGCCGCAGCAGATCGCGCGGATCGATTGCCCGATCGGCGATCCTTTGCTTGGCAAGCATCCGCAGGCGATTGCCATCGGGGTCGCGGCGGCGCTGCTGCGCCAGGGGGCGGGACTGGCCGCGCGCAGGGAGGGCACGGGATGACCAGGCCTGTGCTGCTGACGGTCGAAGGGCTGACCAAGGCCTACCCCGGCGTCGTCGCCAACAGCGATGTGTCGTTTTCCATCGGGGCGGGCGAGGTTCACGCGCTGCTGGGCGAGAACGGGGCGGGCAAATCGACGCTGGTCAAGATGATCTACGGGCTGGTGAAACCCGATGCCGGCACCATGACCCTGCGCGGCGCGCCCTATGCGCCGCCGAAGCCGGGCGTTGCGCGGGCGCAGGGCGTGGCGATGGTGTTCCAGCATTTCAGCCTGTTCGACGCGCTGGACGTGGCCGAGAACGTGGCGCTTGGCATGGAGCATCCGCCCAAGATGGGTGCCCTGGCCGAGCGTATCCGTGCGGTCAGCCTGGAATACGGCCTGCCGCTGGACCCCGTGCGGCTGGTCGGCGACCTGTCGGCGGGCGAGCGCCAGCGGGTCGAGATCATCCGCTGCCTGCTGCAGGACCCCAAGCTGCTGATCATGGACGAGCCGACGAGCGTTCTGACCCCGCAGGAGGTGGACATCCTGTTCCAGACGCTGCGCAAGCTGGCATCGGAAGGGACGGCGATCCTGTACATCAGCCACAAGCTTGAGGAAATCCGCAGCCTGTGCGACGCGGCCACGATCCTGCGGCGGGGCCGCGTGGTGGCCACCTGCACGCCGCGCGACAAGACCGCGCGCGACCTGGCCGAGATGATGGTGGGAACGGTGCTGACCCCGCCCGCGCGCAGCGAAAAGCCCAAGGGCCGGGTGCTGCTGGAGGTCACGCGGCTGTCGGTGCGGTCGCCCTCGGCCTTCGGGACGGCGTTGAAGGATATCAGCTTTTCGGTCCATCGCGGCGAGATTCTGGGCATTGCCGGGGTTGCGGGCAACGGGCAGGACGAGCTTTTGCTGGCGCTGTCGGGCGAGCTGCGCTCGCCCGGGGGTTCCGTGAAGATCGATGGCGAGGACATGGGCGACCGGGGTCCGAACGACCGGCGCAGGGCGGGGCTGGTGGCGGCACCCGAGGAACGGCTGGGCCATGCCGCAGCGCCCGACATGAGCCTGACGGAGAATGCGCTGCTGTCGGGGGCCGAGCGGCGCGGCCTGGTATCGGGCGGGTTCATCGACTGGGCGGGAACGCGGGCCTTTGCGGAAGAGGTCGTTGCGGCCTATGACGTGCGCACCCCCGGCGTGGGCGTGGCGGCGCGCGCGCTGTCGGGCGGGAACCTGCAGAAGTTCGTGGTGGGGCGCGAGTTGTCGCAGGACCCTGCGGTGGTGGTGGTGAACCAGCCGACCTGGGGGGTGGATGCCAGTGCGGCGGCGGCGATCCGGCAGGCCTTGATCGACCGCGCGATGAACGGGGCGGCGGTTGTGGTCATCAGTCAGGACCTGGACGAATTGCTGGAAATCGCCGACCGCTTTGCCGCGCTGAACGGCGGGCGGCTGTCCGCGCCGCGCCCGACGCAGGGGCTGACGGTGGATCAGATCGGCCTGATGATGGGCGGGGCGCATGGCATGGAAGTGGCGCATCATGGGGCATGATCGCGGCCACATGTGCACCGCAGCCCCGGACCTGATCCGGGGCCTCCTGGTGACGAGAGGCCCCGGATCGGGTCCGGGGCTGCGACGCGCCAGGGCGGGAACGGAGGCGCGGCATGTTCACGCTTGAAAAGCGCCCGAACCCGTCGCGCTTCTGGACAGTGGCGACGCCGGTGCTGGCCGTCGTGCTGACCATGATCGCGGGCGGGATCATGTTCGCGATGCTGGGCAAGGACCCGGTCGCGGCGATCCGCACGATCTTCTGGGACCCGCTGTTCGACCCGCAGTTCGCCAGCTATTCCCGCCCGCAACTGCTGGTCAAGGCGGGGCCGCTGATCCTGATCGCCATCGGCCTGTCGCTTGGGTTCCGCGCGGGCATCTGGAACATCGGGGCCGAGGGGCAATACATCATGGGCGCCATCTTCGGCGCCGCCGTGGGGCTGGCCTTTTATCCGGATGAACACTGGTTCATCCTGCCGCTGATGGTGCTGGCGGGGGCCTTCGGCGGCTGGCTTTGGGCGATGATCCCGGCGATCCTGCGCACGCGGTTCCGCACCAACGAGATTCTCGTTTCGCTGCTGCTGGTCTATGTCGCGCAATCCATCCTGTCGTCGATGGCCCTTGGTGCGCTGCGCAACCCCGAGGGCGGAGGGTTTCCGGGGTCGCGCAATCTGTCGCAATACCCGGCGGCGGCGAACCTGGAGCTGGTCGCGGGCACCGGCATGCACTGGGGCGTGGTTGCGGCCTTCATGGCGGTGATTGCGGCCTATGTCCTGCTGCAGCGGCATATCCTGGGGTTTCACATCCGGCTTGCCGGGCAGGCCCCGCGCGCGGCGCGGTTCGCGGGCGTCAACCCCGACCGGCTGGTGCTGCTGTGCTTTGGCGTGTCGGGTGCGCTGGCGGGGCTGGCGGGGCTGTTCGAGGTGGCGGGACCGGCGGGGCAGATCAGCATCGACTTTGCGTCGGGCTACGGGTTCACGGCGATCATCGTGGCCTTCCTGGGCCGGCTGAACCCCATCGGCATTTTGCTGGCGGGGCTCTTGATGGCGCTGACCTATATCGGGGGCGAGCTGGCGCAGTTCATGCTGGGCCTGCCGTCAGCCGCGATTCAGGCGTTTCAGGGGATGCTGCTGTTCTTCCTGCTGGCGGTAGATCTGCTGACCAACTACCGCATCCGGTGGGCATTCGGGAGGGCTGCGGGATGACTTTCGGCGGCATCGACCCCGCGCTTCTGATCGCGTCGCTGATGGTGGCGTCGGTCCCGATCATGCTGGCGGCCATCGGCGAACTGGTGGTGGAGAAGGCGGGCGTGCTGAACCTGGGCGTCGAGGGGATGATGATCATCGGCGCGGTCTGCGGGCTGGCAGCGGCGGTGCAAAGCGGCAGTCCGGTGGTGGGGTTCGCGGCGGCGGCGGCGGGCGGGGCGGCGCTGGCGCTGATCTTTGCCTTCCTGACCCAGACGCTGCTGGCCAACCAGGTCGCGACGGGTCTGGCGCTGACGCTGTTCGGGCTGGGGCTGTCGTCGCTGATCGGGCAGGGGTTCGTGGGGGTGAAGCCGCCGCAGACCGAACGGCTGACCTTCGGCCCGCTGACCGACCTGCCGTTCCTCGGCAAGGTGCTGTTCCACCACGACCCGATCGTCTACCTGTCGATCGCGATCATCGCCGCCGTCTGGGCCGTGCTCAAATACACCCGCACCGGTCTGATCCTGCGCGCGGTGGGCGAGAACCACGATGCCGCCCATGCGCTTGGTTACAAGGTGCAGCGGGTGCGGCTGCTGGCGATCCTGTTCGGCGGGGCAATGGCGGGTCTGGGCGGGGCCTACATCAGCCTGATCCGCGTGCCGCAATGGACCGACGGCATCACCAGCGGTGCCGGCTGGATCGCGCTGGCCATCGTGGTGTTTGCAAGCTGGAAACCCTGGCGCGTGTTGCTGGGTGCCTATCTTTTCGGCGGCATCACCGTGCTGCAGTTGAACCTGCAGGCAGCGGGGGCGCGCATTCCGGTCGAATACTTGTCGATGTCGCCTTACCTGATAACCATCCTTGTGCTGGTCATCATGTCCGCCAACCGGGGGCGGGGTGCCATCGGCGCGCCCGCATCGCTTGGCCGGAATTTCCACGCCTCACGCTGAGGCCAAACCATCAAGCCGGGGGCTCCGGCACGAAAACGGGGAGTTACCACATGCATCGCAGATCACTTCTGACCAGCGCCGCCGCCTTCGGCCTGGGCCTGTCGCTGGCAACCGGCGCCTTCGCCCAGATGGACAAGGTGAAGGCCTGTTTCGTCTATGTCGGCCCGATCAATGACGGCGGCTGGACGCAGCAGCACCATGCCGGGGCGACGGCGGTGGCCGAGACCTATGGCGACAAGGTCGAGATGGTCTATCAGGAAAACGTGCCCGAAGGCGCGGATGCAGAACGCGTGCTGACGCAGATGGCGCTTTCTGGCTGCAACATCGTCTTTGCCACGTCCTTCGGCTTCATGGATGCGACCAATGCCGTCGCGGCCAAGTTCCCGAACGTGATGTTCGAGCATGCCACCGGCTACAAGCGCGAGCATCCGAACGTCTCGACCTACAACGCGCGGTTCTACGAGGGGCGCGCGGTCATCGGCACCATCGCGGGGCTGATGACCAAGTCGAACAAGATCGGCTACATCGCGTCCTTCCCGATTCCGGAAGTGATCATGGGCATCAACGCGGCCTATCTGGCGGCGAAAAAGGTGAACCCGGACGCCACGATGAACGTGATCTGGGCCTATACCTGGTATGACCCCGCGAAAGAGGCCGATGCCGCCAAGGCGATGATCGAACAGGGCGTGGATGTCATCATGCAGCACACCGACAGCACCGCGCCGATGGCCGAGATGGCCAAGACCCCCGGCATCATCGGCTTTGGTCAGGCGACCGACATGGCCGATTACAAGCCGACCCCGCGCGTGTCGTCGATCATCGACAACTGGGCACCCTACTACATCAAGCGCGTAGGCGAGATGCTTGATGGCACCTACACGCAGGGCGACGCCTGGGAAGGCATCGCGGGCGGCGAGGTGCAGATCGGAGAGATCACCGGCGTGCCGGATGACGTGAAGGCCGCGGCCGAGGCGGTGCGCGACGGCATCGCCGCCGGAACGCTGCACCCCTTCACCGGGCCGATCAACAAGCAGGACGGCTCGGCCTGGCTGGCCGAGGGGCAGACGGCCCCGGATGGCGACCTTCTGGGCATGAACTTCTATGTCGAGGGCATCGCGGGCGACATTCCCAAATGATGCGACGCTGACCGGATGACCCGCGAAAGCCCGGCCTTCAGGACCGGGCTTTCGTCCTTGCCGGGCGGTGTCAGATGGCCTGCACCCCTGCGACCATGACCGGCGGTCTGCGCCATGCCGAGGCGCGCCGTTCCCAGGGCTGGATCACCCCGTAGTCGATCACAAGCATCACCACGACGAAGGCCAGCGCCCAGGCCATCACGCCGGGAATGTCGAACATCTGGAACCGCAGGTGAATCTGGAACCCCACACCGCTGGACCGGCCCAGGAATTCCACCACCAGCACGATCTTCCAGATCACCGCCAGCCCGTTGCGGGCCGCCGTGGCGAACCACGGGGCCAGTTGCGGCAGGGTGACGTGCCGCAGGCGCTGCCAGAAGCCAAGGCGATAGACCCGCGCCATCTCGTCCAGTGCCGGGTCCAGAACGCGCGTCCCCTCGCGCAGGGTCACCAGCACCATCGCGGTCTTGTTCAGCGTGACGGCGGTGACCGCCGCCACCTCGTTCAGGCCGATCCACAGATAGCACAGCACGATGATGACCAGCGCGGGCATGTTCAGGAAGATCACCACCCAGGGGTCGGCCCACCGGTCAAGGCCGGGATGTCGGCCCAGAACCAGACCCAGCACGGTTCCGAACGCCATCGACAACCCGAAGGCCACGGCCACCCGCGCCAGCGTGGCCCCAAGGTTGCGCCACAGCACCCCGGTTTCGGCCTCGTGCCACAGGGCCGCCAGCACCTGCCAGGGCGGCGGCAGGATGCGGGGATCGGCCTTCCATGCCGACAGGGCCGCCCAGAAGACGACAAAGGCCAGCACCGACAGGGCAAAGACCACTGGATCGCGCGTCACCCGCATGGCAGCACCCTGCGCCCTTCCTGCGGCGATTTCCCCTAGACCTTGGTCCAATTCGGATACGCGCCGACCGGCCCTAGACTGCCGGGATGCGTGCCCTCTGTCTGCTGATCTCGCTGTTCTTCGCGTCTGCGCTGTGGGGCCAGGGCCTGCCGCGCGAGACGGTCGAGCCATTCGTGCTGCCGCCCTATGCGCTTGGCAAACAACTGGACGACAAGGGCGTGTGGGAACTGCTGAACTCGGGCGGGGCACCGGCGGGATATGTGTTCGAGACCGACCTGATGGCCCCCCTTCCGGGGTTTTCCGGCGCGCCGATCAACATTCTGGTCCTGCTGGACCGCGAGGGGCGTTTCATCGACGTGCGCCTTGTCTCGCACAACGAGCCGATCTTTGTCTCGGGGCTGGGCGAGGCCCCGTTCCACAAGTTCTTTGAACAGTATCGCGGCCATTCGATCAACGAACCGCTGGTGGTGGGCAATGCCTATGGTGCGGCAGGCGCGGGCAGCGATCTGGTCTATCTGGACGGGGTGACCAAGGCAACGGCCTCGGTCCGCATCGCGCATGAATCGCTGCTGGCCGCAACGCTGCAGGTGGCGCGGACCTATATGGAAGGGATCAGCGCCGGCCCACCCGCGCGGCCCGACCCGGCGCATGACGAGGCGTTGAGCTGGGATGATCTGGTCACCCAAGGCATTGCGCGCAACCTGCGGGTCACCAATGCCGAACTGGACGCCGCCTTTGCCGGAACCCGGTGGGCCGATGACGACCCCGAGGCGGCGGCAGACCCGCAGGGGATGTTTCTGGACCTGTGGCTGGTCGATCTGGGCCCGCCTGCGGTTGCGCGGGCGGTGCTGGACGCCGAGTCGCTGGCCGATCTGGAACGCTTTCGCGTGGTGTCGCCGGATGACGAGCCGCTGCTGGTGATCGACAGGGGCCGGCATGGTCTGGTTTCACCCGATTTCGTGCGCAACACCGCGCCCGACCGGCTGTCGGCCACGCAGGACGGGCTGCCGGTGGCGCTGCGCGATGCCGACCTGTCGTTCACGACCCTGCCGGGCGTGCCCGAGGGCACGGCGATGATTCTGCGCACGGACCGCAGGCTGGGCTTCGATCCGGCGCGCGACTGGACGCTGACGGCCCAGGCGGTGCGGGCGCATGGCCAGTTCCAGCCGGAACTCGGTTCGGCGCATTTCGAACTCGCCTCGGTCTCGCCCGAACGGTTCTTCCTGCGCGCCGCCCCGGTGGTGCGCAATTCGCCCTTTGTCGAGGCGATCCAGGCCCGTGCGCCGGACCTGCTGGTCCTGTCGGCCCTGCTGGCGGTGCTGCTGGTGGCCGTCGGGCCGGGGATGAACCGGCTGGCCGGTCACCCGCGCTTTCCGGCGATCCGGCTGGCCGTGCTGGCGGCAATGACCGGCTTCGTGGGCTTCTGGGGGCAGGGGCAGTTGTCCATCGTGACGCCGCTGGCCACGCTGACCACGCTGCTGAACGGCGGGTCGCTGGCGTTCCTGCTGTACGATCCGTTCTCGCTGCTGATCTGGGCGGTGACGGTGCTGGGGTTCGTGCTGTGGGGGCGCGGGTTGTTCTGCGGCTGGCTCTGCCCGTTCGGCGCGCTGCAGGAATTTGCCGATGCCATCGGCCGCCGTCTGCGCCTGCCGCGCTTCGAGCCGTCGCGGCTGTGGGACCAGCGGCTGAAATCGGTCAAGTATGTCGTGCTGGCCGGTCTGGTGGGAACAGCGATCCTTGCGCCCGACCGGATCGACAGCGTGGCCGAGGTCGAACCCTTCAAGACCGCGATCACCACCTTTTTCCTGCGCGAGGCCCCCTATGTGGTCTATGCCGCGCTGTGGCTGGTGCTGGGGCTGTTCACCTTCAAGGGCTTTTGCCGCTATGTCTGCCCGCTTGGCGCTCTGATGGCGATCGGCGGGCTGATCCGGGGCCGCGACTGGATCGCGCGGCGGGCCGAATGCGGCAGCCCCTGCCAGTTGTGCCGGGTGCGGTGCAAGTACGGCGCCATCGAGCCTTCGGGGAAAATCCAGTATTCCGAATGCTTCCAGTGCCTTGACTGCGTGACGATCCATAATGACCGGCGGCAGTGCGTGCCGCTGGTGCTGGCCGACCGGGGTCGCGCGCCGCTGCTGGCGCGGGGGGCGAAATGAACCGGCGGCGGTTCCTGCTGATCTCGGCGGTGGCGGTGCTGCCCGGTCGGGCGCTGGCCGAGACCGAGTGGACCGGCATGGCCTTTGGCGCCGAGGCGCGGATGATCCTGCGGGGCGACCGCCAGATGGCAGCAGCGGCCCTGCAGGCCCTGCCGCGCCTGATCGCTGACATCGAGGCGGAATTCAGCCTGCATCGCCCGTCGGCACTGACGCAGTTGAACGCGCAGGGCACGCTGGCCCCCTCGCCGATGTTCCGGGCGGTGCTGGACCTGTCGGCGCGGGTTCACGGGGCGACCGGCGGGGCGTTCGACCCGACGGTGCAGCCGCTGTGGCAGGCGCTGGCAACGGGGGCCGATCCCGATGCAGCACACCGCGCCATCGGCTGGCAGAGGGTCGGGCTTGGCCCGGCGGTCACGCTGGCACCCGGTCAGGCGCTGACTTTCAACGGGGTGGCGCAGGGCTTTGGCACCGATGCCGCACGCGCGCTGCTGCTGCGGCTTGGCTACCGCCAGGCGCTGGCATCCCTGGGCGAACATGCCGCCATCGGGGGGCCGTTCCGGCTGGGGCTGGAAGACCCCGAGGCGGGATACCTTGGCACCCGCAGCCTGACCGGGGGGGCGATTGCCACTTCGTCGCCGCGCGCGACGCTGGTCGGCGGGCAGCCGCATATCCTGCACCCCCACGGCCTGCCGCCGCTGTGGTCTACCGTCAGCGTCGAGGCCGACAGCGCCGCGCTTGCCGATGCCCTGTCCACCGCCTGCGTCTTTCTGGACCCTGCACAGGTCCAAGCCGCCCGCGCCCGCCTGCCGGGCACAGGCCGCATCACGCTGGTCGATTTCGCCGGAAACCTGTCAACGGTCTAGACCCGCCCCTTTTCGACGCTCAGCGTTCCGGGGGCAGAAAGTCCAGCCCGTACTGTGCATAGATCGCGGCAATGCGGCCATCGGCCAGCCCGGCGGCAATGGCATCGTCAACCGCATAGCCCAGATCGCGGTGGCTGGTGTGGACCGCAACACCCAGGGTCCAGCTTGACAGCGCGAAGGCGGGCAGGTCCGGGTTATGCACCGCGATGCCATCGCCGTCGCGCCATTCCAGTTCCGATTGCGGCCCCATCACTGCCATGACCTCGCCCGCCGCAAGGGCATCCATCGCCAGCCCGACCGTGCGATAGCGGTGCAGATGCGCGGCGGTGCCCCCCCCGGGCAGCGAGGTCAGGTAGAAATCCGCGATCGAGTCATTCTCGACCCCGACATCGTCATAGCGGAAAAAGGCCGGAACCGGCGCGCCCTTGTGCCGCCCTTCGGCATCCGGCCCCGGCACGGCATCGGGATAGGCCGCGAGAGAGTATGCGATGGCGACGCGTTCGCTGGCATATTGCCCGGTAAAGACCACCTGTTCGACCCGGCAGGCAAAGGCGCTGTCATAGGGCACGCGCAGCATGACGTTCGACACGCGGCCGTCCACGGCAGCGCCCTTCCAGACATAGTTCAAAAGGTCCGCCTCGACCGTTTCGCCGGGGGCGACAAACCGGAACCTTGGTTCGACCTTCAGGCTTTCGGCGATCAGGCGGCCGATCTCGACATCCACGCCGCGCGGGGTGCCCCCCTCGTCCCATGAGAAGGGCGGATAGTTCTCGTAGACCGCGAATTCGATGAACCCGCGCGCCACGATCTCGTCCAGCGTCTCGCCCACGAACTCTCGGGGCGTGTTCTGCGGTTTCTGCCCCGGAGCCACGTCTTCGCAGCGTGCAAAGGCCAGCCCCGGGATCAGCAGCAGCGCCAGCAGCAGCGCCCGGATCATTTCGCCGCCGACAGGCCGATGGTCAGCATTTCGGCCGCGTGCTTCTGGCTTTCGGGGCTGCCGTCCAGCGCAAGCGCCGCCCGCAGGGGTGCCGAATCTGCCTTGGGCGCCCCCGATGCGGTCAGGACCTGTGCTGCAATCCCGTTCAGTTCGGCCTGCAGCGCGGCGGTATCGGCGGCTCCGCCATTCAATTCGTCGCGGATCGCCATCAGGCGGTCGGAACTGGCATCCAGCGCACCGTCTTCGGGGCGCGTCTCGATATAGGTGCGGATCGCCCAGGCGGCTTTCTGGCCCAGCACCTCGCCGAAGGCGGGCATCTTGGTAGTGCCATCCTGCGAATAGCCGTGCTGGAACCGGTCGGCGAACCATTCGTCGCCATACTCCGAAGCCTCCAGAAACCGCAGGTCCGGGGCCAGCCCTCCCGACACCGCCCCAAGCCCGTGACAGCGCGCGCAGTTCTGGTTGAAGCCGGAATCACCGATCTGCACGGCCTGCCACCAGACCTCGTCCCCGGCCTTGTCGGCGCGGTAGGGGTTTTCGATCAGCCATTCCTCGCCCACGTCGGGCAGGGCATCGGTGTTGACCGGCTGCGGGGCCACGTTGCCATGGGCATCGGCAAGTGTTCCTGCCAGAATGAGCCCGAGAGCGACCCGGATCAGGACAGGGCGATTGATACGGGGCATCTGCGTCTCCTCCACTTTGTGATCCCGGCCAAAGTAGCGCCCGGGGCCTGTCCGGGGCCATTCGACCAAGGTGCCGGACACAGCCCGACGCAGGGACGACGAAGGTCGTATTGGCGTGCAAGCCGCTTCGGGCAAGGGTGCGCTTGGGGAGAGATCGCGATGCGCACTGCCAGCTTGTGGGCCATGTTCATGGTCGCCTGTGCCGTGGCACCCGCACCGGCGCTGGAGGTGCCGGTTCTCTACCTGCGGCAAGAGGTGGATCGCCCGCCGGTCCTGTCGAACCTTGACCCCGTGCCCGAGAATCTGGGCCTTGCAGGGGCCGAGGTTGCGCTGAAGGACGCACAGACCACCGGAAAGTTTCTGGGGCAGACCTTCCGGCTGGACGTTGTTTCGGTTCCGCCGGGCGACGATTTTCCAGCCGCTGCCGCTGCCGCGCTGGCGACCCACAGGCTGGTGCTGATCGATGCCCCGGCCGAGGCGCAGCTTGCCGTGGCCGACCTGCCCGGGGCGCGCGATGCCCTGCTGTTCAACGTGTCGTCCGGCGCGGCGCGGCTGCGGTCGGGCGATTGCCGGGCGAACCTGCTGCATACCCTGCCCGAGGATCAGGCACGCAGCGATGCGCTGATGCAGGTGCTGCAGACCCGGCAATGGACCGAGCTTGTGATGGTGGTCGGCCCCCGGCCCGCCGACCAGGTCTTTGCGGCGGCGCTGGAGACGTCGGCGGCAAAGTTCGGGCTGCGGATCGCGGCGCGAAAGGACTGGACCTTCGACACCGACCTGCGCGATTCGACGCTTGAGGAAATTCCCCGCTTCACCCAGGATTTTCCCGACCATCAGGTGCTGCTGGTGGCCGACGAGACCGATGATTTCGGCCGCTACCTGCCCGACAACGCCTGGTTGCCGCGCCCGGTTGCGGGGTCGGACGGGATGATGCCCGTCGCCTGGGCGCCGGTGCTGGAAAGCTGGGGGGCGGTGCAGTTGCAGAACCGGTTCGAGGACCACGCGAACCGCCCGATGCGCAGTCAGGACTATGCTGCCTGGGTGGCCCTGCGCGCCATCGGCGAGGCCGCCACGCGCACCGGCAGCGCCGACCCGGCGACACTGCGTGCCTATCTGCTGGGCCCCGCGTTCGAGCTTGACGGCCTCAAGGGGCGCGGACTGACCTTTCGCGGCTGGAACGGCCAGTTGCGCCAGCCGATCCCGGTGGTGAACGCGCGCGCGCTGATCGGTATGGCACCGATGCCGGCCTTCCTGCACCAGCGCAACGAGATGGACAGCCTGGGTCTGGACGAACCCGAAAGCGCCTGCACCGCCTTCAAGGAATGACCGCCATGCGCCTGCTTCTTTCCCTGCTTGCCCTGCTGGCGCTGCCCGCGCAGGCCGAGGAAATCTGGGTCACCAACGAAAAGGACGACACGATCAGCGTGATCGATGTGCCGACCCTGACCGTGGTGCGCACCATTCCCACGGGCGAGCGTCCGCGCGGCATCACCTTTTCGCCCGACCACAGCCTTGCCTACATCTGTGCGTCCGACAGCGATGCGGTTCAGGTGATGGATGCCGAAACGGGCGAAATCCTGCACGACCTGCCCTCGGGCGAGGACCCCGAACAGTTCGCGCTGTCGCCCGACGGACGGCTTCTGTTCATCGCCAACGAGGATGATGCGGTGACGACGGTCGTCGATACCGCAACCCGGCAGGTCGTGGGGCAGATCGACGTGGGCATCGAACCCGAAGGCATGGCCGTTTCACCCGACGGCAAGGTGGCCATCGCCACGTCGGAAACCACCAGCATGGCGCACTGGATCGACGTGGCCACGTTCACACCCTTTGCCAACACACTGGTCGACAGCCGCCCGCGCCATGCCGAATTCACCGCCGACGGCAGCCGCCTGTGGGTGTCATCCGAAATCGGCGGCACGATCACCGTGTTCGAAACGGCGGGGCAGACCGAGGTCGGCAAGGTCCGGTTCAAGATTCCGGGGGTGAACGCCGACCTGATCCAGCCGGTGGGCTTTGTGTTCACGCCCGATGGCAAGACCGCCTTTGTCGCACTCGGGCCTGCGAACCATGTGGCCGTGGTGGATACCGAAAGCCTTGAGGTGACCGACTACATCCTGGTCGGCCGCCGCGTCTGGCATCTTGCATTTTCCGCCGACCATTCGAAGCTGTTCACCACCAACGGCGTCTCGGGTGACGTGACGGTGATCGACGTGGCCGCGCGCGCGGCGATACAGTCGATCAAGGTCGGGCGGTTCCCCTGGGGGGCCGCGCTGCGCCCCTGACCGCCCCCGTTCGATGAAAGGCCCCGCCATGCCCTGCCACTGTGCCACCGCAACGGGACGACGCGATCCGACCGGGCCGGGAACGCCCCCCGCATGAGCCTGCAGGTCGAAGGTCTCGGCTATCGCTACGGCGCGCGGGTGGCGCTGGAGAAGGTCGGTTTCGTCGTAGAACCGGGCAGCTTCTGCGCGCTTCTGGGGCCGAACGGGGCGGGCAAATCGACGCTGTTCGGGCTGCTGACCCGCCTGTTCACGGCGCCGTCGGGGCATATCGGCGTGGCCGGGTTCGACATGGCCCGCACCCCGCGCGCGGCGCTGGCGCGGCTGGGTGTGGTGTTCCAGCAACCGACGCTTGACCTTGACCTGACACTGCGGCGCAATCTTCTGTATTTCGCCGGTCTGCAGGGTCTGTCGGGGCCGGATGCGCGGACCCGCGTCGATGCCGCGCTGGACCGGATCGGGCTGGCGGACCGTGCGGCCGAGCAGGTGCGCGCGCTGTCGGGCGGGCAGCGGCGGCGGCTGGAGATTGCCCGGGCGCTGCTGCATGCGCCGTCGGTGCTGCTGCTGGACGAACCGACGGTGGGGCTGGATGCCGCGTCGCGCCGGGCGATCACGGCCCATGTGCACGACCTTGCGGCGCAGGGCCTGACCGTGCTGTGGGCCACCCATCTGACCGACGAGGTGGCCGATGCCGACCGGCTGGTTCTGCTGCACCGGGGCCGGGTGCTGGCCGATACCACGGCCGCCGCCTTCCGTGGAAAGCGGTCGCTGACCGACGCCTTCCTGACCGCGACGCAGGCCGATGGCTGAGCCCGCCCGCCGCACACAGGGCGCGCGGGCGGCCTTTGCCGCGATCCTGACGCGCGAGATGCTGCGCTTCTGGGGCCAGAAAGGGCGGCTGGTGGCCGCGCTGGTGCGCCCGCTGGTCTGGCTTCTGGTCTTTGCCGCCGGGTTTCGCGCCGCGCTCGGCCTGTCGATCACCCCGCCCTACAAGACCTACATCACCTACGAGACCTACATCGTGCCCGGCCTGCTGGGCATGATCTGCCTGTTCAACGGCATGCAGTCCTCGCTTGGTCTGGTCTATGATCGCGAGATGGGGTCGATGCGGCTGCTGCTGACCTCGCCGCAGCCGCGCTGGTGGCTGCTGTTCGGCAAGCTGGTCGCGGGGGCGCTGGTCAGCCTGGTGCAATGCGCGGCGTTTCTGGCTCTGGCGGCGGTCTGGGGGGTGCGCGCGCCGCTGGCGGGGTACCTGTTGGTGCTGCCCGCGCTGGTGCTGGTCAGCCTGATGCTGGGGGCCCTGGGGCTGCTGCTGTCGTCGGTCATCCGCCAGCTTGAGAATTTTGCCGGGGTGATGAACTTTGTCATCTTTCCGATGTTCTTCCTGTCATCGGCGCTTTACCCGCTGTGGAAGATGGCCGAGGCGTCGCCGGTGCTGGCGCGGGCCTGCGCACTGAACCCGTTCACGCAGGGGGTCGAGCTGATCCGCTTTGCGCTTTACGCGCAGCTCAACCCGGCGGCACTTGGCTGGACGCTGCTGGCGGGGGCGGTGTTTCTGGGCCTTGCCCTGTGGGGCTATGACCCGGCACGCGGCCAGACGGCCGGCAAGGGGCCGGGGGGTTAGTCCAGGTCCTGCAGGACCGCCTCCAGAGCGCGGGGGTCGATCGGTTTCATCAGCATGCCGATGCCCGCAGCCGCGCATTGTGCGCGCACTTCGGGGCTGCGGTTGGCGGTCACGATGCGGGCGGGCACCTCGCCATGGCGCGCGCGCATCAGGCGCAGGAATTCGACGCCCGTCATGCCGTCGCCCAGATGATGATCGACCAGAAAGAAATCGGGCAGGATGCCCAGTTCGTCGATCAGGTCCAGCGCCTCTTCGCCCGAAGCGGCATCCAGCACCGACACGCCCCATTTCTCCAGCAAGAGACACAGGGCGCGGCGCAGGTCCTGATCGTTCTCGACCAGAAAGCCGATCTTGTTCTGCGCCGCCAGCCGTGGGTCGGGCCGGGCCAGCGGCTGGACGGCCACCGAATTTGCAGCCCCTTCGGCCACCGGCATCTGCACCATGAAGCAGCTTCCCCGCCCCACCTGCGACGACACGCCAAGCGGATGTTCCAGCAGCGAACAGGCGCGTTCGACGATGGCAAGCCCAAGACCCATCCCCTCGCTGGCCGAGGCGCGGGCGTTCAGGCGGTGGAATTCCTTGAAGATGTTGTCCAGTTCCTGCTCGGGGATGCCCGGACCGGTATCCCAGACCTCGATCCGGGCGGTGGCCCCCTTGCGGCGCACGCCGACAAGAACCCTGCCCGTGCGGGTATAGCGGATCGCATTGCCGATCAGGTTCTGCAGAATGCGCCGCAGATAGGCGGCGTCCGACATCACCTCCAGCGTACAGGGCAGGATTGTCAGCCGCAGCCCCTTGGCCTTTGCAATCTCGGCAAATTCCTCGCGCAGACGGTCCAGCAGGCGGGCCAGATCGACCGGCCCGACCGAAACCGCCCCGCGCCCGCTTTCCAGCTTGGAAATGTCCAGCAGAGCGCCCAGAATCCCCTCGACCGACTGCAGCGCGTTCTGCGCCTTGATGAGCGAGGTGCGCGCGCGCGGGGTCACCGCCTCGTCCTCGATCGACGAGATGAACAGCTTGGCGGCCGACAGCGGTTGCAGCAGGTCGTGGCTGGCGGCGGCGACAAACCGGGTGCGGCCCGCATTCGCGCGTTCCGCATTGCCAAGCGCATCTTCAAGGTCCAGCGTGCGTTCCATCACCCGCTGTTCCAGCGTCTCGTTGGCGCGCGACAGCGCGTCGATGGCCGCCCGTTCGGTCGTCACGTCGGTAAAGCTCATCACGAAGCCGCCGTTGGGCATTTCCTGTGCAAAGACGTCCAGGATCCGGCCGCGTCGGCGCAGTTCGAACGACAGCGGCGGGCGCGACTGCCGCAGGTTCACCCAGCTTTCCAGACTGGTTCCGTCAAGTCCGTCGCCAAAGGCCGTCTCGTCGCGAATGCCGTCAAGCAGCAGGTCGAACCCGGCCCCGATCCGAAGGCGGCTGAGCGGGATGGCCAAGAGGTCGGCCAGACGATGATTCCAGCCCGCAAGGCGCAGTTCCGCGTCAAAGATGCAGACGCCCTGGTTGATATGCTCCAGGGTCGCCCGGATCAGGCGGGCCTGATCGTCCAGCAGTTTGCCGCGTTCCTGCCGTTCCAGCCGGATGATGTCGGTCACGTCGGTCTGCAGGATCACCGTGCCGCCATCGGCGGTGCGGTGCTCGCTGACCTGTACCCACCAGTCCTCCAGCATGCGGACGTTGAACATCACATGGCGTTCGCGGTGCCGCTGCTTGCGGGCGACCGCCCATTGCAGCGGCGTCATCCCTTCGGGCAGGGCCAGGCTGCGCGACAGGCTGACCTTGACGACGTAATCGTCGAAGTGCAGGCCCGGGCGCAGATCGGGCCGCACATCGGGCATGTGCATGCCGAACCTCTGGTTGCACATCACCAGAACATCATGGGCATCGAACAGCGCAAAGCCTTCGCGGATCGTCTCGATGGCATCGGCAAGGTTGCGCCGCGCCGCCTCGGCCGCGCGGTTCGCTTCGCCAAGCCGGGCGTTCGACACATCCAGCAGACCAAGCGTGCGTTCCAGATCGCGCGTGCGTTCGCGCACCTGATCCTCCAGCATCACCGCGCGCTGGAACTGCGCATAGGCCGCGCCCGAATCGTCGGTGATCTGTTCGACACGGCGCATCAGCACCCCGGCGATGGTCAGCAGCTTTTCGTGCTGACGGGCCGGGCTGTCGGAGGGGTCGATCAGATCGCCGATCATGGCAGGCTGTCGGGGCGGTACAGCGCCACGCCCGTCATGGTGTGGTTGACGTGCATCGAGTTGACCTGCTCGCCATAGGTCGAAAACCCGTAGACCCGGAACCGCCGCAGAACCGCGCTCAGCGCAGTCGACTTCTGTTTCTCCATCGCCTCCATCCGGCGCAGGATGCAGTCGCAGGCCAGGATCGCCACGGGCGCGCCGCCCCGGGCAAGGCCGGCAAGTTCACCCTCCAGGTGATCGACCATGTCCTGCGGTTCGGCCAGCGTCAGCACAACGCCTTCGTCGATGGCCGAAAAGAACACCAGATCGCCGTTCTCGGCCACGCGCTGGATCGCGCGGACATGGTGCTTGCCGCCGATCCGCACGACGACGGGATGGGCCGCGAAGGTAAAGGTATCCAGCGCACCGGGGTCCTTGCCCAGCAGGCGTGCATATTCGCGGGCGGCCGGTTCGGCGTTGATCCGCCGCACGATGCGGCGCTGCGGGTCGGCTTCGGTCACCACCATCCGACGGTCGGTCGGGCGCAGGTGATCCAGGCTGAACACCCGCGCACGGCAATCGGTGCGCACCATCGCCAGAACGGCGGCGTTGGTCAGCACCTGACCGTCATGCACGATGAAGGTTCGCTGGAACCGCGTGCCGTCCCCCGCCGACCCGCCGAAAAGCTGCACCGGCCCCAGACCGGGGGCCAGCGCCGCCGTCAGCTCGTCTTCGCGGATCGACAGGCCATCCACCATCAGAAAGGCAAATTCATGCTCCCACGCCGGATGGTCGCGCATCAGGCCGGACCGTGCGCGGATCATCCGCCCGATCAGGTCTTCGGCCTTCAGCGACCCCAGGTCGGCGATCAGCAGCCGGTCCACCGCGAAATGCGCGGCCTGCAGCCCCAGGGCCAGCGCCTCGCCCTCGACATAGCCTTCGGCCGAAATCTCGCCGGCGGTGGTGCAGCCCATCACCATCACGCCGGGCAGGGCCGCCGCAAACCGGCGCGCGAAATCCGCGACATCGGCATCTGCCGAGACCAGAAGGATCACACAGGACAGCCGTTCGCGGCAAAGCGCCGCCGCAAGGCGTTCGGGTGCATCGGGCAAGCCGACCGATACGCACCCCGTGGCAATCAGGCTGTCTGCCTCCGGACCCGGTGCCGTGCCTGACACAGCCGCGTCAGGGCCGGCAGACGCCATGGCAAATGGCTCTCCCATCCCGTTCTCCTCCCCCGGGCTGCAAGCCTAGCCGCCGAAACCGTCCGCTCGCAAGCGTTTCCCGCGCAGCGCCGACCCCCCCGGCGTCAGGGCATCAGGCTGGTAAAGCTGGCCTCGCGCGCCAGAAGCACCGCCTGCGTTCGGCTTTGCACACCAAGTTTGCGCATGATTGCCGTGACATGCGCCTTGACCGTGGTTTCCGCGATCGACAGGTCATAGGCGATCTGCTTGTTCAGCAAGCCCTCGCAGATCAGTTGCAGGATTTTCGATTGCTGGCGCGTCAGCAGCGACAGGCGCGCGATCGCATCCTCGCGCTGGTTCGCCGGGTCCTTGCCGCCCGCCACCGGCACATAGCCTTCGGGGGTCCAGACCCGGCCCGCCCGGATTTCGTCAAAGGCGGTCCGGAAGGTCTCGCGGTTGGAATGTTTGGGAATATAGCCGGCGGCCCCCGCCATCAGGGCGGCCCCGATCACGCGGTTGTCGGTCAGCGACGACACGACCACTACGGGCGCCTGCCCGACCACGGCCCGCAGCCGGATCAGGCCATCGATGCCATCCACATCGGGCAGGTTCAGGTCCAGCACCACCACATCCGGCAGCGGCCCGCGATCCAGCCGGTCTATCGCCGTCTCCAGCCGCCCGGCCGTTTCCACGCGCGAAATCCCGGCCACCGCCTGCAGGGTGATCGACAGCGCATCGCAGAACAGCGGATGGTCATCGACGATCAGCGCCAGATCAAGGGTGCGCGACACCCGGATCGGTCCTTGCAGGCGAAGCGATGCCATCGGTCAGGTCTCCCCCAGGCTGGGTCAATCACGCGGCGCGGTGCCCATTCAAGCCCGGACCGTGCTTTCCGGCAAGTCTGCGGCATGTGCCGGCTGGATTCCGGCCCCGTGCTGCCCGCAGGCTTTCGGACGATACGCGCCCCGGGGACCGGGACGCGCGATGCCGTGCTGGCTGTCAGGCGCTGTCAGTTCGCCATGGCCAGTTGCTTGGGCAGCTTGAACACCCAGACCATGCCGCCCTGGTTCAGGTAGTTGACCTTCTTGGCCACCTCGCCCCCCCACAGCGGGACCGCCCCGCCCCAGCCCGAGACGACCGAGACGAACTGCTCGCCGTCCTGTTCCCAGGTAACGGGCTGTCCGACGATGCCCGATCCGGTCTGAAAGCTCCACAGCACTTCGCCGGTGGTGTCGTCCAGCGCCTTGAACTCGCCTTCGGGCGTGCCGAACAGGACCAGACCGCCCGCCGTGGTCATCACGCCTCCCCACAGGGGCGCGTCGTTCTTGTATTCCCACTTCCACTCGCCAGTCATCGGGTCGATGGCCTTCAGCGAACCGATGTGATCCTCGTAGTTCGGCTTGATGGTAAAGCCGGCACCCAGGAAGGCCGCGCCCTTCTTGAAGGTGATCGGCTCGTTCCAGATGTCCATGCCCCATTCGTTCGAGGGCACATAGAACAGGCCGGTCTTCTGGCTGTAGGCCATCGGCATCCAGTTCTTGCCGCCGAGGAACGAGGGCGAGGCAAAGACGACGTCGCCCTTTTCGCCATCGGCTGCCTTGGCCGGGTTGCCGGGACGCCCTTCCTCGATGTAGATAGGTCGGCCGTTCGCGTCGATGCCCTTGGCCCAGGTGATGTCTTTCACAAAGGGCCAGGCGTTCAGGAACTTGCCGTCCTCGCGGTTCAGCACATAGAAGAACCCGTTGCGGTCGGCGGTGGCGTATTTCTTGTGGCCGTCCTTGTCGACGAAGCCCACCACCTCGTTCACGCCGTCAAAGTCCCAGCCTTCGCGCGGGGTGGTCTGGTAGTGCCACTTGATCTCGCCCGTGGCGGGGTCGATCCCGAGGCGCGAGGCGGCATAAAGGTTGTCGCCGGTGCCGTCATTCTTTTCGCCCGCGTTGCGCAGCCACGAGTTCCAGGGGGCCGGATTGCCCGCACCGAAGATGACCGTGTTGGTATCGGCGTCATAGGACCCGCCAAGCCAGGTCGCCCCGCCGCCGTTCTTGTACATGTCGCCCGGCCAGGTCGCGTTCAGCGTGCCCGTCATGGTGCTTTCCTTGCCCATGAAGGTGCCCATGTTGCCTTCGATCGTGGGGCGCGACCAGACCAGATCGCCGGTCAGCGCGTCGCGCGCCTGCACCTCGCCCAGAATGCCGAACTCGCCGCCCGAGTTGCCGGTGATGACAAGCCCGTTCACGATCAGCGGGGCCGCCGTGTAGGAATAGCCTTCCTTGTAGTCGGCGATCTTCTTGTTCCAGACCACGTCGCCGGTCTTGGCATTCAGTGCCACGATCCGGGCATCGAGCGTTCCGAAATAGATGTTGTCGCCGAACAGGGCGGCCCCGCGGTTGACCACGTCGCAGCAGGGCAGGATGCCTTCGGGAAGGCGGGCATCGAACTGCCACAGTTCCTTGCCGGTCTTGATGTCGATCGCATACATCCGCGAATAGCTGCCGGTGATGTACATCACGCCATCATGCACCAGCGGCTGTGTTTCCTGACCGCGCTGCTTTTCCCCGCCAAGCGAAAAGGCCCAGACCGGAACGAGGTTCTTCACGTTGTCGCGGTTGAGAATGTCAAGCGGGCTGAACCGCTGCAGGTCGCGGCCCATCCCGTTGGTCAGGATGTCGCCGGTGGTCTGCTGGTCCCTGGCGAGGTCTTCTTCGGTCACGCCGGCCATCGCCGGGACGGCCATCAGCATCGCCGCGGTCACGGCCACGATAAAGCGGTTCATCTGGGGTATCCTCCCTGAGTTGTCCCTGGATGAACGGGTACGTCCGGCCCCCTCATGCCGAGGCACCTGTCCAGCCAGCACCATGCCCATTCCGGGGCGGGCAGCGGTATTGCACATTGGTCGTAAGGCATCCCCGGCACTGCCTTGACGCATCTTTCGGGGCCTACCCCTTCAGGCTTCCAAGGTAGGCAAGGATGAAATCCTGCGCCGTG
This sequence comes from Rhodobacterales bacterium, assembly GCA_013297695.1. Classification (GTDB taxonomy): domain Bacteria; phylum Pseudomonadota; class Alphaproteobacteria; order Rhodobacterales; family Rhodobacteraceae; genus Aliitabrizicola. The sequence continues at coordinate 1,642 of JAAFHX010000024.1, read as the reverse complement.
GGATCGGTCAGGCCGACATGGCGCATCTTGGTGCCGGGCACGAAGGCATCGTTGTCTTCCATCCAGGCCCGAAGCGCGCCCTCGGTCCAGACGAAGCCCGCGTCGGCCAGCGCCTTCGAATAGGGATAGCCCTGGAAAGTGCCCGCCCTGCGCCCCACAACCCCGTCCAGAAGCGGCCCGTAGCTGGATTTGTCGGCATCGGTCGAATGGCAGCGGCGGCATTCCTGGGCGAAGAAGGCGGCACCGGCATCGATCTTGATCTGGGCGAAATCATGCTTTTCCTCGGCCGAAACCGGCAGGGCGAAAAGGGCGAAAAGAAGGGCCGCGACGGGAAGGCTGGGCTGCATGGTGCGAACTCCGGGTTCTGCTGGGGGTCTCGGGGGGCATTTTCACCCGCCGGACGGGACCGGTGTTTGACCTGCATCAAGCATGGCCTGCCTTGTGGTCGTAGAACGGCCCTGTGCTTTGGTCGCGATTCCGGCCCTTCGTCCTGCTTTGGTCGCATTTCGCCGGGCACGGGCCTGCCCCACACTGCACCCACCTGGGAGGAGACCAAACATGTTCATGACCCGTTGCCTGACCGGCATCGCCCTTGGCGTGGCGCTTGTCACCGCCGCCGCCGCACAGGACGCCCCGCAGATCAGGATCGCCACGCAGCTTTCCGGCACCGTGAACTGGGAACTGACGACCATCACCAGCCACGGATTCGATGCAGCGAACGGCTTTTCGCTTGCCGTCCAGGACGTGGCGGCAGGGCCGGCCGCGCAGGTCGCCCTGATGGGGGGCGAGGCCGACGTGATCGTGTCGGATTTCCTCTGGGTGGCCCGGCAGCGGGCCGAAGGGATGGACCTTGTCTTCCTGCCCTATTCCAAGGCGGTCGGCGCGCTGCTGGTGCCCGCCGACAGCCCGGCGCAGACGCTGCCCGATCTGGCGGGCAAGAAGATCGGCGTCGCGGGCGGCCCCGTGGACAAAAGCTGGCTGATCCTGCGCGCCTATGCCACCCAGAAATATGGCATGGACCTTGCGGGTTCGACCGAACAGGTGTTCGGCGCACCGCCGCTGATCTTCGAGACCGCATTGCAGGGCGAACTGGACGGTGCGGTGAACTTCTGGCATTTCAACGCCAAGGCCGAGGCGGCGGGGATGCGCCCGCTGGTGACCGTCGCCACCGCTGCCGCCGAACTGGGGCTTGATCCGGAAACGCCGCTTCTGGGCTATGTCACGACCGGTGCCTTCCTGCGCGCCCATCCCGACCAGATCGCCGGGCTGGCCGCCGCAAGCCGTGCCGCCAAGACCCTGCTGGCCACAGACGATACCGCATGGGCTGACATCCGCCCGATCATGAACGCCAAATCCGACGCGCAGTTCGAAGCCCTGAAGGCCGGGTTCCGGGCGGGCATCCCCGCCCCCGGCCCGGTGGACGAGGCGGCTGCGGCGCGGATGCTGGCGCTGATGGCCCAACTGGGCGGCGAGGACCTGATGGGCAAGGTGACGACCCTGCCGGAGGGCGTGTTCGTCCAGCCCGGGAGCTGAGGTGACCCCTGCCTGCCGACTTGACCTTGACGGGGCGTCCCATGCGGGTCGCCCCGTTCTGGCTTCGCTGCACTTGTCGGTCGGGCCGCAGGAAACCGTGGCGATCACC
>JAAFHX010000239.1 GCA_013297695.1 Rhodobacterales bacterium | reverse complement strand
TCGTCTACATGCGCACCACCGAAGGCCCGCGCCGGGTGGATGTGATCTATCGGCGGATCGACGACGACTTCATCGACCCGCTGTGTTTCCGCCCCGATTCGATGCTGGGCATTCCGGGGCTGATGGATGTCTACCGCTCGGGCGGGGTGTCGATCTGTTCGGCGCCGGGGGCTGGCGTGGCCGATGACAAGGCGGTCTATACCTTTGTCCCCGAGATGATCCGGTTCTATCTGGGCGAGGAACCCATCCTGCAGAACGTGCCGACCTGGCAGTGCGGCAAGGCCGATGATCTGGCCTATGTGGTCGAGAACATGGCCGAACTCGTGGTCAAGGAAGTGCATGGCTCGGGCGGCTACGGCATGCTGGTCGGGCCGAAGTCCACCGCCGATCAGGTCGCGGCCTTTGCCGAACGGGTCAAGGCCGATCCGGCCAACTACATTGCGCAGCCGACGCTGGCGCTTTCGACGGTGCCCACCTTTGTCGAGGAAGGCGTGGCCCCGCGCCATGTGGACCTGCGCCCCTATTGCCTGGTGGGCGAGCGGATCGAGCTGGTGCCGGGGGGCCTCACCCGGGTGGCGCTGACCGATGGCAGCCTTGTGGTGAACTCGTCGCAGGGCGGGGGCGTCAAGGATACCTGGGTTCTGGCGGAGTAGATGGAATGCTGAGCCGGACCGCCGACAACCTCTACTGGATCGCCCGCTACATGGAACGCGCCGAAACGCTGGCGCGGCTGCTGGAAGTGGGATCGCGCATCGCGCTGCTGCCGTCGTCCGGGCATGGCTATCGCAGCGAATGGGACAGTCTGCTGCAGGCCAGCGGCACCGCCATCGGGTTCGAGAAGAAATACGGCGACCCGGTGCAGCGCAACATCGAAAGCTATCTGTTCTTCGACCGCGACAACCCCTCGTCGGTGGCGTCCTGCCTGTTCCGGGCGCGCGAGAACGCGCGGATCGTGCGCACGGCGCTGACCACGCAGATGTGGGATGCGATCAACACCGCCTTTCAGGAACTGCGCCAGCTTGAACGCACCCCGCGCAGCGAACTGGAACTGTCTCGACTGACCGAATGGACGATGCGCCACACCGCCATGATGCGCGGGGCGACGGATGCGACGCTTCTGCGCAACGACGGGTGGGATTTCCTGAACCTGGGCTATTGCCTGGAACGGGCCGACAGCACGGCGCGGCTGATCGACGTGAAATACTATGTGCTGCTGCCGCGCAGCGACTATGTCGGCTCGGGGCTGGACAATTACCAATGGACCACGCTGCTGCGCGCCATGTCGGCGCACCGGGCTTTTCACTGGGCCTATGGCGGCGAGGTGACGGCGGCCAAGATCGCACACTTCCTGATCCTGAACCCGCAATGCCCGCGCAGCCTGATTTCCTGCGTGCAGGGCATGAACCTGCACCTGAACCGGCTGGTCCATGGCTATGACCGCAAGACCGAGGCGCTGACGCGGGCACGGGCGATGCTGGCCGAACTGGCCGACGGTACGGTCGATGCCGTGTTCGACGAGGGCATGCATGAATTCCTGTCGCGCTTCATCCGCGAGACGGCGGGGCTGGCCGCGCTGGTGCATGAAGGTTATCTGAGCGGGGACGTGCGATGATCCTGAACGTCGAACACATCACCACCTATCGCTATGACCGCCCGGTGCGCGGGGTGGTGCAAAGCCACCGGTTGCAGCCTTCGGTGTTCGACGGGCAGCGGGTGCTGTCCTGGGATGTGACGGTCACCGACGGCACGCGCGGCGGCGGCTTTCGCGACGGGGCGGGCGACTGGGTGCAGGCCTGGTCGGTGCTAGGGCCGGTCAGCGAGATCGCGGTGACCGTGCGCGGATCGGTCGAGACCTTCGATACCGCAGGCATGCTGCGTGGCCTGCGCGAGATGGTCCCGCCCGAGGCCTATCTGCGCGATACCGCCTCGACACGGCTGGATGCCGGATTGGCGGAACTGGCCCTGGCGGGGCAGGGGGCGTCGGGCGACCTGGATGCCGCGCACCGGCTGAGCGCGGCGGTGACGGCGGCCATCGCCTATCGCCCGGGCGTCACCGAGGCGCATACCACCGCCGCCGAGGCGCTGGCAAAGGGCGAGGGTGTGTGCCAGGACCACGCGCAGGCCATGATCGCGGTGGCACGGGCCAACAATCTGCCCGCCCGGTATGTCAGCGGCTATCTGCATGCCGAAGAGGCCGATCACGAGGCGGCGCATGCCTGGGCCGAGGTCTTCGTTGCCGGTCTGGGGTGGATCGGTTTTGACCCGGCCAACGAATGCTGCCCGGATGCGCGCTATATCCGGCTTGGGTCGGGTCTGGATGCGCAGGATGCGGCCCCGATCCGGGGCACGGCCCGTGGTCCGGGCACCGAAAGCCTGAAGGTGGCGGTTGCGGTCCAGTCCGTCCAGCAATAGGGTCAACGCGCTTTCGGAACATCGGGATCGGGGAAGTAGATGACCTACTGTGTCGGGCTGCTGTTGCATGCGGGCATCGTGCTGCTGTCGGACACCCGGACCAATGCGGGGCTGGATAACATTGCCACCTACCGCAAGATGTTCGTCTATGAAAACCCCGGAGAGCGGGTGATCGCGATCCTGACCGCAGGCAGCCTGTCGGTCACGCAGACCACCATCGCGCGGCTGCGCGAGGCGATGGAAGACCCGGATGCGACCGAGGCAACCTCGATCCTCAAGGCGCCGACGATCCTGAAGGTGGCCGAGATGGTGGG
>JAAFHX010000238.1 GCA_013297695.1 Rhodobacterales bacterium | reverse complement strand
CCAGATCGACGTTGCGCGCCAGGATCAGGTTCAGCGGCGTGCGTTTCAGCGGATACTGTTCCGGCGGCTGGTTCGACTTTGCGTCAAAGATCGCAACCTGACCGCCGCCCGCCATCACCAGGCTGTCATCCGGTGCGGCATATTCGAACCGGGCGCGGCCCGGGCGCTTGAGATAGAGCGTGCCTTTGGCGCGCGAGCCGTCGGCGTTTTCCTGCCGAAAGGTCGCCTGCGCCGTGGTCAGGCTGTTCAGATAGGCCGACAGGTCTTTCAGCGGAATCGGCGCGGCCCAGGCGGGCAAGGCCAGCATCATCAGGGCTGCGGCAAGGAATACACGTTTTTTCATAGGTGCAGGATACCGCCGATCACCGCCCGCTGCACCCCCTGCCCGCTTCACAAGGCAGGGAGGCACCGGTCAATGTTCCGGCAACAGGATTTCCCGCTTGCCGACATGGTTCGCCGGGGTGACGACGTTGTTCTCTTCCATCTGCTCGACCAGCCGCGCGGCCTTGTTATAGCCGATGCCCAGCTTGCGCTGGATATAGCTGGTCGAACACTTGCGGTCCTTGGCGACCACGGCCACCGCCTGATCGTACAGCGCATCGTCGCCCGCCTCGCCCCCCCCAAGGCCCAGAACAAGGTCGATGTCGTCGGCCTTGTCGTCCTCGACGCCCTCGACCACGCCCGACATATAGACCGGCGGGCCGAAGCTTTTCAGGTGGTTCACGATCTCCTCGACCTCTTCATCCGAGACAAAAGGCCCGTGGATGCGGGTGATCTTGGCCCCGCCCGCCATGTAGAGCATGTCGCCCATGCCCAGAAGCTGTTCGGCCCCCTGTTCGCCCAGAATCGTGCGGCTGTCGATCTTGCTGGTCACCTGAAAGCTGATCCGGGTGGGGAAGTTCGCCTTGATCGTGCCGGTGATGACATCGACCGACGGGCGCTGTGTTGCCATGATGAGGTGAATGCCGCTGGCCCGCGCCATCTGTGCCAGCCGCTGGATGCAGGCCTCGATTTCCTTGCCCGCGACCATCATCAGGTCGGCCATCTCGTCGACCACCACCACGATATAGGGGATGGTGACGGGCTGGAATTCATCGGTCTCGAAGACCGGATCGCCGGTATCCTCGTCGAACCCGGTCTGGATCGTGCGCTTGAACATCTCGCCCTTGGCCAGCGCCTCGCGGACGCGGCCGTTGTAGCCTTCGATGTTGCGCACGCCCATGCGGCTCATCTTGCGATAGCGTTCCTCCATTTCGCCGACGACCCATTTCAGCGCGACGACCGCCTTCTTGGGGTCGGTGACGACCGGCGACAGCAGATGCGGGATGCCATCATAGACCGAAAGCTCCAGCATCTTGGGGTCGATCATGATAAGCCGGCATTCCTCGGGCGTCAGCTTGTAGAGAAGGCTCAGGATCATCGTGTTGATCGCCACCGACTTGCCCGACCCGGTGGTGCCCGCGATCAGAAGGTGCGGCATCTTGGCCAGGTTCGCCACCACGGCCCCGCCGCCGATATCTTTCCCCAAGGCAAGCGGCAGCCGCATGTTGCTGTCGCCGAAATCGCGGGCCGACAGGATTTCACGCAGCACCACCTTTTCGCGGTGCACATTCGGCAGTTCGATGCCGATCACCGTGCGGCCCGGCACGGTCGACACGCGGGCCGACAGGGCAGACATGCTGCGCGCTATGTCATCGGCAAGGCCGATCACCCGGCTGGCCTTCAGCCCCGGCGCGGGTTCAAGCTCGTACATGGTCACGACCGGGCCGGGGCGGACGCTGGTGATCTCGCCCTTCACGCCATAATCGTCCAGCACGGATTCCAGCATCCGCGCGTTTTCCTCCAGCGCCTCGACGCTTGGGGCAAAGCGTTGAACCGACGACGGGCTTGACAGCAGCGACAGCGGGGGAACTTCATAGGCGGGTTGCAGGTCGTCGAACCGCAGGCGCGGCTGCGCCTCGGCCACCGCGCGGCGCGACGGGGCGGCAGGCTTTGCCGCCGGGGTCTGCACCACATGCCGCGCCTCGGGCGTGACACCGCCCAGACGGGTCAGCGGCATGGCGGGCGGCAGGTCGTCATCCTCGTCTTCATAGGAAGCGGCGGTTTCGACGGCATCGTCCTGCCAGCGGCTGTCGGTATCCTCGTCCTCCGTCCAGTCCGGCGCGGAACTGGCGGCCGGCGGCGCGACCGGTGCCGGAACCGTGCGGGACACGGCGGCCGGGCGATCCAGCGGCGCGATCAGCGGTTTGGGGCCGGGGCGGCGGATGACCGGGGGTTCGGCGCGCGGTACCGCAGGCGGCTGCGCTGCCGCATCGGCGCGGATCCGCGCCCGGACGGCATCCGTAATGCGTGTGCGTATCCGCTCTTCCGAGGGCGCATCGGCATCCATTTCCGACAGATCGGGTTCGACCAGTTCGGGGTCGGGGTCACGCGCCCGCAGCGTCAGGACCTTGGGCATCCGCGCCAGCAGACCACCCCGTTCGCGCTGTCCGGGCCTGGCCTGCGCCGCGGGCGGCGACGCCGGTTGACCCCTGCGGCCCGCGGTCATCGGTTCGGGCACCGCCGATGTTCTCAGCGGCGGTTCGGCGCGAAGTGCCGTCGAACGGCCCGCGCGGGACAGGACCTGGTCCTGCAAAGCGGGGGCGTCATCGGCGGTGAAAGAAAGGCGGTCGGCACGGCGCTGTTCGTTGCGGTCCCGCAGGGCGGTTGCAGCGCGGGCAGACAGATCGGAAGAGCAC
>JAAFHX010000237.1 GCA_013297695.1 Rhodobacterales bacterium | reverse complement strand
GTGTCGGATATCCAGGTTCAGGCCCATGCCGATGGCATCGGTCGCGACCAGATAATCGACATCGCCGTTCTGATACAGCGCCACCTGGGCATTCCGCGTGCGCGGCGACAGCGCCCCCATCACCACCGCGCAGCCGCCCTTCTGGCGGCGGATCAGTTCGGCGATGGCATAGACGTTATCGACCGAAAACCCCACGATAGCGGAACGCGGCGGCATCCGGCTGATCTTTTTCGACCCCGACCAGGTCAGGGTCGAGAATCGCTCGCGTTTCATGAAGGTCACGCCGGGCACCAGCGCCGCGATGGCACCGCGCATGGTTTCCGACCCCATGAACAATGTCTCGTGCAGCCCCCGCGCGCGCAGCAGCCGGTCGGTGAAGACATGGCCGCGTTCAGGGTCGGCGCACAGCTGGATCTCGTCGATGGCGACGAAATCCGCGCCGATTTCCAAAGGCATCGCCTCGACCGTGCAGACCCAGTACTGGGTGCGTTCCGGCACGATCCGCTCTTCGCCGGTGACCAGGGCAACGACCGACGGGCCGCGCTGCGCGACGATCCGGTCGAACACCTCGCGCGCCAGCAGCCGAAGCGGCAGGCCGATCACCCCGGTCCGATGCGCCAGCATCCGGTCGATGGCATAGTGGGTCTTGCCCGTATTGGTGGGCCCGAGGACCGCCGTGATCCTCGCCGCGTCGCGCATGGCCGTACCGCCTGTCCCGCCGATGCCCCCTTTGGGGTGCTACAGTTCCTGCCCCGTGGCCTGCGCCTCAAGCCGCTTGACCGCCTCCTGCGCACCGGCAAGGTGCGGGTGCAGCGCCAATGCCGCCTTGTAGGCCTCCAGCGCGCGGGCGTCATCCCCCAGTTCCTCAAAGATCATGCCTAGCCCGGAAAGCGCCCCGAAATGGCGCGGGTTCAAGGTCAGCGTGCGCGCGATATCCTGCACCGAGGGGCCGAATTCGCCCGCCTGGAAATACGCCGTCGCCAGCGCATTCCAGCCTTCGGCGAAATCGGGCGCATGGTCGGTCAGGGCCGTCAGATGTTCGATGGCGGCATCGGTATCGCCTTCGGCCATGGCATCGCGCCCGCGCTGCAGCAGCAGGTCCATGGCCGGCGACCCCGACTTGGACCATTCCGACCAGATTTCCCGCTCGATCCTCGGGGCCGCGCTTTCGTCGCTGGCGGCAAGTTCGGCAAACAGCGTATCCAGACGCTCGGTCTGCGCCAGAAGCGGGCTGGAGAAGAAAAGCGGCAGAAGTGCCGCAACGATAAAGTTGTGAAGGGCGCGTCGCAGTTTCATAAACCAAGTGTAGCGCAGGCGGGGGGAAAGAAAACAGTCCCCGCCTGCACAGGCAGTCACGAACGGAGGATGAGGATGAGCGACGTGATCGACGCGGCAGTGGGGCTTCTGGCCGCCAAGGTGAAGGACGGGTTCGACGGCACGGCCGTGTTCGTGATTCCAGGTGAGGGGTCCATCGTGATCGACGCCGCAGGCGTGCGCGCGGGCGGCGATGATGATGCGGACGGGGCCGACGTGACCATGACGGCGACAAGCGAGGTCTTTCAGGCGATTCTGGCAGGCGACCTCAGCCCGACCATGGCCTTCATGTCCGGCAAGCTGACCATCGACGGGTCGATGGGCATGGCGATGAAGGTCGGCTCCGTGCTGTCATGACCGCGCCCGCAGCCCCGCTGTTCGCCGATTTGGCCGAGGGTCCGCCGGGCGGGCAGGCCGTCTGGCTGACGGCAGAAGACGGCGTGCGGCTGCGCATGGCCTGGTGGCCGGGTGGAAGCAAGGGGACGGTGCTGCTGTTTCCGGGCCGTACCGAACCGGTCGAGAAATACGGCCGCGCCGCGGCCGATCTGGCACGGCGCGGCTATGCGACCGCCGTGATCGACTGGCGCGGTCAGGGCCTGTCGGATCGCCTTTTGCCGCAGAAGATGATGGGGCATGTGGCGCGCTTTGCCGACTATCAGCGCGACGTGCGCGCGATGCTGGCAGCGCTGGACCGCCTGGGCCTGCCCGGCCCGCGCTTTCTGCTGGCCCATTCGATGGGGGGTGGCATCGGCCTGCGGTCGCTGATCGAGGGGCTTGACGTGCGCGCCGCCGCGATGACCGGGCCGATGTGGGGCATCCCCACCAAGCCCGCGCTGCGCCCGGTGGTCTGGGCGCTGATGGCCGGGGCAATGACCATCGGCCAGCGCCCTCGCTTTGCGCCGGGATCGGGTGCGGTGAACTATCTGGCCATCGCCCCGTTCGAGGGCAACGTGCTGACCAACGACCGCGAGATGTATGTCTGGATGCAGGCCATGCTGCGCGCCCGGCCCGAACTTGGCCTGGGGGGCCCCACGCTGAACTGGGCGCGCGAGGCGTTTCTGGAATGCCGGGCCCTGCGAGCGCACCCGTCACCGGCCGTGCCGATGCTGACGTTCCTGGGGTCGGACGAGACGGTCGTGGACCCGCTGGCGATCCGACAGCGCATGGCGCGCTGGCCCGGCGGGCGGCTGGAGGTGGTTTCCGCCGCCCAGCACGAGGTCATGATGGAAAACGCCACCATCCGCGCCCGTGTCTTTGACCTGATCGCCGCGCATTTCGACACCCGTCAGCAGGATCACGCGGCGGCGGCAGTCACAACACGATCTGGGTGAACCCGTCGCGCAGCGCCTTTGACCAGGCTTCGGACATGGCCTTGAACTGCGGGTCGCCCGCCTCCAGCCTGCGGCGCAGGCCGACCTTGCAGGCATCCTTTTCGATCACCAGCAGGTCCAGCGGCATGCCGACCGACAGGTTCGACCGCAGCGTGCTGTCCAT
>JAAFHX010000236.1 GCA_013297695.1 Rhodobacterales bacterium | reverse complement strand
GGCGCTGTCCTATGCGATCCGCGACCGGATCGTGGAGCCGTGGTTCGCCTCGACCCGGCGCACCTGGGCCGAGGATCGCAAGCGGGTCTATTACCTGTCGATGGAATTCCTGATCGGGCGCATCCTTGAAGATGCGACGATCAACCTGGGCCTGCGCGACATTGCCGAACAGGCCATGGCCGATCTGGGGCAGGATTTCCGTGCGGTCATCGAGGATGAACCCGACGCGGCGCTTGGCAACGGCGGTCTGGGCCGGCTTGCGGCCTGTTTCATGGAAAGCATGGCCACGCTTGGGTGCCCAGCCTACGGCTACGGCATCCGCTATGAACACGGGCTGTTCCGCCAGCGGTTCGAGGGCGGTCAGCAGGTGGAAACGCCCGAGGACTGGCTGATGCTGCGCCACCCCTGGGAATTCGACCGCCCCGAAGCGGCCTATACCGTGGGGTTCAAGGGCACGGTCGAAACCCGCGACGGGCGCGCGGTCTGGACCCCGGGCGAGACGGTCATCGCCAGCGCCCATGACACGCCGGTCGTGGGCTGGCAGGGCAAATGGGCCAACACGCTGCGGCTGTGGGGGGCGAAGCCCACGACGCTGTTCGATCTGGTGCGGTTCAACCGGGGCGACTATGCCGCCGCCGCCGAGCCCGAGGCGCTGGCCCGCACGCTGAGCCGCGTTCTCTATCCCGACGACACGACCTATCAGGGCAAGGAGTTGCGGCTGAAGCAGGAATACTTCCTGACCTCTGCCGCCCTGCAGGACATCCTGCGCCGCTATACCGCGCGCCACAACGACCTGCGCGCGCTGCCGAAACATGTCGCGATCCAGATGAACGACACGCATCCCGCCATCGCCGGGCCGGAACTGATCCGCCTTCTGGTCGATGACCATGGCCTGCCCTTCACCGAGGCGCTGGAGACGGCGCGGGCCTGTCTGGGCTATACCAACCATACCCTGCTTCCCGAGGCGCTGGAGCGGTGGGCGACCTTCACCTTCGGCAACGTGCTGCCGCGCCACATGCAGATCGTGGAACAGATCGACAGCTGGCACCGCCGCACCTACCCGGCGCGGCCGCATTATGTGGGCATCGTGAAGCATCACGAGGTGCGGATGGGCGAACTGGCCTTCATCATGTCGCACAAGGTGAACGGCGTGTCGGGCCTGCATTCCGAGCTGATCAAGAAGAACCTGTTCCCGGAACTGAACCAGCTTCATCCGGGCCGGATCATCAACGAAACCAACGGGGTGACCCCGCGCCGCTGGCTGAAGATGTGCAACCGTCCGCTGTCGGCGCTGATAACCGACACCATCGGCGAGGGGTGGGAGGATGACCTCGACCGGCTGCGCGAACTGGAACCGCATGTGGACGACGCGGGTTTCCGCAGCGCCTTCATGGCCGCCAAGCGCCGGAACAAGGAGGCGATCACCGGCTGGATCAGGGACCAGTGCGGCGTGACGGTCAGCCCGGATGCCATGTTCGATGTGCAGATCAAGCGCATCCACGAATACAAGCGGCAGTTGCTGAACATCCTGGAAACCGTCGCCCATTGGCAGGCGATCAAGGCCAATCCGTCGGGCCCCTGGGTGCCGCGCGTCAAGATTTTCGGCGGCAAGTCGGCCCCCGGCTACTTTGTCGCCAAGGAAATCATCCACTTCATCAATGATGTGGGCGCGGTTCTGAATGCTGATCCGGAAACCCGCGACCTTCTGACCGTGGTCTATCCGCCGAACTACAACGTCAGCATGGCCGAACGGCTGATCCCGGCGGCCGACCTGTCGGAGCAGATCTCGACTGCGGGAAAAGAGGCGTCGGGCACCGGCAACATGAAGTTCATGATGAACGGCGCGCCGACCATCGGCACGCTGGATGGTGCCAACGTGGAGATCCTGCACGAGGTGGGGGCCAGCAATTTCTTCCTGTTCGGCCTTACCGCCGAAGAGGTTTCGAAACGCCGCGCCGATCCCGACCATTCCCGCAAGGCCATCGAGGCCAGCCAGCCCTTGCAGAACGTGCTGCAAGCCATTGCCGAAGGACAGTTTTCGCCGGGGCAGACAGACCGTTATCATGGCCTGGTCCACCGGGTCTGGCACGAGGACTATTTCCTCGTCGCGTCGGATTTCGACGCCTATCATGCGGCACAGCAGGCGGTGTCGGCGACCTTTGCCGATCCGGACGAATGGGCGCGCATGGCTGCGATGAATACCGCGCGGTCCGGTTTCTTCTCGTCGGATCGCACGATCCGGAGTTACATGGCGGATGTCTGGGCGGCAGAAGCCGCGCTTTAGGGGAAGGATCGCGGAATGGCCACGGCTGAGGGCGGATTGACGATCGATCCCGGTGTGGCACGCGCCCTGGCCGAAGGGTCGCATGGCGATCCATTCTCGGTCCTCGGCCTGCATGAACGCGATGGACGTTGGGTACTGACCGCTTTCGTGCCCGGATCCGATCGGCTGGAGGTGCTGACAGACGGGGCAGCAGACGCGCTGCCCGTGCCCGATGTGCCGGGGCTGTATCTGGCGGAACTGACGGGCCGGGTTCCGTACCGGCTGCGCGGGCACAATGGCACGACGGTCTGGGAATTCGATGATCCGTTCCGCTTTGGTCCCGTGCTGGGCGAGCTGGACGAATACCTGCTGGGCGAGGGCACGCACAAGCGCCTGTGGCAGGTGCTGGGCGCACATCAGCGGCTGCACGAAGGGGTGGACGGCACGCATTTCGCCGTCTGGGCCCCGAATGCCGAGCGGGTGTCGGTGGTCGGCGATTTCAACGTCTGGGACGGTCGCCGCCACCCGATGCGGCGGCGCGGGCCTACCGGGGTGTGGGAAACCTTCATT
>JAAFHX010000235.1 GCA_013297695.1 Rhodobacterales bacterium | reverse complement strand
AGGGGAATGCTTCCAGCCGCTGCGGCATCTCGATGAAGGGCATCGACATCGTGGTGCATGGCAACATCGGGCACATGTCGGCCTTCATGGCGCAATCCGGCAATCTTGTGGTGCTGGGCGATGCGGGCGAGGCTTTGGGCGACTCGCTCTACGAGGCGCGACTGTTCGTGCGCGGGCAGGTCAAGTCGCTTGGCGCGGATTGCATCGAAAAGGAAATGCGGCCCGAGCATCTCGCCCTGCTGGACGACCTGCTGCGCCGGGGCGAGGCCGATGCCAAGGCGCGGCCCGAGGAGTTCCGCCGCTATGGCTCGGCCCGCAAGCTCTATACTTTCAACATCGACAATGCGTCGTCCTATTGAGGTCCGAATGAACACGACCCCTTCCCATGCGGAACGCCCAAGACTTTTTCAAAAGTCTTGGCAAGAGTTTTCAAAAACTCTTGCATCCCGGGCCCCGGCGGTGCGCATCGAATGACCGACCTGCCCCGCACGCCGCCCCGCTTTTCCGCCACCTTCACCCCTGCCGTGAACGCCGAGATCCGGCGCGCTGCGGCGACCGGCATCTATGACATTCGCGGCGGCGGCACCAAGCGCCATCTGCCGCATTTCGATGACCTGCTGTTCCTGGGGGCCTCGATCAGCCGCTATCCGCTGGAAGGCTACCGCGAGAAATGCGCGACCGATGTCTGGCTGGGCACGCGGCATGCGACCAAGCCGATCCATCTGGAAATTCCGATCACCATCGCGGGCATGTCCTTCGGGGCGCTTTCAGGGCCTGCAAAAGAGGCGCTCGGGCGCGGGGCTTCGGCGGCGGGCACCTCGACCACCACCGGCGACGGCGGGATGACGGAAGAAGAGCGCGGCCATTCCAAGACGCTGGTCTATCAGTATCTGCCAAGCCGCTATGGCATGAACCCCGATGACCTGCGCCGCGCCGATGCGATCGAGATCGTGGTGGGGCAGGGGGCAAAGCCCGGCGGGGGCGGCATGCTGCTGGGGCAGAAGATCAGCGACCGGGTGGCGCAGATGCGCAACCTGCCGAAAGGGATCGACCAGCGGTCGGCCTGCCGTCACCCCGACTGGACCGGGCCGGATGATCTGGAAATAAAGATCATGGAACTGCGCGAGATCACCGATTGGGAAAAGCCGATCTATGTCAAGGTCGGCGGCGCGCGGCCCTATTATGATACGGCGCTGGCGGTCAAGGCCGGGGCCGATGTGGTGGTGCTGGACGGCATGCAGGGTGGCACGGCGGCGACGCAGGATGTGTTCATCGAGCATGTGGGCATGCCGATCCTCGCCTGCATCCCGCAGGCGGTGAAGGCGCTGCAGGACCTCGGGTTTCACCGAAAGGTGCAACTGATCGTGTCGGGCGGCATCCGGTCGGGGGCCGATGTGGCCAAGGCCATGGCGCTTGGGGCCGATGCGGTGTCCATCGGCACGGCGGCGCTGATCGCGCTTGGCGACAACGATCCGGCCTTTGAGGAGGAGTACCAGAAGCTGGGAACCACCGCCGGGGCCTATGACGACTGGCACGAGGGGCGCGACCCTGCGGGCATCACCACGCAGGACCCCGAGCTTTCCGGGCGCTTTGACCCGGTGCTGGGCGGGCGGCGGCTGAAGAATTACCTCAAGGTGATGACGCTGGAGGCGCAGACCATCGCGCGGGCCTGCGGCAAGAACCACCTGCACAATCTGGAACCCGAGGACCTGTGCGCCCTGACCATCGAGGCGGCGGCGATGGCCGGGGTGCCGCTGGCAGGAACCAACTGGATTCCCGGCCGCAGCGGCTTCTGACAACGACAAGAACAGACAGGGGATAGACGAAGATGGCGACAGACCTGGGCAAATGGGCCAAGGAACGGGGCGTCCGGTATTTCATGGTCTCGTACACCGACCTGTTCGGTGGCCAGCGGGCCAAGCTGGTGCCGACACAGGCGATCAACGAGATGGCCGAGGATGGCGCGGGCTTTGCCGGGTTCGCCACCTGGCTTGACCTGACCCCGGCGCATCCCGACCTGATGGCCGTCCCTGATCCGTCATCCGCCGTGCAGGTGCCGTGGAAGAAGGATGTGGCCTGGGTCGCCGCGCGTGCCACGATGGAAGGCAAACTGGTCGATCAGGCCCCGCGCAACGTGCTGGAGCATGTGATCGCCGAAGCCGCCAAGGATGGCCTGCGCGTCAAGACGGGGGTGGAGCCGGAATTCTTCATCCTGTCGGCCGACGGGCAGGCGATTTCCGACCCCTTCGATACGGCTGAGAAGCCCTGCTACGACCAGCAGGCGGTGATGCGGCGCTTTGATGTGATCGCGGAAGTATCCGACTACATGCTGGAAATGGGCTGGGAGCCGTATCAGAGCGACCATGAGGATGCGACCGGCCAGTTCGAGATGAACTGGAAATACGACGATGCGCTGCAGACCGCCGACAAGCACAGCTTCTTCAAGTTCATGGTCAAGTCGGTGGCCGAAAAGCACGGCTTTCGCGCCAGCTTCATGCCCAAGCCGTTCAAGGGGCTGACCGGGTCGGGCTGCCATGCCCATATCTCGGTCTGGTCGATGGACGGCAAGACCAATGCCTGTGCCGACAAGGGAGCCGAACTGGGGCTGTCGGACCGGGGCCGCACCTTCCTGGGCGGCATCATGAAACACGCCTCGGCACTGGCGGCGATCTGCAATCCGACGGTGAACAGCTACAAGCGGATCAACGCGCCGCGCACCTCGTCAGGTGCCACCTGGGCACCGAACACGGTGACCTGGACCGGCAACAACCGCACCCATATGGTGCGCGTGCCGGGGCCGGGGCGGTTCGAACTGCGCCTGCCGGACGGGGCGG
>JAAFHX010000234.1 GCA_013297695.1 Rhodobacterales bacterium | reverse complement strand
GGGCCTCTCCCTGCCAGTGGTTCAGCGCGGATTCCGAGACATCGGCCAGTTGCCCGCCCTGCCGCAGCACCTCGCGCGGTTCGGGATGCGAGATGAAGCGGGTGGGCGAGGCGGTCAGCCCGTAAGCCCCGGAATTCGGGATCGCCAGGATGTCGCCGGTCCGCACCTCGGGCAGGTCGATGCCATGCGCCAGCCGGTCGATCGAGGTGCATAAGGGGCCGGTCAGCGTGTAGCGCCCGACCGGGCCGTCCGGGTTGGTCAGATTCTCGAACACCCAGTTGCGCGGGATGACGGTGCCCATCATGCCGGCCGCCGCAAGGTGATTGTTGAAGCCGGCGTCGCAGGTCCGCACCGCCGCCCCGCGCGACTGCTTGGCCGAAACCACCCCGGTCACAAGCCACCCCGCCGGCCCCACCAGCCAGCGCCCCAGTTCCAGATTGCAGCGCGCGTCGCGGAACGCAGGTTCGGCCCGCAGCGCGTCGATCACCGGATTGATCAGCGCGGGCAGCGCCTCGTGATCCAGCGGCGCCTCGCCCGGCAGGTAGTTCAGCCCGAAGCCCGACCCGAAGACCAGCCGCGTCGGGCGGATGCCGGTGATCGCCTGCGCATGGCGGAAGATGTCGGCGAAGATCGCGAAGTTTTCGGCAATTGCCTGCGGATCCCGGCAGTTGGTGCCGGAATAGACGTGAAAGCCGATCAGCCTCAGGCCAGGCAGGGCGGCGATGGCCGGCAGGTCGGCGGCCATGTCCTCTTCGTCGATGCCGAACTGGCTGGGCGTTGCCGCCATCGACGCGCCGAAGCCGCGCGGCACCCGCATCGGGTTGATCCGTACCAGAACGTCCTGCACAAGGCCCAGCCGCTGCGCGATGTCGCTGGCCAGCAGCGCCTCGTCGGCATGTTCCAGCACCAGTTCGCCAAGGCCCATCGCCATCGCCCGCGCCACCTCTTCGCGCCGCTTGGCCGGGCCGGAAAAGGTCACATGTCCGGGGGCCATGCCCGCCGCAACGGCCCGCTCCACCTCGGCCAGCGATGATGCGTCAAAGGTGCTGAGCCACGGCCGTATCACCCGCAGAACGGCCATGTTCGGGTTGGCCTTGATCGCGTAGCTCAGGCCGAAGCGGTCGCCGAACAGGCCCGAGAGAATGCGCAGGCGACCGGTCAGAAGGTCGGCGTCATAGGCATAGAGCGGAGTTCCGTACTGGCGCGCGGCATCGACGCGCCAGTCTGCCATCACGCGGCAACCCGCGACACATAGGCCAGCATCCGCCCGATCGTGTCCATGTTGTCCAGATTCACGTCGGCGGGCGCGATCCGGATGCCGGCCTCGCGTTCCAGGAACATCATCAGGGTGACCAGCGCAAAGCTGTCCACCAGTTGACTGCTGAACAGGGGGGTATCTTCGTCGATCCCGCCAACATCCACACCGAGATCGGTTTCGAGAAACTCGACAATGAAATCCTTGCTCAGCATCCGGATGCCCAATTCAATGTGATTGATGTCATGATGTTAGAATTGGTATCCGCTCATATTTCAGGCGACAAGAGAAAAAAACGGTTGGCACGGGCCAAACGAAGAGAACCACAGTTCGTTCAACGCGCAATACAACTTGAACTTGAAGCAACTGCCTTTGCTTCGCGCAACAGGGTTGCGCAGGATGCGGCGCGCCCGACCATCGCGCCAGGTCGGCCATCCCATGCGGGCGGGTCATCACGGTGATTCCCGTTGCGCGGGCGAAACCGGTCCGGGGCGGCGGTTCCGCCGGGCTCTGTCAGGAAGCGATCGGCCTCACCAGTGCTCGGTGCCGGGCGAACCCTTGATCCGGCCTGTCAGGTTGGGGGTGACCCAGCCGCCATAGAAGCCGCCGGGCTGGGGCCGGGCCAGCACGTCGCCGACCCGGCATTCGCTCATCGCGGTCGCATAGACGGCGACGTGACCGGCCAGCGCGGCAAAGGCGGGGCTGGGGCGGTCATAGCTCCAGGCTGCCGAAGGCGCGAGGCGGCCGCCCGCCAGAATGTCGAAATAGCTGGCCCGCCCCTTCCATTCGCACAGGCTGCTGCCTCGGGCCGGGCGCAGCGTCGCGGCAAAATCATCCAGGGGCAGGTAATACGTCGGCGGGTGATGGGTTTCCAGCACGCGCAGCGCCGATGTCGTGTCGGCCACCAGGGCCCCGTGCAGCAGGACGCGGATGCGCTGCGGCACCGGTTCCAGCCGGGGCGGGCGCGGATAGGACAGCACATCCTCAGGAACAAGGTCGATCACGCGCGGCCCCCTTTCGGCATGCGGCAAGGATAGGGCTGCCCGGCGGCAGGACCAGCCCCGCGCAGGGCCGGTGCTGGGCAAACCCTCGGCGGGGGGGCGTGCCGCGAGGGTCCGTCCGGGCGGGTCGGCGGTTTCATGCAGACGGGGCCCGTGCGGCCGCCGCAGATTTCGGGCCGGGTCAAGGTTATGGCTTGCGGATCGAACCGGGGGACCTAGTCTGCCTGCATCGGCCATCATCCCCGGAGCAAAGAGATCATCATGCCAGATGGCAGCAACACGCCGTCCCGCCGCAGCGTTGTCGTGTCCGAGTTCACCAACAGCGTTCTGGACCCCGATGACCCGATGCTGGGCCCGGTCGAGAATGGCGGCACCATCATCGCCAACACCGCGCCCGGCTGCTGGGGCCCCATGATCACCCCCGCGCTGCGCGGCGGGCATGAAGTGACGCAGCCCGTCTTTGTCGAAGGGGCCGAGATCGGGGACGGCGTGGCCATCCGCATCCGCGACATTACAGTGACCTCGATCGCCACCGCCTCGGGGCATGACAGCTCTCCCGCCGGGTTCTGTCTGGGCGACCCCTATGTCGCCGCCCGCTGCCCGGTCTGCGACACGGTCTGGCCCGAAACCCATGTCGAAGGCATCGGGCAGGATGCGGTGCGCTGCAACGTCTGCGGCAATGCGGTCAAGCCGTTCGAGATCGTGCATGGCTATACCGTCACCTTCGACGAGACCCGCGCCGTCGGTCTGACCCTGCCGAAGGCAGCCGCCGAAACCAT
>JAAFHX010000233.1 GCA_013297695.1 Rhodobacterales bacterium | reverse complement strand
AGGGTTTTGACCCGATGCCGCATTTTCCGGCCCGCATCATCAAGAGCCGTGCGCAGCTTGCCGACTGGATTGCCCGCTACAAGGGCGAGGCCGGGGTCAGTCAGGCATTGCTGCTTGGCGGCGGGGTGACCACGCCCGCAGGCGAATTCGACAACTCGATGCAGATGATCGAGACCGGGCTGTTCGACGGCTTCCGTCGGCTGCATGTGGCAGGCCATCCCGAGGGGAACAAGGACATCGACCCCGACGGGTCCGACCGCATGGTGACGGAGGCGCTGCGCTGGAAGCAGGCGTTCAGCCGGCGCACCGATGCACAGATGGCGATTGCCACCCAGTTCTGCTTCGAGGCTGCCCCGGTGATCGCCTGGGCCGACCGTCTGGCCGCCGAAGGCATCGACCTGCCGATTCATATCGGCGTCGCCGGGCCCGCCAAGCTGCAGACGCTCATCAAGTTCGCCATCGCCTGCGGTGTCGGCCCATCCCTGCGGGTGCTGCAGAAACGGGCGATGGACGTGACCAAGCTGCTTTTGCCCTATGAGCCGACCGAATTTCTGACCGACCTGGCCGCGCACAAGGCCCGCCACCCCCGCTTCGGCATCCAGCGGGTGCATTTCTTCCCCCTTGGCGGTATCAAGACAAATGCGGCCTGGGTCACCGAAAACGGCGGCGCCTCGGGCGTTCCCGCCTCGCAGGCCTGAGAAAGAGCACCCTCGATGACCCGTACCGTGATTGAATCGAAGACCAAGACCGTCGTCATCGGCTTTGACGAGCCGTTCTGCGTGATCGGCGAGCGGATCAACCCGACCGGCCGCAAGAAGCTGGCGGCCGAACTGGAGGCCGGGGATTTCTCGACCGTCGAGCGCGACGCGCTGGAACAGGTCGCCTGCGGCGCGATGGTGCTGGACGTGAACTCGGGCGCCGTCTTCACCAACAAGATGGCCGAAGACGCCCGCTATGCCGACAACAACTTTGTCGAGCCGCCGCTGATGCGCGAGCTGATCCTGCGCATCCAGGCCATCGTGGATGTGCCGCTCTGCATCGACAGTTCGGTTCCAGGGGCGCTGGAAGAAGGGTTGCGGGCCTGCGAGGGGCGGCCCTTGCTGAATTCCGTGACCGGCGAGGAAGAGCGGCTGGAACTGGTGCTGCCGCTGGTCAGGAAATACAATGTGCCGGTCGTGGCGATCTCGAACGACGACACGGGGATCAGCCAGGACCCCGACGTGCGCTTTGCCGTGGCGAAGAAGATCGTCGAACGCGCTGCCGACCATGGCATTCCAGCACATGACATCGTGGTCGATCCGCTGGTGATGCCGGTGGGTGCGATGGGCAGCGCCGGACAGCAGGTCTTCGCGCTGGTGCGCCGGTTGCGCGAGGAACTGGGCGTGAACACCACCTGCGGTGCGTCGAACATCAGTTTCGGCCTGCCGCAGCGCCACGGAATCAACGCGGCCTTCCTGCCGATGGCCATTGGTGCCGGCATGACCAGCGCCATCATGAACCCGGTCCGCCAGGTCGAGATGGAGGCGATCCGCGCTGCCAACTTCCTGATGAACCACGACCCGAACGGCGGCGAATGGATCCGCTTTGCCAAGGTGATCGAGGCGGTCGAGGGCGGGATGAGTTTCGCCGAGGCAAGTGCTGCCGCCTCGCAGGCGACCTCGGGCCGCCGCGGCGGGCGCCGCGCGCGCGGCTGATAACCAGTTGTTAACCATGGTCCGGCAGCGTCGGGCCATGGACCTCATACGGCGCGCTGACCCGGAAGGCTGGATAGACGAGATATTCTCGGCCAAGGCTGTCGCACGTGGCGGTGTGATCCGGCGTGACATCCGGTGGATCGACCGCGAAGTGGGGCGGCAGCGGTTCATGTCCGAAGTCAGGGCACGCGGGTTCCACCTGATCGAGTCCGGCGATCAGTGGGTGGTGATCTGCCATTCCGGGTACTTCCGCGTCATCTTCTGAAAGAACCGAATTTTCTGGCGAAAATTCTGATTTTTCGCAGAAAAATCGCCTTGCGCGCCGACATGCCGCTTCCGCGCCGCCGGGCGACGCGAACAGGCATGGTCAGGGCCGCATCGCTGCCTAGATACCGTTGGCAACCGGAGACTGCCTCATGACCGACGACGCGCTTGTGATCTTTACCCCCTCGGGCAAGCGGGGGCGCTTTGCCCATGGCACGCCCGTGCTGACGGCGGCGCGGCAGTTGGGGGTCGATCTTGATTCGGTCTGCGGCGGGCGCGGCATCTGTTCGAAATGCCAGATCACCCCGGGATACGGCGAGTTTCCCAAGCATGGCGTCACCGTGTCGGACGGGGCGCTGTCCGAATGGAACGCCACCGAAGACCGCTACAAGCGCATCCGCGGGCTGACCGAAGGCCGCAGGCTGGGCTGTCAGGCCCGTGTCCTGGGCGATGTGGTGATCGACGTGCCACCCGAATCCCAGGTCCACAAGCAGGTGATCCGCAAGTCGGCCACCGTGCGTGACATCGTTATGGACCCTGCCACGCGGTTGCTTTACGTCGAGGTCGCCGAGCCCGACATGCACGAACCCACGGGCGATTTCGAACGCCTGGCCCTGGCGCTGCGCGACCAGTGGCAGGTGGCGGATGTCGAGGCGGACCTTGCGATCCTGCGCCGCCTGCAGCCCGCCTTGCGCAAGGGCGAGTGGAAGGTGACTGTTGCCCTGCATCAGGGGCACCGTGACGCGCACCCGCGCATTCTGGACATCTGGCCCGGCTTCCACGAAGGGCATCTGTACGGGCTGGCCATCGACCTTGGGTCCACCACCATCGCGGCCCATCTCTGCGATCTGTCCGACGGGTCGGTACTGGCCTCTTCCGGCGTGATGAACCCGCAGATCCGCTTTGGCGAGGACCTGATGAGCCGGGTCAGCTATGCCATGATGAACCCCGGCGGCGATGTGGAAATGACGCGTGCGGTGCGCGAATCGCTCGACACGCTGATCGGCAGCATCGCGGCCGAGGCGGGCATCGAGACGCAGGCGATCTACGAGATCGTCTTTGTCTGCAACCCGGTCAT
>JAAFHX010000232.1 GCA_013297695.1 Rhodobacterales bacterium | reverse complement strand
TCGAACTCCGTGAATCGACGGGCAGGTTACGGCGTCCAAAGCGGTTTGATAAGAGGCTTGACACCTATCCGGCGATGACAATTCGCGTCTGGTGGCGGATGCGCCGGGCGATCCACAGAAGGTCATGGCGCGCAAAGGCAATGCAGCCCGCGGTCGGGTAACGCGGGCGGCGCCAGGTGTGCAGGAAGATCGCCGACCCTTCGCCCGGAACGGCGCGCGGCCAGTTCCAGTCGGTCAGCAGGATCAGGTCATAAAGCGGGTCGGGCCGGGTCAGCCGTTCGTGGCCGAAGGCATGCGGCGCGCGGACCATCAGGTTGTAGTCCGGGTCGCGCGGATCGTCGGACCACAGGTCGGCGGGGCCGAAGGGCAGCGCCCAGTCTGGCAGCGCAGACCGCGCGATGCGGTCGGGCCGGTAGAGCAGTCCGACCAGCCCGTGAATGCCCGCCGGCGTGGCCCCGTCGCCCTCGCGCTTCCCGGTCGTGATGCCGCCGCGCCCGATCGCACAGGGAAACCGCCGACCCATGAACCGCGCGCCCCAGCGCGTCACCACGATGTCGATGGCGCGGGTCACGGCAGATGCCCCGACTTGGCGGCCTTGGTCGCCAGATAGCCTTCGTTCTGCGCCGTGCGGCCGACGTGCAGAGGCACCCGTTTGGTGACGGTGATGCCGTTCGCCTCCATCATCGCGATCTTCCGGGGGTTGTTCGTCAGAAGCCGCACCGCGCGGAAACCGAGCGATTGCAGAAGGCCCGCGCCCAGCCGGAAATCGCGTTCGTCATCTTCAAAGCCCAGCCGGTGATTGGCCTCGACCGTGTCGAACCCCTGATCCTGGAGCGAATAGGCACGCATCTTGTTGGCCAGCCCGATGCCGCGCCCCTCCTGGTTCAGGTACAGCAGGATGCCCGCGCCCTCGGCCCCCATCCGGGCCAGCGCGGCGTGCAGTTGCGGGCCGCAGTCGCATTTCAGGCTGCCCAGCACATCGCCGGTGAAGCAGGCGGAATGCAGCCGCGCCAGAACGGGTTGGTCGCGGTCGGGGCGACCGATCTCTACGGCGTAGTGCTCCTCGCCGCCGTCCTCGGGGCGAAAGACATGCAGCCGCCCGGCCTGAGCCGCCGCCATCGGCAGGCGCGCGGCGACGACCGGATGCAGCACGGCGGCGGCGGCCAGTTCCGGGCCGGCCTCGGCCAGCGGCAGCAGCGTCAGGTCGCCCTCGCGTGCCAGCGCCAGCGCCCGGTCCACCGGCAGGACCACCGCCGCCGGCAGCAGATGCGCCGATTTCGCAAGCTGGATCGCCGCGCGGTGCAGGTCGGCGGGGCCATCGCGCAGGCTGCGCAGCGGGCCTTTCATCGGGGCGTTCAGGTCATCTGCCGGGTCGGCCACGGCGCGCAGCCACGCAAGCGGCACCCCTTCGGGCACCGCGATCCGGGCCAGATCGTTGTCATAGGCCCGCGCCTTCAGCGTTTCCGCCCGCCAGGCGGTGATCGCCAGTTCCGGGCTGCCCAGCGCCCGCAGGTCGGCCAGCCGCTGTGCCGACAGCGTCTCTGCCGCAACCACCAGCGCACCCCTGCCGTCCGACGTCAGGACCACGGGCACGCCCATGCGCAGGTCGGCCCGCGCGCGGGCCAGTCGCTCGGTGATCGAGGGGGCAAGGGTCATCGGGGTGCACAGGCTCGCATGTACCCCCTGTCTATGCCGGACGAGGCGGAATTGAAACATTTACCCCGCCTGCGACACGACCGCGTGAGATGCCTGACGCAAATCTTGCGGGAAAGGTGAGGCGCGCGCATCTGCGCTTCACGAGTTGAGGAGAGATGTCATGGCCAACCTGCGGAAGATCCTGCTTGTCGATGACGACGACGACCTGCGCGAGGCGCTGAGCGAACAGCTTGTGATGACCGAGGATTTCGACGTGTTCGAGGCCCGCACCGGCGCCGAGGGCATGGAAAAGGCCAAGGCGGGCATCTACGACCTTGTCATTCTCGATGTCGGCCTGCCGGACACGGACGGGCGCGAGTTGTGCCGCCGGATGCGCAAGCAGGGCGTAAAATGCCCGGTGCTGATGCTGACAGGTCATGATTCGGATGCCGATACGATCCTGGGTCTGGATGCGGGCGCGAACGACTATGTGACCAAGCCCTTCAAGTTCCCGGTGTTGCTTGCGCGCATCAGGGCGCAGCTTCGTCAGCACGAGCAGTCGGAAGACGCGATCTTTCAGCTTGGCCCCTACACCTTCAAGCCTTCGCAGAAGATGCTGGTGGACGAGAAGGACAAGAAGATCCGCCTGACCGAGAAGGAAACCAACATCCTCAAGTTCCTTTACCGGGCAACTCAAGGGGTTGTCGCGCGCGACATCCTTCTGCATGAGGTCTGGGGCTACAATGCCGGCGTCACCACGCATACGCTGGAAACCCACATCTATCGGCTTCGCCAGAAGATCGAGCCCGATCCTTCGAATGCGCGCATCCTTGTGACGGAAAGCGGCGGCTACAGGCTGGTTGCCTGATCGCCGGTTTCTTGGCACTGTTACAACGCAGGGGCGAGTGATTGCCTCAGGGTCATTTCCGGAACCCCCTGGCCGCGTCGGGGTCATGACGCGGCACCTCCCTGTTGGACCTGGCCGGGCGCAAGCCCGGCCTCTTTTTTTCGGCCGGACCGGCGCGGGGTTGAGCCTGCCCGCCGGTGCCTCTAGTCTCCGCCCCTGACCGCAGGAGACGTGCATGCCCTTCACCCTTGCCACCTGGAACATCAACTCGGTGCGGCTGCGCGAGGGGCTGGTGGCCCGGCTGCTGGCCGACGAGGCACCGGATGTGCTGTGCCTGCAGGAATGCAAGACGCCGGTGGACAAGTTCCCGACCGAGGCGTTTCAGGCGCTTGGCTACCGCTACATGGTGGCGCGGGGGCAAAAGGGCTACAACGGCGTGGCGATCCTGTCGAAGCTGCCGATGATGGATGCGGGCGACCGCGATTTCGCCGGGCTGGGTCATGCCCGCCATGTCGCGGCGAGGCTGGAAAGCGGGCTGACCATCCACAACGTCTATGT
>JAAFHX010000231.1 GCA_013297695.1 Rhodobacterales bacterium | reverse complement strand
CCGCCAAGCGACCTTCATTGAGACGTCGATCAGCAATGTGCAGAAGGTGCTACTGGAGGCCATTGCGGTGGTCGCGGTCGTGCTCTTCCTGTTCCTGTTGAACTTGCGCACCACGATCATCTCGTTGACCGCCATTCCTGTTTCTATCCTAGTTTCGGCGATCATCTTTTACTGGATGGGTCTGTCGATCAACACGATGACTCTGGGCGGCCTAGCCATCGCCATCGGTGAGTTGGTCGACGACGCCGTGGTCGATGTCGAAAACATCTTCCGCCGCCTACGGGAGAACCGCGAGAAGGGAAATCCCCGGTCAGTCTTCGACGTGGTCGTGTCTGCCAGCCAGGAGGTTCGGTCGGGCATCGTTTACGCCACGATGACCATTGTTCTGGTCTTCGTGCCGCTCTTTGCGCTCTCGGGCATTGAGGGGCGGCTTTTTGCACCACTTGGGCAGGCCTATATCATCTCGATCCTGGCCAGCCTTGTCGTTTCAATCACGCTGACCCCGGTGATGGCCTATTACATGCTGCCGGGTCTGAAACGACTGGATGAGCATGAAGGCATGGTCGTCCGGGTCCTGAAGCGTGGCAATCGCAAATTGCTTGAGTGGTCGTTCGGGCACCCACGCCTGCTGATCGCAGGAGTTCTGGCGGCCGTGGTCACAGCAGGCAGTTTCGCCACGCAGCTGCCACGCGCGTTTCTGCCCCCGTTCAACGAAGGCACGCTGACGATCAGCATGCTCTTCAACCCTGGCATATCCCTCGAGGAAAGCCAGCGGATCGGTCTGGTGGCAGAGCAGTTGATCCTTGAGGTGCCCGAGGTTGTGCTGGTTGGGCGCCGGACGGGCCGTGCGGAACTGGATGAACACGCCGAAGGGGTGCATTCGTCCGAGGTCGAGGTGGAACTGGCCCAAGACGGCCGCCCAAAGACCGAGATCGAGGCGGATATCCGTGCGCGTCTATCCGTGCTGCCGGTGGTGACCAACATCGGCCAGCCGATATCGCACCGGCTTGATCACATGCTGTCGGGGGTTCGGGCGCAGATTGCGCTCAAGATCTTTGGCGAGGATCTCGACACGATGCGCGCCATTGCCGAGGAGTTCCGGGTGGCGCTGGATGAAATCCCTGGCGTCGTCGATCTTCAGGTCGAAAAGCAGGTCCGTATCCCGCAGCTGGAGATCATCGTCGATTACGGACGCGCGGCGCTTTATGGTCTGCAGCCCGCTGCCGTAACCGAACAATTGGAACAACTTTCAAACGGTCGCATCGTTTCGCGGATCGTTGATGGCAACAAGCGCTTCGACGTCGTGTTGCGCCTGCAGGACGAAGAACGCACGACACGCGGTCTTGGTGATCTCCTGATCGAAACCCCGACAGGCTGGATCCCGGTCAGTCAGATTGCCGATGTGGTCGAAACCGACGGCCCGAACCAGATTCTTCGCGAAAACGGCAAACGCCGCCTCGTCGTGCTGGCCAACTCCGACGGGCAAACCGACATGGCGCAGATCGTCGAACAGATCCGAGCCGTTATGGCCGAGAAGGACCTGCCCACCGGATTCTTCGCGACGCTTGAAGGTACCTTCCAAGCCCAAGAGGAGTCGATGCGCACCATCGGCCTCTTGTCGATCCTGTCGCTGGCGATGATCTTCGCGATCCTTTACAGCCGCTACCGCTCGCCGCTGTTTGTCGGCATCATCATGGCGTCCGTGCCTTTGGCCCTGATCGGCAGCGTCGCGGCTTTGTGGTGGTCTGGCCAGCCTCTGTCGGTCGCGTCCATGGTCGGCTTCATCACGCTGACAGGGATTGCGACCCGCAACGGCATTCTGAAGATTAGCCACTACATCAACCTCGCCATTCAAGAAGACATGCCGTTCGGACGCGACCTTGTCATTCGTGGTAGTCTGGAGCGGTTGACGCCGGTGCTGATGACCGCCTTGTCGGCGGGGGTGGCCCTTGTGCCGCTGATGCTTGGCGCTGATGCGCCCGGCAAGGAAATCCTCCACCCCGTCGCCATCACCATCTTTGGTGGCCTGGTGACAGCCACGATCCTTGACACTGTCCTGACCCCGACACTGTTCCTGCGCTATGGCCGTGCCCCGCTTGAACGCCTTGTGGCGCAGGCACGGGCCGAGGCTGCCAAGCAGTCGCAGGAAACAGGTCGTGCATCCACAATCGAAGCATACTGAACATCGGAGCCCAAAATGCGCCTTTCCAGAATATCCTTCCGCCTCGGCCTGTCTGCCTTGGCTTCATTAGTCGCGCTTTCAGCCTTTGCCCACGAGCCACGGCCCGGGCCGAACGGTGGTTGGAAAGTCGATGCAGGGGCGTGGCACGCGGAACTGGTCGCGAACGACACTCCTAATGTGATTGTCTACCTTTATGACGGGGCAGATCAGCCGTTATCGGCAGAGGGATGGACGGGCAACGCAATCTTGCTGGTCGACGGCAGTGCACAGCGGTTTGAGCTTACTCCGGATGCCAACGGTCAACTCATCGGGGCTGCTGCTGTCGCGGTTGCTAAAGACGTCAAAGGAGCGCTCCAGCTTGTTGCCCCCGACGGGACCACGGCCCAGGCAAAATACTAAGATGAAACGGTCGCCAACTCGCCGAGTTGGTGCCCGCCCTCTCTGCTCACTAGTATTGACGAAATCATCGTGCGGATGTGGGACAAGCCTGATGAGATTTTCTGGACCGAGCGCGACAGGACGACGTCAGTGTTTGGGACCTATCTGGTAGCCTGATTGCATCCACATCGGCCGGTAGTACTGGGTAGTCCTCGTCGAACTTAACAGCAGAGCGCTTGGTACGGCTCCAGGCGACACATGCAGCAACTACCGACGCAATTGCACGTCACCTCTTCAGCCGATCAGACAGCAAAGGAACTGCCCGACGAACTCGCCCCGGTAGGGGCGAGCATAGAGATTTTGTCTTCCGTTTCAGGATTCCGGGCAAATGCAGGGGATCATGGAAGTGAGCCCCCGCAAAAACACGTTACTGACCGCGTGCAGCAAGCCAGGTGTCACGTTGTCGTTAAATCCGGGACAAAGAATCCAATGAAATCAAGTCGCGGGGGCGGCTGAGGTATTGGGCGCCGCAGCTGGGTCCGCCCTTCCTCATTCCCGATTGAGTTCGGGGATT
>JAAFHX010000230.1 GCA_013297695.1 Rhodobacterales bacterium | reverse complement strand
GGTCTTGACGCCCGCCGCCTTGGCCTCGGCCAGCGTCATGTCGGGCAGGCCCATGTCGGCGCGGCAACCTTCCATCCGGAACTGGCCAAGCGCGTATTCGGGCCGCCAGTCCTTGATGCCCTGCGCGACCTTGGCGGCCAGCGGGTCGGGCGCGTCGCCCAGGAACAAGAGGTAAGGGGTCTGGATCATGCGGGCTCTCCGGCAGGGGTGGGCCACAGGATTGCATTGCAGGGCGGGCATTGTCTGCCCCTTTTCCGCGCAGGCCCCGCGAAACCGCCGTGCAATCAGCCCGGTTCGCCCGAAAACGCGGCATCGCGGTGCTCCTGCCACAAGGCGGCCAGAGCGCCGGTCGCACCCGGATGCAGCGCCTCGACCCTTGCGGGCGACATCGGCTGCCCGGTCAGGTCGAAGGCGCGCAGGGTGGCGCCGTCATGCAGCAACACCGCCAGCGGCAGCTTGCCGCCCGCGACGGCCACCCCGCCCGCAAGGCCCACAGGCCACAGCATGACCCGGGCGAGGGCCGAAACGGCCAGGCCGTTGCGAAACACCGGAGGCTCCAGCATGACGGCCATCAGGTCGGCCCCCGCCCGGCGCGCCAGAGGCGGAAAAGCGGCGCCGCAAGACGCAGCGGTGTCAGGCGCAGCACGACCTCGGCAGTCCCGGCAAGGCAGGCCCGGTCAAAATCAGGCAGAAGGCAGAGCTGCGCCGATGTCACCCCGCCCATCCCCTGCGCCAGCGCCGTCAGCCAGCCGTAAAGCTGCCCGGTCAGCGCCGGATCGCCGGTGCCAAAGCGCAGGTCAAGGCGCAGCCGGTCGATGCGGATGCGTTCGGCCAGCGCCGACAGGAACTCCGGCAGGGCGCGCAGCATCTGCCGGGCGGGCATGGTGCGCGGTCTGCCCGGCCTGCCCGGCTGTTCCACGGGAGGGACGCGGCCCCGCCTGCGGCGCGGCAGGGCAAATTCGCCCAGAACGCCGCCAAAAGGGGCCAGCCGCAGGTCGAGATGCAGGGGATCGGTCGCGATGCGAAGCGCAAGACGCAGGGGCGTCGCAACCAGCAGAACGGCCAGAGCCAGCAGCCCCGCAGGAAGGGCCCAGAGCGCCTCCACCCCCGGTCAGTCCGCCGCCTTGTCGGCCTTGCGGGCCGCGCGCCGCTCGACCATCTGGCTGGCGGTATCGGCGATGACATGGGCGAGGCTGGTCGTCGCATCCTGCACCGATTCGATCCGCGCCCCGTTCCGGTCAAGGATGATGGCGGCGACAGGCTTCACCCCGCCCCCGGCCCCGCTGCCGCCGCTGTCGCGGGCCCCTTCGGTTGCGCTGCCGCCTGCGCCGAAGCCGAAGCCGAAACTGACGAGCGGGATCACCGTCACCCCGTCACGGTCGATCGGATCGCCGAGAACGTTCTTGGCGGTCATCAGGCGGTCAAGCTCATCCACCGTCGTTTTCAGCAGTTTGGCCAGATCGGTCATCAAGAGCCTCCGGTTCGGGCGCGCAGGACGTGCCGCGCACATCCCTGACGTGCCACGAAACAGGCGCGGCGGCAATCGCGACGGGACGCAAGGTCATGTCGGCCACGCCCTGCCGCCTGCGAGAGAAATGTTGACAAACCGGTTACAAAACAGGCAGCATTCCGTCACCGCAGGCTGTTCAAGCAGCCTGCTGCGAAACACCCGCGCTGTGGACGGAGGGGAGGCCCGAAGCAGCCAGACGGGAGGATGCGCGCCCCGGGGCCTGGCCCTGGGGCGTTGCTGTTTGGGGGCCTTGCCGCAGACCCTGCAGGACTTCGCACAAGCAACTGAAAGATAATGGAGAAATCCGGGATACTTCTGCCCGGTTCGCAGATTTGCTATCGATTCGTGCCGTATGCAACCATCGGGGGGAAGATGCGTGTCTTGACCATTGGTGCCCTGCTGCTGGCAACGGCGGCGCTTGCGACTCTGGCGGCGGGCCTTGTGCTGGCCCCGACCCGTCAGGGGACCGCCGAACGGCTGCTGCCCGGCCGCCCTGAACTTGTCTCGGAAATCCTTGCCGATGTCGCCGCGCAGCCGGGATGGCGCAGCGGGATCGCCTCGGTCGAGGTCGGGCCGGACGGCTGGGTCGAGCGCACCGAGCAGGGCGAAGCGATCACCTTCCGGCCTGTCGTCCAGTCTGCGGACCGGATCGAACTGCAGTTCGAAAGCACGCGGGGCTATCGTGGAACCTGGGTCGGAGAAATCACGGCACAGGGCGACGGCACGCTGCTTCGGGTCACCGAGACGGCAACGACACCGTCACCCGTCGGGCGCATCCTGTCCCGGCTGTTCTTCGATCCGCAGGCCTATTCGACGGCCTACCTCGATGCCCTGCAAATCGAGGTGCAGCGTCGCGGGGGGGCTTCGTGATGGCCGCAAAGAAACGACCGACCGACTGGCGCAAGCGCTTTGCCGCAGCCAAGGGGCCGCATGTGGTGATGCTGGCGAGCCCCTTCGCCGGGGTTCCGGCCGGGGCGAGCATGCTGATCTCGTCGCCCGGCGAGATCGCGAACTATCTGGCCCGCATTCCACAGGGTGAAACGCGCACCATCGACCGGCTGCGCAACGAGATGGCGCGCAAGGCCGGGGCGCAGGCCATGTGCCCGGTGACGACGGCGATCTACCTGAAGGTGGTCGCCGAAGTGGCGCTGACAGATCTGGCCGAGGGCAAGCCGCTGGACGGGGTCATTCCCTTCTGGCGGGTCGTCACGCCGGACAGCAAGGTGGCCAAGCGCCTGTCCTGCGGCCCCGATCATGTGGCGCATCTGATCGCGCTCGACCGGGCCACAGGCGGCTGATCGCGGACCCTCGGTTGCAATCAGCCCCCCCGGAGGGCATATAGCGGGGCGACCCTCCGGGAGAATGCGATGAACTATCTCGAGTTTGAAAAACCGCTGGCCGAGATCGAGGGCAAGGCGGAAGAACTGCGCGCGATGGCGCGGGCCAACAAGGAGATGGACGTCGAGAAAGAGGCGGCGGCGCTGGACCGCAAGGCCGACACGATGCTGCGCGATCTCTACAAGGGGTTGACGCCATGGCAGAAATGTCTGGTGGCCCGGCACCCCGACCGGCCGCATTGCCGCGACTACATCGAGGCGCTGTTCACCGAATACACGCCGCTGGCGGGCGACCGCAACTTCGCCGACGACCACGCTGTCATGGGCGGGCTGGCGCGGTTCAACGACCAGCCGGTGGTGGTGA
>JAAFHX010000023.1:2821-31957 GCA_013297695.1 Rhodobacterales bacterium | reverse complement strand
GGGCAGGCGGGCGAACAGGTGAACGGCATCTACGAGGCGGATTACCGCGATTTCAACCGCGACACCTACATCCGCGGGCGCGAGACCTTCGACGCCACCTATGCCGCCTTCAAGACGCTGCTGCTGGGGGTCTGGCGGCGCGACGAACTGGCCGCGAAAGCCGCCGCTGCCGCCGGTACTGCGGCATGACGGCCCCCGAATGTTTCGCATGCGAAACATTCAGATTCGGGGATCAATGTTTCGCATGCGAAACATTCAGAATCGGAAGCGCATGTTTCGCGCGCGAAACATTTCGGCCGGCAGGGCGCGCGCTGCCTTCGGGTTTCGTCAACCCGCACCGCTGCACCCTGCCCTGTCTGCCCCTGTCCGGAACAGAAGGTCCCCCATGGCCAAACGCCGCCGCCTGACCCCCGCCCAGTACACCGGCCTGCCTTCGGGCGGCCCCCGCCCGGCCCCGGCGGGCCTGCCGCGCGCAGGGCTTGCCGCTGCGCCCATCGCGCAGGTCGCGGGCGAGGCGTCGGCCACGGCCGCCCTGCAGGAGGTGGCGGGCGAACTGGCTTCTGCCCGGGCCGAGGGGCGGCTGGTGCTGCGCCTGGCGCTGGACGCGGTGGATACCGGATACCTGCTGCGCGACCGGATCGACATCGACGAAGAGGCGCTGGCCCAGTTGACCGACAGCCTGCGCAGCCATGGCCAGCGCGCGCCGATCGAGGTGACCGATCTGGGCGGCGGCCGCTATGGCCTGATCTCGGGCTTCCGGCGCATGGCGGCGCTGCAGCGGTTGCGCGCCGAAACCGGCGACGACCGGTTCGGTTCCGTGCTTGCCCTGCTGCGCCGCCCCGACACGGCGGGCGATGCCTATGTGGCGATGGTCGAGGAAAACGAGGTGCGCCTGGGCCTGTCCTATTACGAACGCGCCCGCATTGCCGCGCGGGCCACCGACCTTGGCGTGTTCGAGACCGAGCGTCAGGCGCTGCAGCGGCTGTTTGCCACCGCCAGCCGGTCGCGGCGGTCCAAGATCGGGTCCTTCCTGGGGGTCTACCGGGCGCTGGACGGGGCCCTGCGCTTTCCGGTCGCGCTGCCGGAACGGCTGGGTCTGGCGCTGGCACAGCATCTGGAGGCAGGCCCCGATGCCGCCGCCCGTCTGGCCGCCCTGCTGGCCGATCCGCCCGCGCAGGATGCCGCCGAGGAACAGGCCCGCCTGGCCGCCGCCATCGCCGCCCCTGCCGCAGCGCCGGAGGCCCCGCCACAGCCCGCCGAGGGTTCCGGGCCGGGTGACCCCCCTGCCCCGCCCTCCCGCGCCCCGGCGCGGCCCGGCGCGGCCCCGCCGCCCGAGGAACTGCGCCCCGGCGTGTTCCTGACCGTGGGCGGCGGCTGGACGAAGCCGATCCTGACCCTGTCCGGTCCCGCCGTCGGCCCGGACTTCCGCGAGCGGCTGATCCACTGGCTGCAGAACGGCTGATAGCCGAAATGTTTCGCGCGCGAAACATTTCGGGTTGCGGTCAGTCCCGCGCTTCCAGCACCCGCAGGCCATCCCAGTCGAGCCATGCCGCCGACAGCCGCCCGGTGGCAAAGGCCCCGGTATCGGTGCCGATGCGGCCATCCTCGGCCCGCACCTCGGGCACGATCACATGGCCATGCACGATCCACAGCCCGTCGTCGCGCCGCGTGCGGCGGAAATCCCGGTGGCCCCACAGCAGCGCGCGGTCGTCCTGATCCTCGAAAGCCCGCGACGGGTCGGCCCCGGCATGGCTGACCGCCAGCGCGCCCTCACGCCAGGACAGGGGCAGGGCGCGCAGCCAGGCCTCCGTGCCTTGCGGCAGGGCGGCGCGGAAGGCGCGGGCCAGCGCCGCCATGTCGGGCGCGCGGGGCAGGCCCACCCCCAGGCTGAACAGCGTCGCATCGCCGCCATTGGCCAGCCACAGCGGCCCGGCCTGCGCAGGTGTGTCGAGGAAATCCAGCATCATGCGTTCATGGTTGCCCATCAGCGCCACGGCCTGCCCGCCCGCGCAGAGCGCCTGCACCCGGGCCAGAACGGCGGCGCTGTCGGGGCCGCGGTCCACCAGATCGCCCGCAAGGATCAGCCGCGCGCGGGGCGCCCCGGGTTGCGCCGCGATCCGGGCCAGCAGCCGGTCGAGCAGCCCGGCACAGCCATGCACATCGCCCACCACGCAGACCGGCGGGTCGGGCCGGGGCAGGGGCGGGGCCTCGGGCTGCCCGGCGCGGCGGCGCGGCAGAAGGGTCCGCAGAAAACGCGACGGCATCGGGCTCCTGTCTCTGGGCGATGGACCGCCTTGCAGGGATGCAGTCTAGACCGGATGCCGGGCGAAGGGAAACGCCCGCCCGTCAGTGCGCCTGCCCGTGCCGCGGATGCAGCCCAAGGCCGGGCAGCCTGTCGATCCGCGCGCAGAGAAAGCCCCAGACCAGCCCCAGACCCAGACCCAGCATGCCCCCCAGCACATAGGCCAGCCCCGCGACCCACAGGGCATGGCCCAGGATCAGCGCGATGGCCGCGCTTGCAAGACCTGCCACGAATCCAAGAACGAGAAAACCTGCAACCATGATCCGCCCCCCCAAGAGCCTCTGGCACCTGCAGCCTCGGAGGCCGGTGCCGGGGAACGATCCTATATCATATTCAGGTATCTGTATTTGACATGGCGCAAATTTCCCCGACAGTCCGGCCACCTGAACCGGGAGCCGGATGGGGGGCGTGCCGCCTGCGCCTCAGGCCTCGCCCGGCATCGTCTGGCCGCGGCGGGGGCCGATCAGGGCCAGCGTGATGCCCAGACCCATGCCCAGCATCCCGCCCAGCATGTAGGCCAGCCCCGCGACCCACAGGGCCTGACCCGCGACCAGCGCCGTTCCCCCGGCCACGAGTCCCGCCGCGATGCCCAGAACGAGAAAACCTGCAACCATG
Source organism: Rhodobacterales bacterium (assembly GCA_013297695.1). Classification (GTDB taxonomy): domain Bacteria; phylum Pseudomonadota; class Alphaproteobacteria; order Rhodobacterales; family Rhodobacteraceae; genus Aliitabrizicola. The sequence goes on along the minus strand of JAAFHX010000023.1, from coordinate 29,040 downwards.
ATCCGCCTTTCGAAAAACGCTGCCCGGCAGCGGGTGCCCAGGATCAATCTGCCTGCTTCCGGCCCGCATCGCATCTGAATAGTCCGGTGGAATTTCCCTGTATTTTAAGCAGTTTTGCCGCAGCTTCCCGGCAATGCTGCACCTGCATCCGCTTTCGCTTTGCGCCGCCCGGCCATCTCGGCTAGAACCGCAGGCACTGGCACCCGCAGGCCCCTGCCGCAGGAGAGATCATGGCCCCTTCGCCGCAGGACCGTTCCGTCCTCATCGTCATCGAGAACCTGCCCGTCCCGATGGACCGCCGGGTCTGGCTGGAGGCGACGACGCTCAAGGCCCAGGGCTATGCCGTGACCGTGGTCTGCCCGACGGGGCAGGGCTGGGACAAGCCGCACGAGGTGATCGACGGCGTCACCATCCACCGCTATCCCGCCCCGCCCGAGGCGCATTCGGGGGCCATGGCCTATGCGCGGGAATACCTGCATTCGATCTGGCACTGGTTCCGGCTGGCCCGCGTCGCCTGGAAGGAACGGCGGTTCCAGGTGATCCAGGGCTGCAACCCGCCCGACCTGATCTTCCTTCTGGCGCTGTGGTACCGGCTGTGGGGGGTGCGGTACCTGTTCGACCACCACGATGTCTGCCCCGAACTGTTCGAGGCGAAATTCGACAAGCGCGGCCTGCTGTACCGGATCATGCTGATCTGGGAACGGATGACCTTTGCCACGGCAAGCGTCTCGATGGCCACCAACGAAAGCTTTCGCGCCATTGCGATCCGGCGTGGGCGGATGCCGCCCGAGGATGTGTTCGTGGTGCGATCCGCCCCCCGGATCGAGAAATTCCTGCCCGGCCCGGGCAATGTCGCCCACAAGAAGGGGGCCCGCATCCTGCTGGGCTATGTCGGCGTGATCGGCCAGCAGGAGGGGATGGACCTGCTGGTGCAGGCCGCCGACCACCTGATCCGCAAGCTGGGGCACACAAGCGTGCATTTCGCCATCGTGGGCTTCGGCCCGCAGGTGCCGCTGGTCGTGGCCGATGTGGCGGCGCACGGGTTGCAGGATCATTTCACCTTTACCGGCCCGCTTTATGGCGATGCGCTGCTCGAGGTTCTGAACACCGCCGACATCGGGGTCAGCCCCGATCCCAAGAACGCGATGAACGACATTTCCACGATGAACAAGGTCATGGAATACATGACCCTGGAAAAGCCCGTGGTGCAGTTCGACCTGACCGAGGGGCGGGCATCGGCGGGCGAGGCGTCGCTGTATGCCCGCGCCAACGATCCTGCGGATTTCGCCGCGAAGATCGCCGAACTGATCGCCGACCCCGCCTTGCGCGCCCGGATGGGTCGCCTGGGCCGCGAGCGGGTGCTGGAGCGGCTGTCCTGGGATGCGTCCGTGCCGCATCTGCTGGCGGCCTATGACCGGATCTACGGCAAGATCGGCTGAGGCGCGCTCAGGCGGCGGTCTGGGGGCGGGCGGCAGGCAGCAGCAGCCCCGCCATGCCGACCCCGGCCAGAAAGCCGCCCAGATGGGTTTCCCAGGCCAGCACCCCGTCGGCCAGAAGCCACATGCCCAGGTTCAGCGCGGCCAGCCCCGCCACGATGCCCAGAACCCGCAGGGCCACGGCGACCGGGCCGGCCCCGGCGGCGGCCCGGTCGGCGGCCTGCATCCAGGTCCAGGCCCCGACCAGACCGAAGATCGCCCCCGAAGCCCCGACCATCGGGGCCGGGCTGGACGACAGCAGGCCGAAGGCCAGCCCCCCGCCCAGCACCGCCGCCGCATAGACCGCCAGAAACCCGCGTGCGCCGAACCGGGCGATGACGGCAGGCCCAAGGGCGGCCAGCGTCACGGCATTGCCGATCATGTGGCCCGGCCCCGCATGCAGGAAGGCATGGGTGACGAACATCGTCACCGGTTGCGCCGCGAAATTCGGCCGCCAGCCATGCAGGACCCCGGCCCAGAAGCCGCCATACTGCCAGGCCAGCGGCCGCCAGCGGGCCGAGCCGATCAGCCCCTGATCCGCCAGGACCAGCACCAGTTCCGGCAGCACCGTCGCCCCGACCAGCGCGATCAGCACAAGTGTTTCCCGGGAGGTTTCCCTTTGGCGTTCGCCCGGGGTCTGCTTGGGGGTCTGCCCGGGGGGGGCGGCGGGCGGCGGGGCAGGCCGGGTCATCCCGGCCTCCCGCCGCGCCGGGGCGGGCGGCACCGCGCCGCAAGACGCGTGCCGCCGGGCCTGCGGCATGTTCCAGCCATTGCGGCCCTATTCCGGAATGAAACGGGGCAGCTTGGGCAGAACCGCAGCCATCAGGCGCTGCAGGCGGGCGTCCGCCTCGGCTTCGGGTTCGTCGCGGCCGATCTCGGTGACGAAGCGCACCATGGCCCCGTCGGCCCGGCCCATGGTCAGGCTGTCATAGACCACGCTTGCCTTGGCCAGATAGTCGTTGGTCATCCGCTTGCCGCGCTGTTCGAACCAGTAATAGACCAGTTGCTTGCTCAGCCCCTTCTGGATCACGGCGCGGTTCACCGTGAAGTCGCCATAGACCGTGCCCGGCATCGAGACCGACGTGGGGTCGATCGAGAACACCTCCCACCCGCCGACCGGCAGGCAGACCTCGGGCGAATGGATGCCGGTGCCTTCGGTCTGCGTCTCGTACCAGGCGGCAAAGAAGTTCACATAGGATGCCTCGCCCGGCGCGGCATAGGTGATGTTCACATAGTCATTGGCCCCCAGCACCTTCTCGACCTCGCGGTCAAGCGTCGCGGGCGACCCCGACCAGGCCCCCACCGTGCGCGGAAAGACGGTGAAGCTGTCGCGCGGCGGTTCGACCCGCGCGGGCGTGGGGGTCAGCAGGAAGACCGCCGTCACGCCGACCGACACAAGGGCCGCCGCGATCAGCCCGCGCGAGGCGGTGATGCCGAAGATGCGCCGGGCCTCGTCGGCAAAGCCGGTGAAGTCAAGGTCGATCGTGTCGGCCAGCGGCTTGGGGTCCGGCGTCAGCCGCTGCAGCCCGACCGCCATCAGGAACAGGATGCCGACGCAGGCACCGAAGATCACCCAGCCTTCGAAGAAATGCAGGAACCCCTCGGCCTGTTCGATCCCGTAGGAATTCACCAGGATGCCGATCATCCCGATCCGGAAGCTGTTCATGAACACCGTCAGCGGCGCGGCCATCAGCAGCAGCACTGCCTTGTGCCACAGGGGCCCGCGATAGAGGATCGAGAACAGGTAGGAAAACGACAGGATCGGGAACAGGTAGCGCAGCCCCGAACAGGCCTCGGCCACCTGCAGCTTGTAGACGCCCAGGTCGATCACGTTGCCTTCCAGGAACACCGGAATTCCCGCCATCTGCACGAACCAGACCCCAAGCTCGGACGAGACCAGTTGCAGGAAGATCGTGAGCTGCCAGTAGACGAACTGCGGCAGGGGCAGCATGAAGATCAGGTGCAGCACCGGCTTCCAGTGCAGCCGCCCCTGATGCCAGCCCATCGAGGTCAGCATCACGCCACCCACCCACAGGATGAAGGCATAGGTCACCACATCGGGGATGCGCACCAGATTGCCGAAGATGCCGAAGATCAGCGCGGCGAACACCAGCAGGATGCCGGGCAGGCGGTTGGTCGGCGTGCCTGCCGGGGCGGGCGGGTGCATGCGCAGCTCGCGCAGGTAGAGGTACAGCGAGATCAGCGGAATCAGCGGCCCGTGGCTGTATTCCGGCGTGGCCCAGGCCGTCCCGAGTGATTTCAGCCCCAGCCAGTAGACCGGCAGGCCGACAACGACCAGCAGCACGAACCAGAACAGCCCTGCAGGGTTCAGCGCGATGCGGCGGGGGGAAGCGATCTCGGAGGAAACGGACATCGGCAATCCTGAACACTGAGAGGGTGGGCCCGCCCCGGCGGGACGGCAACAATCCTGAAAACGGAAAAAGACCACGCCCCGGGCAGGGGTGCGGCGCTTTGCAGATCATTCTACGGCGAATCCCGTCGCGTGGCGAGATACCCCGCAGCGCCCGAACATTCAAATGCGCAGCAACTCACATCATGGTGTCCGGATTTCTGTCAGGACCGGCGGCGGGTCGCGGTCAGGGGCGCAGTTCCCAGGTCCGGCGCAGCCCCAGGAAGACGGCATTCGACCGCGCCATGCCGTCGGTATTCTCTTCGCGCTGGCTGTAGGTATAGCCCAGGTCCACCAGCCAGTCCTCGGTCAGGGCATGGCTGTAGACGGCGCTGAAGGTGGCGGTCTGGGTCTGGTCGGGCGAGGTCGTGTCTTCGGTCAGCGAATAGCTGGCATCCAGCCCAAGCTGCGCCAGCGGGCTCAGCTCGCGGTCATAGCCGAAACGCAGGCCGGTCACATATTGCGGCACGTTGTCGGCATCGTTCTGCACGGCGCGGACGGCCCCCAGGTTGAAGCTGCTTTCCGCCAGTTCCTGCTGCCAGGCCAGCGATCCGGTGAACTCGGGGTTGTCGCCTTCCAGTTGGGTCGCCCCGATGCTGGCCGCCAGCGACCCCGCCGGCAGGTCGAGCGCGCGCGACAGGCTGAATCCGGCGCGCGAATCGCTGCCGTCGCTGTAGTCGTTGGCAAAGACGGTGACCCCGGCGGTGCCGTTCGGCAGGTCGCGCGTCACGCCCAGGTCAAGGGCGAGGTCGGTGCTGTCCTCGACCGAGGGGTCGAACGAGTTGAAACTGCCCCAGGTCAGGCCGATCTGGCCCTGGTCCACCGGCGACAGTTGCAGGACCATCGCCGCCCCGATATTGCCCCGGTTGTTGCCGGTCAGGCCGGGATCGCTGGTATTGGCATAATCCAGCCCGCTGATCCCCGCCGTCAGCTCATAGCCGACCGGATCGTCAAGACCGAAGGACAACCCCGCCCCCAGGGCATAGGCACGCCGCTGGCCGGTCCCGCTCAGCTGCCCCAGGTCTTCCGGCACCTCGGCCCCGGGCCCGAAGGCGGGCAGCGTCAGGGCGTTGTCGATCTGGTTCATCGTGTAGACGCCGGTCACCGACAGCGACGAGCTTGACACGGCGCGGTCATAGCCAAGGTCGATCCGGGTATTGTCCAGATCGGCCTCGACCGTGTTGCCGCTGTTGGGCCCGTCAAGGAGGCGGATGTCGGTCGCGGCGCCGAAGGCAAGGGTCGAGATTTCGGTCTGGTTGACCAGCCCGAAGGACAGGCCGGTAAAGGACTGCGCCGAGTTGCCCGCAGAGGTCACGTCAAGGTCGAGGTTGTCGTTGAAATCGAAGCGCTGGTTGAAGCCGAAGGTCATGCGGGGGCCCGGGCCGCCGTCCTGGGCGACCGCCGGCAGCCATGCCAGGCCACCCCCGGCCAGCAGGACGGTGGCAACCGCTCCGGCGATCCGAACCTTCCGCACGCTGTTTCCTTCCGCGCCCGCTTATTCGAACAGACGGCGCTGCGGCACGATGATCACATCGCCTTCCCGCAGCACGGTGGCCCCGGCCTTGCTCTTCCCCTGTTCGATCTCGTCATAGTTGATGACATAGACCTGTTCGGTGCCGCCGGCATCGGTCCGGCGAAGCTGGATGCGCTTGGTGGCCGCGAATTTCGAGAATCCGCCCATCTGCGCGAACAGTTGCAGCACCGTGGTTCCGGGCACGATGCCCAGTTGACCGGGATTGTTCACCTCGCCCAGCACGAAGATGCCGACCGTTTTCGGCGGGGCTTCCGGCTGGCGCGGCGGCGGCTGGTAGATCTGTTCGATCGACACGAAGACGCTTGGCGCGGCGGCGAAGTTCGGGGCCAGCAGCGCTGCAAGCTCGCCCTGGACCTGGCTGACCCCGCGGCCGCCGGCCTGCACCGCCCCGGCCAGCGGCACGGTGATGCGCCCGTCGGGCGGCACCAGGACCGACCGGTTCAGGCTGGGATCCTCGATCACCTCGATGCGCAGCACGTCGCCGGGACGGATGCGGTATTCCTCTTGCGCCCGCGCGGCCTGGGCCGGCAGAAGCGCGGACAGCACCAGCGCCACCAGCAGTGCGGCGGCCCCGCGGCCCGTTCTGCGGCCCGTCCTGAGGCCCGCCCTGAGGATTGCGTTCAGTTTCATTTCCGGTCTCCTGTGGTGCCGTCCGGCACGACCGGCCTGCGCGATCGCAGCCGACGTTCCCGTCTGGCGCGGTGCAAACCGCCCTGTTGTGAAGGTTAGTCGGCATTCCGCTGGTCCGAAAGGGAAATACCCTTCGGCCTTCCGGGGCCGGGCGATTTTCCCGCAGCCGTCACGCGGCTGCAACAGCCCGCCCCCCCGGCCGGGCCGAAGCCGCGGTTCGGCACGGGGGCGGCAAGATCGCTCAGGGCGAAGAGACGGGTGCCGGGGCCGGGGTCAGGCTGCTGGGGGCCGGGGCATCCCCCGGCCCGGTCCCCGGTTCGGGCACGCCGAGCGTGGCCAGCGTGTCGCGCGCGATCTGGTATTGCGGCAGCGGGCTGTCCCCCGCCAGCAAGAGCGCCCGGCGCAGGGCGGTGGCCGCGTCTTCGGGGCGCTTGAGCGCGGCATAGACCATGCCCATGTGGAACTGCACCAGCGGATCGTTGGGCAGACCGCGCGCGGCGGGTTCCAGATTGCTCAGCGCCTCGTCCATGTCCCCGCGGCGGAAGGCGATCCAGCCGTAGGTGTCCTGGAAGGCCGGCACGTCAAGCCCGCGCAGCCGCCGCGCGATGGCATAGCCGCGTTCCAGGCTTTCGGGATCGGTGCGATGCGTGGTGATCATGCTGGCCAGGTTGTTGGCGATGACGGGATCGCTGCTGTTTTCGGCATAGAGCGCCTCGTAGATGGCGATGGCGGCCTCGATGTCGCCGCCCTTTTCCAGCTCGCCCGCCTTGATCCAGCGCAGGGTGACGTTTTCCGGCTGTGCGGCCAGCGCCGAATCCAGAACCGCAGTCGCATCCTCGGCGCGGCCCTGGCTGACCAGCAGACCGTAGAGCATCCGTGCCGGGGGCACCGCCTTGGGGTTCTGCACCACCAGCTTGCGGAAGATGACCTCGGCATTGGCCGCATCGCCGGTGACGGCATAAAGGCTGGCGCTGAGCATCTGCAGTTCGGGGCTGTCCGGGGTCTTGGCAAGCTGTTCGTCCAGAAAGGCCCGTGCCTCGGCGGTCTTGCCCGCGCGCAACTGGGTCTGCAGGATCACCGCGACCGTCGCCGCATCGGAATTGCCGTCGCCGATCAGCCCCTGCAGGAAGGCGATGCCGTCGTCCACGCGGTTCTGGCCCAGAAGCAGCGCGGCCTGCACCTTCTGCGCGGTTTCCAGCGCCTCGGGCGTGCCGGCCGCCCGCATCTGGTCGGCCATGTCGCGGGCGCGCGGCCAGTCGCTGTTCTGCAGGTACAGATTGGCCAGTTCGGCCATGACCGGCAGCGACCCCGGATTGGCGCGGTTGGCATCCACCAGCACCGCGATCGCCGGATCGATCCGCTCGTCCCGCATCAGGAAGGCGGCATAGCGCAGCGATTCGTCCGGCGCGGCCCCCGATACTTCCACCGCCAGCGCCAGCCGCTCGCCCGCCAGCTCGAGGCTGCCGTCGCGCTCGTGCGCCTCGGCCATCAGCGTCAGCACGGACGCGTCGCGCGGCGCCTGGTCCAGCGCCGTGCGCAGATCGACGATGGCCTCGCCCGGCTTGTCTTCGGCGATCAGCCAGGTCGCGCGCAGCTTCAGCGCATCGACGTTGGTCGGGTCCTCGGCCAGGATCTCCTCGACCCGGGCGCGGGCCCCCACCGCATTGCCGCTGGCCTGCAGCATCTGCGCCAGCGTGATCTTGATCCGGCGGGTCTGGTCCGAGGCCGGGGCCGTCTTGAGGATCGCCTCGATGGCGGCGATCGCCTCGGCCTGCTGCCCGGCCTCGAAATCCAGCGCGGCGCGCAGGGCCCGGAACAGATCGGCGCTCGGGGTGCCGTCGGTCGCGGCGATCAGCCGGTCAAGCTCGGCCTTGGCCGCCGGGGCGCCTTGCGTGCGCTGCAGGAACTGCACCACCGTGACACTGCCCTCGGGCGCGACCTTGGGATCGCCCGCCAGCTGGCGCAGGAAGGCCTCGGCCCCCACAAGGTCCTTCTTGGACAGATACCAGCCGATCAGGGCGGCGCGCACCTGTTCGTTGTCGGGAAACAGCTCGTACATCCGGCGCAACTGCGCCCCGGTGCCCTCGATGTCCTCGGCCTGCGCGAGCAGGCGGAACTTCATCACCTGGAATTCCAGCGAGGTCGGGTCGGCCTCGATGGCGCGGTCGATCTCGGGCATCGCGGCCATCGGGTCGGTGCCGGTCATCAGGTTGTCGATCACCACCCGCCGGGCGATCGCGCTGCCCGGGTTGTCGGCCAGGACGGCGGCGGCGGCGGCGGCGGCCTTGGCCTTGGCGGCATCGTCGCGCGCCACCACCGCCGCGCGGTAGTCGAGCGCGGCGGCGATCGCCATGACGCCGGGGTCGGCGGGTGCCAGCGCGATGGCGGCGCGGCCATGACGTTCGGCCTCGTCCCAGTCGCCGCGGCTGATCGCCACTTCGGTCAGGGTGCGGCGCACATCCGGCGTGTCGGGATACTGTTCGATCAGGCGCAGGTACTGGCTGTAGGCCTCGTTCACGTTGCCGCGCGCCAGCATCGTGTCGGCATAGGCCAGCCGTGCCGCCTTGTGCGCGCCGTCATACTTGAAGACGTTGCGGAACTCGATCAGCGCGCGGTCGGTATCGCCGGCGGCCAGAAGCTGCATGCCCGACTTGTAATAGCGCTCGGCCCGGTCCTGCGAGCTTTCGCATCCCGACAGGGCGAGGGTCGCGGCCAGCATCACGGGCAGCAGCAGGGCAGGCTTGCGCCACATGGTCCGGCGGGCGATGAACGGAAGACGGGGCATGGGGCGTCCTGGGGATGAGGAACAATGCAGGCGGGGGGAATCTACCCCGTTTCGCACCGCACTACCACGGCTCCCGGAAAACAACCGCTTAACGCCTGGGCAAAGTCGGTAAAATCCGTGCGATTTCGGGGTCCCGCCCCGATTTTCACGGCCTGCCCGGCGCGAAAAGGGCCGGGCCTGCGGTGGCCCGGCCGGAACAGGAAGCGACCGCAGGCCCCGGGCCGTGGACCGGGGCGGCGGTATCAGCAGCCGGTGGCGCGCAGGACCACCTTCACGGTGGCGGCCAGCAGCCGCACGTCGGTCGCCAGCGACAGGTCCTGATGGTACTTGTCATCGAACCGCGCCCGGTCGGCAAAGCTGGTTTCGTTGCGTTCCGACACCTGCCACGGACCGGTGATGCCGGGGCGCAGGTCGTAATAGCCGCGGCCGGGATACAGCGCGCGCTGGTCGGGCATCATCGGGCGCGGGCCGACCAGGCTCATGTCGCCCATCAGCACGTTCAGCAGTTGCGGCAGCTCGTCCAGCGACGACTTGCGAATCAGGCGGCCGACGGGGGTGATGCGCGGATCGCGCTTCAGCTTCTGCATCTCGTCCCATTCGGCGCGGGCGGCGGGATCGGCGGCCAGATGCGCCTCGAGCTTCTGGTCGGCGTTCATCACCATCGAGCGCAGCTTCCAGATCCGGTAGATGCGCCCGCCGAGGCCGACGCGGTCCTGGCTGTAGAACGGCCGGCCGCCGTCGGTCATCACCAGAGCCATCAGCACCAGCATCAGCGGTGCGACGAAGGGCAGGGCCAGAAGAACCAGCGTGACATCGAGCGCCCGCTTTCCATAGGACCGGTACAGCCCCGTGGCCTTCGCATCCGCAGCACGCCCGGGGGCCGCCTGAGAAACCGGAAAAGCCTGTTCCAGCCCATCGCCGGTCTTGGCAAGATCATGATAATGCAAGGTCATTTATGTATCTTTCCTTCAAGTCCGATCGCCTTGGTCGCGTCTTGCGGGAGAGGGCGGAGTGCTGCACGGCAGCGTGAGCGATCCGATCCTGTTCCCGTATCCCTGTGCGGAACGGTCCGGGCGTGACGCGCCGGGGGGCACGGGTCAGCCACCGAAAAACATTCCGACCAAGGTGTCCAAACGATTACCAACGCTAGCATGTCGTTCCCAGTTACCATTTCCAGCAAGACCAAACAATGAAATTTTCGTGGCACATCAAGGGGGGTAACCCCCTAAAGCTCTGGTAATCAAGGGTTAACCTTTCTGACAGGTAATCAGGGCTTCCCCATCTTTCCTGCGCTTTCGGCAGTCGGGCGGCAAATTTGGTTCTTCCAGAGGCAGAGTGTGGATGCCGGACCCCCGGATGCGGCGACGAATCATCGTGCCGCAGGGCGGCGGGGTGCCGGTTCCGGACCTGCGGGAGCCCCGGATTGCCCCGGGGGAAATGCGGCAGTGCAGCATCGGCGACACGCCTTGTGGGCATTGTGGTAAAAAAGGGGGTGATGAGGGTGGCGAAAGGCTGTATCGGTTCCCGGCGTCCGCCAGGGGCGCGGAGAGACCGACCCCGTGAATGCCGCCCGCCTGCCCTGCCGCGCTGCCTGCCCGCCGTCCCGGCCGCAGCCGGACCGCGCGGCGCGCCTGTCATGACACGAAGCGTGCAACGATGAGCCCGGGGGCGCAACGATGAGTCTGGTCAGCACACTCAATATCTATACCGAACATTTCGGCCTGCACGAGCGGCCCTTCTCGCTCGTGCCCGATCCGGATTTCCTGTACTGGTCGCCGGCCCACCGCCGCGCCTTCGGCATGCTGGAATACGGGCTGGTGACGCGGGCGCCGATCACGCTGATCACCGGCGAGGTGGGCGCGGGAAAGACCACGCTGCTGCATCACCTGCTCAAGTCGCTGGACGATGACGTGCGCGTCGGCATGATCGCCAATGCCCATGGCGACCGGGGCGAACTGCTGCGGTGGGTGCTGCTGGCGCTGGCCCAGCCGACGCCGCTGCAGGCGAGCTATGTCGATCTGTTCGGGCAGTTCCAGAATTACCTGATCGAGGAATACTCGGCCGGCCGCCGGGTGATCCTGATCTTCGACGAGGCGCAGAACCTGTCGCGCGAAAGCCTGGAAGAGCTGCGCATGTTCACCAACATCAATTCCAACAAGGACGAGCTGCTGCAACTGATCCTGGTGGGCCAGCCGGAACTGCGCGACACGATCCGCCGCCCCGACCTGACGCAGTTCGCGCAGCGCATCACGGCAAGTTTCCATCTGACCACGATGGACGCCGCGACCGTGCGTGCCTATATCGCCCATCGGCTGACAGTGGCGGGCGGCAGTGCCGCGATTTTCAGCGACGCGGCCGCCGCCATGGTCCATGCCGAGACCCGGGGCGTCCCGCGGCTGGTCAACCAGCTTTGCGATCTGGCAATGGTCTACGCCTATGCAAATGAAGATGACAGCGTGAGCGCCGCGACGGTGCAGCAGATCATCGACGACGGAGTCTTTTTTGCCGGGGGTGCCGCACAGCATGCACCCGCCGACGACCAGAGAGAGTGATCATGGATTTCAAATTCTATTTCTCGCTTTTCCTGCGGCGGCTGCCCTGGTTCGCGGTGCTGGTGGCGCTTGGCACTGCCGTGGGCCTGACGCTGGCCTCGGTGCTGCCGCCGGTCTATCTGGCCCAGGCGCGGCTGCTGGTGGAATCCGAACAGATCCCCGACAACCTGGCGGCCTCGACGGTGCAGACCCAGGCGACCGAACAGCTTCAGATCATCCAGCAGCGCATCCTGACCCGGGCCGCCCTGCTGGAACTGGCCAACCGGCTGCAGATCTATGCCCCCGCCCCGGGCCGCCCGGCCCCCGTGATGACGGCGGACGACATCGTGGCCGACATGCGCGCCCGCACCAAGATCGTCACCACCGGCGGGAGCACGCCGCGCGGGCCGGCGCAGGCCACCATCGTCAACGTCTCGTTCGAGGCCCCGACGGCGGCCAAGTCGGCCCTGGTGACGAACGAGATCGTCACCATGATCCTGAACGAGAACGTGTCGCTGCGCACCGGCGTGGCCAGCCAGACGCTGGATTTCTTTGTCCAGGAGGTCGCGCGGCTGGACAAGGAACTGGCGGTGCGCGGGGCCGCGATCCTGGAATTCCAGCAGCAGAACAGCAAGGCACTGCCCGAGTCGCTCGATTTCCGCCGCAGCCAGCAGGCCGCGGCGCAGGAGCGCCTGCTGCAGCTTACCCGCGACGAGACCGCGTTGCGCGACCGCCGCACCACGCTGGTGGCCCTGTACGAAAAGACCGGACAGGTGGCCGCCCCGACGGCCGAGACCCTGACGCCCGAGGCCGAGCAACTGAAGACGCTGCGCGACCAGCTCAACCAGGCGCTGGCGATCTATACGCCGCAGAACCCGCGCGTGAAGGTCCTGCAGCAGCAGGTCGCGGCGCTGGAAAAGGTCGTGGCCGCACAACTGCCCTCGGCTGCCGCAGCGGCCGAGGCCGAGGCGGGGGCGGCGGCACCGTCGGCCTATGAACTGCAACTGGCCGACATCGACAGCCAGTTGAAGCTGATCGCCGACCAGAAGGTCGAGGTGAACGCCCAGCTTGCCGATCTGGCCCAGACGATCGCGGCCACGCCGGGCAATGCCATCTCGCTTGACACGCTGCAGCGCGACTTTGCCGCCGTGCGTGCGCAATATGACCAGGCCGTGCAGAACAAGGCCCGCGCCGAGACCGGCGACCTGATCGAGGCCCTGTCGAAGGGCCAGCGGATCTCGATCGTCGAACAGGCGGTGGCCCCGCGCGAGCCGGTGCGCCCCAATCGCCTGCTGATCGCGGCTGCCGGGATCGGCGGCGGCATCGTTGCGGGGCTTGGCCTGATCCTGCTGCTCGAACTCTTGAACCGGTCGATCCGCCGTCCGGTCGATCTGACCCGCAAGCTGGGCATCACCCCCTTTGCCACGCTGCCCTACATGCGCACGCGGTCCGAGGTGCGGTTCCGCCGCACGGCCATCGCGATGGCGCTGCTGGCGGTGCTGGGGGGCATTCCGGCAGGGCTCTGGGCGATCAACACCTATTACATGCCGCTCGACATCGCCATCGAACGGGGCATCAACAAGCTCGGCCTGACCGAGATTGCGGCCCAGACACGCCAGACCCTGGGGCAGTAGCCGCAGGGTTCCGCGTCAGAAACAGGAACGGGAAGGCCCATGGAAAAGATTCAGTCCGCGATTGCCAAGGCCCGCGCCACCCGCGAAGGGCGCGTGCCGGAAGAGGCGGGCAGCGAGGACGCCGAGGGAAACCCCAAGGCCCCGACGCCCCCGGCGGCCGGCATCCCGGACAGGGTCGAGGCGGCCCCCGCTGCGGCCCCGCAGCCCGCGGGGTCCGACGCGCCCTGGAAGGCGCTGCCGATGTTCAAGGTCGATCAGGCCCTGATGCGGCGCAACCGCATCGTCGCCTTCGAGGGCGGTCCCGAGGCGGCGACCTTCGATGTGATGCGCACGCGGCTGTTGCAGCAGATGCGGGCGAACAAGTGGCGCCGGCTGGCGATCACCTCGCCCTCGGCGGGCTGCGGCAAGACCACGACCAGCCTGAACCTGGCCTTCAGCCTGGCCCGGCAGAGCGACCAGCGCATGCTTCTGGCCGAGGTGGACCTGCGCCGCCCCGCGCTGGCGCGGATGCTGGGCGTGAAGGAGCATCACAGCTTTGCCCAGGTGCTGGAAGGCAAGGCTGCGCTGGCCGACAATGCCGTGCGCTATGGCACCAACCTGGCCATCGCCACCAACCACGACCCCTACCGCACCCCGGCGGAACTGCTGCACGGCCCGACCGTCGGCCCGGCGCTGGCCGCGATCGAGGCGCGGTTCGACCCGTCGGTGATGATCTTCGACATGCCGCCGCTGCTGGTGGGCGACGATGCGCTGGCCTTCATCGGCCATGTCGATTGCGTGCTGCTGGTCGCGGCGGCCGAGACGACCACGATCGACGAGGTCGATGCCTGCGAGCGTGACCTGGCGGCCCATACCAATGTGCTGGGCGTCATCCTGAACAAGTGCCGCTATCCCGACCGCCGCTACGGCTACAGCGAATACGCCTGACGCAGCCCGGGGACGGCGGGCGCGCGCCGGCTGCGGTGCCGCAGGCCCGGCGCGCCCCCCCGGGCAACAACGGAGAGCCCTGATGCCCCACAGGACCACTGCCGGATCACGGCTGCGGCGGGCCCGCTGCGCGGCCTTCGGGCTTTGCCTGGGGCTTGCGGTCCTGGCCGGGGCGGCGGCGGCGGATGATCCGGTTCGGGTCAGCGACAGCGCGGGGCTTGGCCGGGCGCTGGCGGCGGCGACCGGCGGGGTCATCCTGCTGGACTCCGGGTCCTATGGCGATCTTGTGGTGCGCCATGCCCCCCCTGCCCGGGTGACGCTGCGTGCGGTCGCGCCGTACGGGGCCGTCTTTACCAGGATTCTCATCGAGGGCGGCGGCAATCTGCTGTTCGACGGCATCACGACCGACAGGTTCTCGGCCGTCCGGGGGGCCTCGCAGGTCGGACTGGTGAACGCGCAGGTCCGCGCCCTGCTGTATGTCCGCGACGCGCATGGCCTGCGGGTCGAGGGCAACGACATCCGCGGCGACCTGCATGCCGCCCTGTTCAACTCGGTGCAGGATTTCGTGCTGCGCGACAACCTGATCCATGATGCGACCGAGGATCTGCTGCGCATCACCGGCGACAGCCATGACGGGCTGGTGGAAGGCAACCGCCTGCTTGACATGCACGCCGAGGATCATCGCGCGACCGGCGGCGGCACCAACCATTCCGATGCGATCCAGATGTTCGGGGTCAACGGCAAGACCCCGCATGACATCATCATCCGGCGCAACCACATCTGGGACGACCCCGCCACCGGTGCCCCCACCACCACGCCGCAGGGCATCTTCCTGGCCGATCCCGCGCCCGACGGCTACCGCGACATCCTGATCGAGCAGAACCTGATCGCCGTGCGGTCGCCGAACTCGATCTACATCGACGGCGGCCAGAAGAACGTGGTGGTGCGCAACAACACGCTGATCCTGGGGGCGGGCGGGGGCGGTGCGATCATCCGGCTGACCACGAAGACGGATTTCGACAATTCCGGCACGACCGTGACCGGCAACGTGATGAAGCTGCTGCTGGACAAGACGCGCCACTCGAAGGTGGGTCCGAACTTCATCTACGGGCGCAATGCGACGCTGTCCCGGCTGTTTTCCGGCCCGGGCAGCCGCTGGCAGGATTTCGTGCCGGTGCCGCCCTCGCGCTTTGCCCTTGGCATGGGGCTTGGTGCCGACGACTATCTGTCGGATTTGCTGGCCGGGCGCTGAGCCCCCGTCGCGGCGCCGGAGGCCGGCCCGGACACCAGGCCGGAGAGCAGGCTGACCAGCAGGGCGGCGACGCTGCGCGGCTGCGGCCTGATCCCGAAGGCCGCGCGCAGGTTCCTGCGGGCCAGCGCATGGTTGCCCGCCTTGTGCCAGGTCCGCCCGATGATGTAGTGATGTTCGGCCCGCAGGTCGGGATGGTCCGCGAAGAGACCGGCGTATTTCTCCAGCATGACGGCGCGGAAGACCGCATCGTTGACCGGCACCGACGAGATGTTGCCGGGGGTTCCGTAGATCACCACCAGCGGTTCCGGCAGGAACAGGAATTCGGTCACCTGGGCCACGCGGATCATCAGATCCCAGTCCTGCAGGCGGCGGAAGCTGCCGTCGAAATGGCCGGCGCGGTCCAGCGCCTCGCGGCGGATCACCAGCGTCTGGGTGCTGGTGGTGTTGTGGATCAGGATCTGGTCGCTCATGTCGCCCTCGAACCGGTCGAACAGCGCCTTGGGCAGGTAATAGCTTTCCCGGCCCGCGGAATAGAGCGCGCCGCAATAGCACAGCCCGGCCGCGGGCCTGGCGTCCATCGCCGCGACCTGGGCGGCCAGCTTGTGCGGCAGCCAGACATCGTCGCTGTCCTGGAAGGCGATCAGGTCGGCCCGCGCCTCGGCGATGCCCAGATTGCGCGCGCCGCCGCCGCCACGGTTCACATCCGACAGCACGAGCCGCACCCGGGGATGGCCGCGATAGCGTTCCAGCACGGCGCGGGTGCCGTCGGTCGAGCAGTCGTCGACCACGATCAGCTCGAAATCGGTGAAGCTTTGCGCCAGGACCGAGTCGATCGCCCGCGCCACCAGGTCTTCCCGGTTGTAGGCGGGCAGGATCACCGAAACACGGGGGATGCCGGCAGGGGAGGTATCGGTCATTGGCGCAGGTCCGGGACGTGAGGGAAAGCCAAGGTCGCAGCAGGCTATAGTCGCTGCCCCGGGCGGTGTCCACCGACGCAGGTCCTTTCCCGCAGGCCGGCCGGACCGGGTGCCCCGAAACCGGGAGATCTGCCCCCGGCAGGGCATCCTGCACTGCAGAAATTTCATTCTGCGCTGCAAAATCCTCAGCCGTGCGGACAAATCCGCCCCCGGCTTTACTTTCGGGGATGCGGAGGATAAAGCAGAATTCATCATATTTTCTACAAGGTTAACAGAATCATGGGGCATTTGCGCCGCGACGGGACGCAGGGTCGGCAACCGGTCCGCCCGCCATGCACCTGCAGGATTGCCGGTTTTCCGGGCGGGTCGGCACGCGCCCGGATGCGGCATCCCGTCCTGCCCGGCCCGGGGCCGGCGGGGCAGGGGGGCGCGTGATGTCGGCGGTGGAGGGGCGGGTGCCCGCAGCGCCGCATCTGTCGATCCCGGCGCAGGATGCGCCGCGCCTGTCGATCCGGGCGCAGGATGCGCCGCGCCTGTCGATCCGGGCGCAGGATGCGCCGCGCCTGTCGATCATCGTCATCAGCTACAACACGCGCGAGATGACGCTGGCCTGCCTGCGCTCGGTGGTGGCCGAGACGACGGTGCCTTACGAGCTGATCGTGCTGGACAACGCCTCGCAGGATGGCTCGGCTGCGGCGATCGCGGCAGAGTTCCCGCAGGCCGTGCTGATCGCCGAGACGGTGAACCACGGCTTCGGTCCGGCGCACCATATCGTGCGCAGGCATGTGACGGCGCCCTATATCCTGCTGCTCAACCCCGATACGGTGGTGCTGGACCATGCGCTTGACCGGCTGCTGGCCTTTGCCGAGCGCACGCCGCAGGCCGGGATCTGGGGCGGGCGGACGCTGAACGCCGACGGCACGCTGAACCCGACCTCGTGCTATGCGCGCATGACGCTGTGGTCGGTGGTCTGCCGGGTGGCAGGGCTGAACGGGCTGTTCCGCAGCTCGCGGCTGTTCAACTCGGAATTCTACGGCACCTGGCAGCGCGACACCGAGGCCGAGGTGGACATCGTGACCGGCTGCCTGCTGCTGATTGCGACCGAGACCTGGGACCGGCTGGGCGGGTTCGACGATGTCTTCGTGATGTATGGCGAAGAGGTGGACCTGTGCCTGCGCGCCCGGGCGATCGGGGTGCGCCCGCGCATGACGCCCGAGGCCACGATCATCCATTATGGCGGGGCAAGCCAGGCCGTGGCGGCGGACAAGATGGTGCGGCTGATGCGGGCCAAGCTGGAGCTGATCAACCGGCATTTCCCGCCCGGCCAGCGCGGTCCGGCGCGGGCGCTGCTGCGGCTTCTGCCCTGGACACGGGCGCTGGCGGGGCGGGTTTCGGGGCGCGGCGGCGGGGCCTCGGCCGAGGTCTGGCGACGCCGGGCCGAATGGCAGGACGGGTTCGCCCCGCGCCGGGGTGTGGCAGATTGAGCCGCGCCGGCTGATCCGCTGCGCCCCGGTCTGGCAATTGCGGGTGTGTTCTGCAACACCCCCGCAGGATGTTCGAAGAGGAAGCCGCATGCCGCGCCACCAGAAACGTGACCTGCTTTTCCGGACCGACGATCTGGTCGGTCGCGGCGATGGCCGGCTTGGCATGGCCGCAGTCCTGATCCTTGGCTTTGCGGTCATCAAGATCGTGTTCCAGTTCGGGTCCACTGCGGTGCTGGCCCGGCTGATCCCGCCGGCCGAGCATGGCGTGGTGGCGATGGCGATGCCCGCGATGGCGATGGCGGTCGCGCTGTCGCAGTTCGGCCTGACCCAGGCGGTGATCCAGCGGCGCGAGATCACGCATGAGCTGGTCAGCACGCTGTTCTGGTTCAATGCGGCCCTGGGCCTGTTCTTCGCGCTGCTGGTGGCGGCCCTGGGCTTTCCCGCCGCGATCTTCTACGGCGATCCGCGGGTGACGCCGGTCTTCGCGGCCCTGGGGCTTTCGGTGCTGCTGTCGGCGATGCTGGCGCAATACACCGCCCTGCTGCGCCGCCGGATGCGGGTCCGCGAGATCGAGGTTTCGGGGATGATCGCGCTGTTCGGCAGCTTTGGCGCGGCGGTTGCGGCGGTGCTGATCTGGGACGTGGGCTATTGGGCGCTGGTGCTGCAGCAGGTGCTGCTGCCGCTGATCAACTTCGTCATCCTGATCTTCAACCTGCGCTGGATACCCGCAAGCCCGCTGCGCGCCAGCCTTGCCGAGGCACGTTCGTCGCTGAAGGTCGGCGGCCATACGGCGATCTATTCGATCACCATCCAGCTGGCCCATTCCCTTTCGACCGTCGTCGTCGGGCGGATGTTCGGCGATGCGGCGACCGGGGCCTATTACCGCAGCCTCAACCTGGCGAACCTGCCGCAGCGGCAGGTCGTCTCGGCGTTGAGCGGGGCCTTCCTGCCGGGGCTGAGCCGGCTGCAGGATGATCCGGTGGCCTTTGCCGCGCTGTACAAGCGGATGGTCACCCGCACCGACCTGATCGTGATGCCGATCACCATCCTGATGGCCACGGCGGCGGATCTGGTGGTGGCGATCCTGCTGGGGCCGGACTGGTCGGCCTCGGCCCCGATCATGGCCTGGATGAGCCTGTTGCCGGCCCAGAGCACCTTTGCCGGGGCCTGTTCCTGGGTGCTGCTGACGCAGGGCAAGACCAAGGTCCTGATGGACTCCGGTTTCGTGACGGCGGGGATGATCGTGGTGGCCGTGCTGGTCGGGGCGCAGTTCGACCTGATCACGATGACGGTGCTGTACATGGCCAGTCTGGTGCTGCGGCTGCCGATGCTGTTCCGGCTGGTCGCGCAGCACAGCAGCCTGAGCCTGCGCGCGGTGACGGCCCCGTTCTTCATCAGCATCGCCTTTGCCGCGCCGGTGGCGGTCATGGTCCTGGGGCTGCGGGCCCTGCTGCCCGCGATGTCCAGCTTTGCCGAACTGCTGGTGGTGATCGCGGCGATCCTTGCGGCCTACCTGCTGCGGGTGCTGATCGACCCCGCGCTGCGCCGCGAGCTGCTGCAGATGGTGCGGCGCATGGCGGGGAAGGTGCGCGGCTGATCCCGCGCGCCCCCGTGCCGTCTTTCGCGACTGTTCCCCCCGGTCCGGGGCCGGGACGTCAGAGTGCGAACTGGGCCTGGAAGGCCGCGATCCGGTCCTTCGGGACGGCCAGGGCCAGGGCGCGCGGCGTGTCGATCAGCCGGGCCAGGTCCTGGGGCACGCGGGCCCGGTCCAGCACCGGCAGGCCGGTCTCGGCCCCGATGTCGCGGGCGCGGTTGTCGATGGTGATGGCCAGGCTGCGGCGGCCATGCCGCAGGCCCCGGATGGTGCCGTGCAGGCGGGTCCCGATGACGTCGACCGGGGCTGTGGCCAGGAACCGGTCATAGGCCGCCAGATTGGGGGCCAGAATCTCGATCCCCGCCATCGACGGGGCGATCTCGCGCAGATAGTCCAGGTCGCGGAGCTGCTGCGGCCAGAAGGCCACGGCGGAATAGCGGTCGTGCAGGATGCGGATCATCTCGGCGTCCGCCGGATCGGGCTTGTGCTTGGTCAGCGTGAAGACCACGCGATCCGCCTTTGTCTCGGGCACCTGCGGCGGGGTGATCCCATAGTCCCACAGGGTGGGGCAACTGGTGTTCAGCACCTTGCGGCCGATCATCTCGACAAGCTTGCGGCCCGGCTCATCGCGCACGGCATGGGTGTGGCGGTCCGACAGGACCGCCTCCAGCAGGCGTTTCTGGCGCCAGTTGATCTTGTCGAAGTCGCGGTTGGCCCCGACGCCGAACAGCACCACCTTGTTGCGCAGCACGGCGATGTCGCGGCTGGTGACGGTCCAGATGAAGTGGAACCGCCGCTGGTCGGACGGCGTCAGCGCATTGGTGCCGATCAGCAGCGCCATGTCGGCCTCGGCCACCAGGTCGCGGCCGAAGGGGCCGAGGCCGTCATGGCTGGCCGAGGTGGTCAGCAGGGCATCGGGAAACAGCCGCGCCACGATGCGGCGCGCGGCATCGGCGATGATCTCGTCCCCGACATTGTCCGTCGCGACGGAGGTATCCAGAATATGTATGTGCCTGACCATGGTGTCGAATCCCTGTTTCGCAAGTGCCGCATTCCGACCCGGGCATATCAGTCCTTGCGGCGATGATGTCCATCGTTTTCCCGCTCCGGAAGGCCCGTCGGGGTCCGGTCGGGGCTGTCGGGGCACCGGGACGATCCGCATGCTTGCATCTTGCGCCTGCAAGAGGCGTTGGTAAAACGACCCGGGTCCCCTGCGCCGGTGCGGAAGGCCAATGCAAGAAGGTTCCGCATGTTCGCTTTGGCATCACGGCATTACGGCCTGTCCTCGGAAACCTTTGTCACCGCCCATGCGCGCCGCATCGCGCCGGGGCGCACCGCGCTGGTGACCTGGTCGCCCGGGCCGGTTGCGGGCTTTGCGGGGCCGGTGCTGTGCGATCTGGGCGGCAGGCCGCAGGCCTTCGATGCGCAGGGCAAGGCGGCCCCGCCGCCGCGCCTGCCCCTGGGCCGCCTGGCCTGGTTCCGCGACCGTGCCGTCGCGCGCTATCTGCAGGACATCGGGGCCGGATGCATGATGGCGGAATTCGGCGGGCTGGGGGTCGAGATGCTGAACGGCGCGCGGCGCGCGGACGTGCCGCTGTTCGTGCATTTCCACGGCTATGACGCCACCAGCCACCTGCGGTTCCCCAAGATCGTGCGGGCCTACCAGAGGCTGTTCGGGGCGGCGCAGGGGGTCTTCACGCCCTCGGCCTTCATCGCCGACAAGCTGATCGGCGTGGGCTGCCCGCCCGGCCTGATCCATGTCACCCCCTGCGGTGTCGAACCTGCCGACTTTCCGCTGTCGGAACGCCGGCCCGGGCAGTGCCTGGCCGTCGGGCGCTTTGTCGAGAAAAAGGCGCCCCATCTGACCTTGCGGGCCTTTTTCGCGGCGGCGCGCAACCGGCCCGAGGCCCGGCTCGACCTTGTCGGCGACGGCCCGCTGCTGGCCGGCTGCCAGGCCGAGGCGGCGGCTTCGGGTCTGGGCGCGCAGGTCCGGTTCCACGGCGCGCAGCCGCACCAGGTCGTGCGCGCGCTGATGCGCGAGGCGTCGGTGTTCCTGCAGCACTCGGTCACCGGGGCGGATGGCGATACCGAGGGGCTGCCGGTGGCGATCCTCGAGGCCATGTGCTCGGGGGTGACGGTCATCTCGACCCGCCACAGCGGCATTCCCGAGGCGGTGGAAGAGGGCCGCAGCGGGCTTCTGGTCGATGAGGGCGACAGCGTCGCCATGGCAGAGATGCTGGGCCGTGTGCTGGCCGATCCGGCCTGGGGCGCGGATCTGGGACAGGCGGCGCGGCAACGGATCGAGGCCCGCTTTTCCATCGCGCGGATTTCGGCCCTGCAGCGGACCATCATGGGCCTGCCCGACCCCGCCGCCGCGGGCTGAGCCCCGGCAGGGGCTGCGGGGGCAGGGGCTGGGAGAGGATGTGTCTTCACCTCTGCTGGTGAAGACCCGGAGCGTCGGGTAAGCTTGCCCGGCAAGGAAAGGTTCAGGCTGCATGACCCCACGTCTGTCCATCGGCATCCCGCACCTGAACGACCAGGCGGCGCTGGCCGACTGTCTGGCCGCATTGGCCGCGCAGGCCGGGACCGCCGCGCCGTTCGAGGTCATCGTGGTCGACAACGGGTCGGAGCGGCTGCCCGAGGCCGAGATCGCCCCCTATCCCTTCGTGCGGCTGGCGCAGGAGGCAACGCCCGGCCCCGGCCCGGCGCGCAACCGCGCCGCCGCGCTGGCGCAGGCCGACCTGCTGGCCTTCATCGATGCCGACTGCACCGCGGCCCCCGGCTGGGTGGCCGGGATCATCGACTATTTCGCCGCCCATCCCGGGGTCGGGGTGATCGGCGGCGAGGTGCGCATCCGGCTGCGCGATCCCGCCCGTTCGACCGCGATCGAGGCCTACGAGGCGATCTACGGCTATCGCATGAAGATGTATGTCGAGCGCGACAATTACACCGCCACCTGCAACATGGCGGTCCGGCGCGCGCTGTTCCAGGCGGTGGGCGGCTTCGGCGGGATCGACATCGCCGAGGACCGCGACTGGGGCAGGCGCGCCACCGCGCTTGGCGCGCGGATCGATTATGTGCCCTCGATCGCCATCGAGACGGCGGCCCGCGACGATTTCGGCCAGTTGCGGCGCAAGTGGGACCGCCACATCGGCCATGACTTCGCCGAGGTCCGGGGCGGGACGGGGCGGCTGAAATGGACGGCGCGGGCCGTGGCGATGGCGCTGTCCCCGGTGGGAGAGCTGCCGCGGGTGCTGACATCGGACCGGGTTGCCGGGTTGCGCGCCAGATCGCTCGGATTTGCGACATTGACCCGGCTCCGGCTGTACCGGGCGCGGCGGATGGCCGGACTGGCCCTGTTCGGAGCGCCGCGATCCCTGTATGAAGGCTGGCGTCAGGGGCAATAGCCCGGGGCACCATGCGGCGACAGGACGGACCCAGACGTGACAGACATTTCCCAGGCCCCGCCCGCCGCCTCTCGCGCTGCCCTGGCGTCCGGGCCTGCGAAGGGGCGCGTGCCGCTGCCGCTGGCGCTGCTGCTGATCCTGGTGATCCTGGTTCCGATCGAGTTCGGCTTCAAGATCGGGCCGCTGTTCTTCACCTGGTCCAAGCTGTATCTCATCGGCGTGACCTTCGCGATCCTGCCGCATCTGGGCCGGCTGAAGTTCCGGTCCTATGACTGGCTGTTCACGGCGCATGTGGTGTGGTCGGCCGTTGCCTTCGCGCTGATCTACGGCGGGAGCTCGCTGGAGCAGAGCGGCACCTATGTGCTGGAGTTCCTGGTCGTCTATCTGGCGGCCCGGGTCTGGATCACCCGGCTGGACCAGGCCCAGGCGGTGATCGGGCTGTTGTTCGTGATGGTGCTGATCGCGGCGCTGGCCGCCCTGCCCGAGGCGATCCTGCGTGTCCGCTACATCCATGATTTCGCAAGATCGGTCACCGGCAACCGCTATACCTTCGACCCCGAAGTGCGGATGGGCATCCTGCGGTCGGCCTCGTTCTTCGAACATCCGATCCTGCACGGGGTGTTCTGTTCGGCGCTGCTCAGTCTGATCTGGTTCACCAGCACCGTGCCGCAGCGGCTGCGGCGGGTGCCGGTGATCGTGCTGGGCACCTTCCTGTCGGCCTCCTCGGCCCCGCTTCTGGTCATGATCCTGCAGTTCCTGCTGATCGGGCTGGAGCGCATCAGCCGCGGCGTGAAGCGGCGTGTCGCGCTGTTCGGCGGGCTGGGACTGGGGCTGGTGGTCTTTCTGGACACCTTCACGGGGCGCGGGGCGGTGGGCTTTCTGGCGGCGCTCACGCTCAATCCCGGCACGGCCTATACCCGGCGCAATCAATGGACCCTCGGGATCGACGACGTGATGCGTCATCCGTTCTTCGGTTTCGACCCCAGGACATGGACCCGGCCGTTCTGGCTGGCGCCAAGCGTGGACAACTACTGGCTTCTGATGATGATGCGCTCGGGTATTCCGTCGGTCCTGTTCCTGGCGCTGGCGGTCCTGCTGATCTGGCGCGCGCTGGCCCGGGTCGATACCACGAACCCGCAGTTCCTCCAGATGCGCATCGGCTGGGGGCTGATGATGGTGGCGCTGATCCTGGGGGCCGCGACAGTGGCCTTCTTCGGCAAGCTGCAGCCGCTTTTCGTCTTCTACATCGGCTTCGGTGCCGCGCTGGCGAACTGCATCCTGCCGGATGAAACCTTGGCGAAGGGCAGTGCGGCAGCGGGTCCGGCCGCGCGCGGGGCGGGCATGGGGGGGCTGCGCTATTCGCGCTTTCCGCCCAGCCACCCGCCCAGCAGGCTGCGCCGCGCGGACGGGTCGGGCTGACCGGATCCGGCCGGGCGCGGTCCGCGCCCGCGCAGTTTCAGCGCCGGCGCCTCGAGCCAGTGCCAGGACAGGACCGACAGCAGCAGGGTCAGCGGAAAGGCCAGGGCCACATTGCCCAGGGGGGTCATCGGACCCCAGAGCCAGACCACGAGCCCCTGCACCGGGAAGGCATAGAGATAAAGCCCGTAGGAGTAGTCGCCGACCCGGTTGAAGGCGCGCACCAGGCCGCGCGGCCGGAAGGCGGCCCAGAAGGTCGCATAGGCCAGCGCCAGCGTGAAACCGAAGACATGGAGCGGCGTGAAGCGCAGCGCCGCCGCCAGGGCGAGCAGTCCGAACACCGCCCAGCCCGACAGCGCGATGCGGTCGCGCCAGATGTAGAAGCCCATGCCCGTCAGGAACGGCAGGGCCAGCGTGTGGAACTGGCTGATCTTGCCGGGCAGCGCGATGCCGAGGCCGCCGAGCACGGCCCAGCTTGCGGCATAGGCCGCCAGCACGGCCCCGAAGACCCGCGGGCGCAGCAGGCCCAGAACACCCAGGGCAAACAGCATCACATAGCAGCTTACCTCGTGGATCAGCGTCCAGATCGAGCCCACCACGGCCGGGTAGGGGTTGGTCTCGAACACGCCCGGCAGGGTATATTGCGGCAGGGCCATCAGGATGTTGTGCAGCAGGAACGTCCAGGTTGCGGGGTCCGCGACATAGGCGCCGGGTGCCAGCGTGGTGACCAGCGGCCCCATCACGAGGCCGATCAGCACGGTCGAGACCACCAGGCAGGGCAGGATGCGCAGCGCCCGGGCCTGCCAGAAATGCGCGGCCGAGGGGGCGCGGTGAAAGCTCGCGGCGATGAGGAACCCCGAGATCACGAAGAACACATAGACCGCCACCGTGCCGAGCGAATAGCCCAGAAGGGCCTTCAGGGGCTCGGCTGCGCCTTCCCCGAGCGCGATGGGAAAGGCATGCGACACAAGGACGGCAAACGCCGCGAGAAACCGGATGAGGTTGAAATTGTTGTCCCGGCCGCGCGCGGCCTGGTCGAGAAACATCATCATTTTGCCTGGTTTCTTGGCAGCTTCGGGCCCATGCATGCAGGCAGGACCCGCGCGACCTGCGTCAATGGCCAAAACTCTGCCGGGTTCGCGGGGCGGGGTCAAGGGTCTTGAGCCCGCCCGCAGGGGCCGTCCCGTCAGGCGCGCGCGTCTGCCGTGCCCGCCGCCATCGGCCGGTATCCGAAGATTTTTCGGGACGCCCGATAAAGCGCCGAAAGGGAAGGGGCAGGTCACGGCGTCAGCAGACTTCTGCCGCCCCCGGCCGACTCAGGCGGGGTTCTGCCGATGCAGAAGACGTCTCTCTTTACAGAACCGGGTCAAGCGGCCAATGGAGAACGGCAACGGCGCGTGAATGGACAGATGTGTCCGCTGTGCCTGCGCAACGTGCATCTACGCGTCAAAATTCATCTTAAAGTTGTAAATCCTTCACAATTTTCAGCCCATGCGTGTGCTGCAGGTGCAAAAAGGTCCATATCCCCGAAAAAGGCGACGACATCATGGCAACCATCACTGTATCCGGTCAGGCCGAGTTCACGGCGGCGCTGAAGGCCGCCCAGGCCGGTGATAGGCTGGTTCTGGCAGATGGCGACTATGGAACGCTTGCCATGACGGCCGATTTCACCGCGCCGGTCACCATCACCTCGCAGAATCCGCTCGGCGCAAGCTTTGCCAGGATTTCGCTGACCGGCGCGACCAACGTGAGTTTCGACAATCTCACGATGACGGCGGGCTTTTCGGCCACCCTTGGAAGCGCGGGGATTTCGGTCACCAACTCCACCATCACCGGCACGCTCTATCTGCGGGACGCACAAGGGATCGTGGTCGAGGGCAACATTGTCGACGGTGGCCTGCATGCGCTTCTCGTCAACTCGGTCAAGGATTTCCAGATCCGCGGCAACCTGCTCCATACCGCGCAGGAAGACCTGATGCGGATCACCGGCGACAGTTCCGGCGGCCTGGTCGAGGCCAACAGCTTCTGGGACATGCATGCCGAGGATTACCGCGCGACCGGCGGCGGCACCAACCATGCCGACGCGATCCAGATGTTCGGCGTCAACGGCGAGACGCCGCATGACATCGTCATCCGCGGCAACCACATCTGGGACGACTATGCCACCGGCGCCCCCACCACCACGCCGCAGGGCATCTTCCTGGCCGATCCCGCCGCCGACGG
>JAAFHX010000023.1:0-2811 GCA_013297695.1 Rhodobacterales bacterium | reverse complement strand
AACACCAAAGACAAAAGCCCACAGTCGCTCGAACAGGCCGCCAACGGAATGGAAAATGCCGATTGGGCCAAAACGGTACGCGACAACTCCGATCTCGCCGCCGACGGCTACCGCAACATCCTGATCGAGGACAACCTGATCTGCGTGCGGTCGCCGAACTCGATCTACATCGACGGCGGTCAGGAAAACGTGGTGGTGCGCAACAACACGCTGATCCCGAACGAGGGCGGCGGCGGGGCGATCATCCGGCTGACCACGAAGACGGATTTCGACAATTCCGGCACGACCGTGACCGGCAACGTGGTGAAGCTGATCCTGGACGAGACGCAGGCGTCCGATACCGCCGGCAACTACGTCTACGGGCGCGATGCGGATCTGACCGCGCTGTTCTCCGGCAGCGGCCAGGACCCCCGGGATTTCCTGCCGCCGGTCGGCACGCCCATTCCGGGCGGATACGGGGCCCCGGCGGACGTCCTGGACCGTCTCGGGGTCTGGCCCCCCCTGCTGGACGGCAATGGCAACGCCCCCGACCAGGGCGGCATCGAGGAGTTCTACGGCAGCGCGGGGGACGAATACGCCAATCTGGGCGTCGATACCACGCTGGCCCTGGGCGACGGCGGCTTTGACCTTGCCGCCTATTCGGGCAGCAGCCTCCGCCTTGATGTCGCGGCCGATCTGCGCAACCAGGGCCAGGTCGCCGAGGGCAACGCATCCCCCCCCAACCCGTTCAACAGCCTGATCGCCGAGTTCGAGGGGCTTGTCGGCTCCAGATTCGACGACAGCCTGATCGGGGATGACGGCGACAACTGGCTGATCGGCGGCGGCGGTGCCGACACGTTCAACACGACGGTGGCCGACCTGTCCGGCAGCCTCGGCGGTGGCGGCAACGATGTGATCATCGGCGACCGCATCCGGCTGGACGAACTGATCGGCCGATATGCCGGCTATGTTCCGGACGCGGTCGACGCCCTGGGCAATCCCATCGACGAAGCTGTCGGCCCCCTGGATTCCTCGGGTCTGCTCGACCTGGTCGGCATCGGCACCTTCCCCAAGCACATGGCGGATCTGCTGGCCTGGGAAAGAAGCCAGGATTTCCTTCTGGGCCGCGACATCGGAACGAACGGCAGCGATACCGTCCTGTACAGCGGCAACCGGGACGACTATCTGATCGACCGCTTCACCTACACGCTGCGCACGGGCGAGATGGCCGAAGCCTTCAGGATCACCGATCTGCGGGCGGGCGCCCCGGACGGGATCGACCTTGTGACCGGGGTCGAAACGTTCCGCTTCGCCGACGCGACCCTGGGCGCGGCCTTTCTGGTCGCGGTCCCGCCGACCGACATCACCTGGACCGGCTCCCCCCCCCCGGGCACGCTGCCTGCGGCGGGGGCCGTCGTGGCGACCCTGACATCGGCCGATGCCGCAAGCTCAAGCGGGTTCACCTATGCCATCGTCGGGCCTGCCGCCGGTTTCGCGGTGGATGCGCAGACCGGCGTGGTCACCCGCACCGCCGCCCTGCCGCAGAACTTCAGCGCGATCCTGGTGCTCAGCTCGACCGACAGCACGGATTCCACCCTGACGGAAAGCTTCCTTGTCGCCACAGGCGGTTGGGCGGCGGATACCCTGACCGGGCATGCGACGCTGGACAGCGTGCTCTACGGCTTCAGCGCGAACGACACGCTGATCGGCGGGGCGGGCGACGACAACCTGTTCGGCCAGAACGGGAATGACTCGCTGGCGGGCGGCGCGGGCAACGACCTGCTGACCGGCGGCGCGGGAACCGATGCGATCCTCGGCGGCGACGGCAATGACACGGTCCGCCACATCCTGGGCGACGGTGACGGCACCATCGATGGCGGGGCGGGCATCGACACGCTGCAGATCCTGGGCACCACGGCGGCCAATGCCCTGACCGTCACCATCACCGCCACGGGCCGCATCACCACGATCGAGGGCAATGCCCTGACCGGGATCGAGAGGATCACCGCCGATCTGGGCACCGGCACCGATACGCTCGGCTATGTGCTGCCGACCGGGATCGCGGTCAACCTGAGCGTGGACCTGCAGGCCGGGACGGCCACGGGCCTTGCGGCGGTCGCCGGCATCGAGAATGTCACCGGCAACATCGGCAACGACCGGCTGACCGGGAACGCGGGGGCCAACAACCTGCAGGGCGGGGCGGGCGACGACACCCTCTCGGGCGGTCTTGGCAACGACACCCTTTCGGGCGGGACGGGCGACGACCTGCTGACCGGCGGCGCGGGAACCGATGCGATCCTTGGCGGCGACGGCAATGACACGGTCCGCCACACCCTGGGCGAGGGGGGGGGCATGACAGATGGCGGGGCGGGCATCGACACGCTGCAGATCCTGGGCACCACGGCGGCCGATATCCTGGCCGTCACCATCACCGCCACGGGCCGCATCACCACGATCGAGGGCAATGCCCTGACCGGGATCGAGAGGATCACCGCCGATCTGGGCACCGGCACCGATACGCTCGGCTATGTGCTGCCGACCGGGATCGCGGTCAACCTGAGCGTGGACCTGCAGGCCGGGACGGCCACGGGCCTTGCGGCGGTCGCCGGCATCGAGAATGTCACCGGCAACATCGGCAACGACCGGCTGACCGGGAACGCGGGGGCCAACAACCTGCAGGGCGGGGCGGGCGACGATATCCTGACCGGCGGGGCGGGGATCGACGTGATCTCGGGCGGCGAGGGCAACGACACGATCCTGCATGCCGCAGGCGACGGGGCCGGGTCGATCGACGGCGGGGCCGGGATCGACACGCTGACGATTGCCGGAACC
>JAAFHX010000229.1 GCA_013297695.1 Rhodobacterales bacterium | reverse complement strand
CTATGAACTGGCGCAGGGCGGAACGGCGGTCGGCACCGGTCTGAACACCCGCGTCGGATGGGACGTGCGCGTGGCCGATGCCATCGCCCGTGTCACCGGCCTGCCCTTTGTCACCGCCCCGAACAAGTTCGAGGCGCTGGCGGCGCATGACGCGATGGTCATGTTCTCGGGCGCGCTCAAGACCGTGGCGGTCAGCCTGTTCAAGATTGCCAACGACATCCGCCTGCTCGGCTCGGGTCCCCGGTCGGGGCTGGGAGAACTGATCCTGCCCGAGAACGAGCCGGGAAGTTCGATCATGCCGGGCAAGGTCAACCCGACCCAGGCCGAGGCGCTGACCATGGTCTGCGCGCAGGTGATGGGCAACGATGCCGGCATCGGCTTTGCCGGCAGCCAGGGGCATTTCGAGCTGAACGTCTACAACCCGATGATGGCCTACAACGTGCTGCAATCCATGCAGCTTCTGGGCGATGCGGCAGGCAGCTTCACCGACAACATGGTGGCGGGTATCCAGGCCAACACCACGCGGATCGACAAGCTGATGAAGGAAAGCCTGATGCTGGTAACGGCGCTGGCCCCGACCATCGGCTATGACAACGCGACCAAGGTCGCCAAGACCGCGCACCGCAACGGCACCACCCTGCGCGAAGAGGCCATCGCGCTTGGCTTTGTCGATGGGGAAACCTTCGACCGCGTGGTGCGGCCCGAAGACATGATCGGCCCGAAGGGCTGACATGGCAGAGGTGGTCAGCCTTTCACGCGCCCGCAAGGCCCGAGACCGTGCGAAGAAACGCGCGCAAGCCGATGCGAACGTGGTACAATTCGGCCGCAGCAAGGCCGAGAAGGCGCGTGATGACCAGATCGCCGACAAGGCGCGCCGCGACCTTGACGGCCACCGGAAGGACCCGGAATGACCGGTGGCCCGGTCAAGCGGTCGCTCAGCCTGCATGGTCACCGCACCTCGGTGTCGCTTGAGGCCGAGTTCTGGCAGGCGTTCCGCGACATCGCCACCGCGCGCGGCGTGGCGCTGAATGCCCTGGCGGCCCAGATCGACGACGCCCGGGCCCCGGGCGTCGGCCTTGCCTCGGCGATCCGGGTGTTCGTGCTGAACGAGGTCCGGCGCTGACGGGTCAGGTTCTGGGGGCAACCGCCAGAAAAATCCCGTCGCGTGACCGCAGGGTCAGATGCGCCACCGGTACCGCCGGCCGGTCAGACGCCGAAAACCGGAAGGCACGCACCAGCATGGCCAAAAGCAGCACCCCTTCCACCATGGCCAGCCCCGCGCCCGGGCAGACCCTGGGCCCTTCCGAGAACGGCAGGTAGGCCGCCCGCGCCGCAGTCCGCCCCGCCTCGGTCTGCCAGCGGTCAGGGTCGAAGGCATCAGGATCGTCCCAGAGCCGCTCATGCCGCTGAACATGCCAGGGTGACAGGACAAGCTGCGCCCCCCGGGGCAGCAGCCGGTCGCGGAACATTTCACGTCGCACCGTTTCGCGCACCATCATCGGCACCGGCGGATAAAGCCGCAGCGTCTCGCGCAGCACGTCACGGGTAAAGCGCAGGCGCGACAGCGCGGTCAGGTCCGGGGTTTCGTCCAACTGCGCCGCCTCGGCCGCCACACGGTCCTGCGCGCCGGGGTCCAGCGCCAGCAGCAAAAGCGCCCAGGCCAGCGCCGAGGCCGAGGTTTCATGCCCGGCCAGCAGGAAGATCGCGATCTGGTCGGCCACCTCGTCCGCACCCAGGGGACGACCGGTTGCGGGATCGGGCGTCGTCATCAGCCGCGTCGCCAGATCGTCCGGCGCGCTGCCCGCCGCAATGTCGCCCGCACGCGCCCGGGTCAGCCCGGCGATCAGTGCCCGGATCTGTTGCGCTGTGGCCCGCGTCACCCGGGATTGCGGGCGCGCCAGCCATCCCGGCCAGGGCAGCAGCGCCGACAGGGCCACCACCGGCTGGCTGCGCTGATGCGCCCGGAACAGGGCAAACAGTTCGGTCGCGACGGCGTGATCGATGGGCAGCGAAAACAGGGCGCGAAAGATCACGTCGGCCGTGACATGGCTGGTCAGGGGCTCCACCTCGACCACCCCCGGCGTCATCCGGTCCAGCGCGGCCCTGCCCGCCGCTGCGATCACCGGAATCATGTCGTGCAGCCGACCGCCCTCGAACGCGGCGTCGATGATCCGCCGCTGGCGCGCCCAGACCGCGCCCGAGGCAACAAAGACCGACCCGCCCAACAGCGGCGCCAACCCCCCGCCAAGCCGCCGCGACTTGGGAAAATCGCCGGGCCGTTCGGTCAGGACGCGGCGGATCAGCGCAGGATCGTTGCAGACATAGCTGCGAAAGAACGGCGTGCGGAATTCGGCCATCCAGGCGCGGTAAAGCCGGGCAGGTCCGGCCGACAGCAGGTCGTCGCGCAGCAGCGCCAGATGCCGCCACAGCGATACGCGCCCCGTGCGGGGCACAGGCCGGGGGGGAATCACGCGATGCCCCGGTTCGGTGACAGGGCCAGGCCGATCCGGCCCGGCGATGCGCGGCATCCGGCAAACCGCGCGGCCAGCGTCTGCGGACCCGCCGTGATGGCGAAGTAATCATAGACGCCGGGCCGGTCAAAGGCGCAAAGATACTGGAAGTGCAGCCGAAAGAAGCGTCCCCGCAGCGCCCGTACCCTTGCCGGGTCCAGCGTCTGGCGGAAGGCCGCCGAGATCACCAGCGGCCCCCGGGCGCCGGGTGGGGCGACCCCTGTCACCGCCACCGGATCGCACAGCGCAAAACAACAGGGATCGCCGGGCGCCGTCACATCCACCCAGAAGATGCGATCCTGCGCCGCCATGTCCTGCAGGTCGCGGCGCAGGCGCTGCGCGTGCGGCAGGAACGACACCATCGGCACCACTTGCCCCAGGGTCAGAAGACTGACCACGGGATGCTTCGGCAGCCCGCCGCGCCACAGTTCTGCCAGCACCGAAACCGCCAGATGCGCCCCGGACGAATGGCCGACGACCAGAACCTCGTCGCAATCCTCGGTCAGCGCAGTCCGGACGCGCGCGCGAAATTCGGCCAGACGCCCCTGCAGGGCCGGATGACAGGCCCCGCCCCCCCAGGCCGAAAAGGCCAGATCATGCATCAGGTAATGCGCGAAAATCCTGTGGTCCAGCCGCCGGAACGCCACGAGGGTCAGGCCCGCCAGACCCAGCCCTGCCACCCAGCCTGCCAACGGCACCACCAGCC
>JAAFHX010000228.1 GCA_013297695.1 Rhodobacterales bacterium | reverse complement strand
GGGGGAATGGCCGCAATCGACGCCGAAAGAGGCACGCGGCGCGGTGCAGAAGATCGTCGCCAAGGCAGCGGAAACCGGGGCCTCGGTGACCGACGCGCAGATTCAGCGCGCCGTGCTCGACAGCATCCGCGCGCTGATGATCATCCGCGCCTACCGCATCCGCGGCCACCTCGCCGCCGACCTCGACCCGCTCGGGCTGCGCGACGTGCAGAACCACCCCGAGCTTGACCCCCGCTCCTACGGCTTTACCGAGGCCGACATGGATCGCCCGATCTTCATCGACAACGTGCTGGGCCTGCAGGTCGCCAGCATGCGCCAGATCGTGGATATCGTGAAGCGCACCTACTGCGGCACCTTCGCGCTGCAGTACATGCATATTTCCGACCCCGAACAGGCCGCCTGGCTCAAGGAACGGATCGAGGGCTACGGCAAGGAAATCGCCTTCACCCGCGAAGGCCGCAAGGCCATCCTCAACAAGCTGGTCGAGGCCGAAGGCTATGAAAAGTTCCTGCATGTGAAATACATGGGGACCAAGCGCTTTGGCCTGGACGGCGGCGAAAGCCTGATCCCCGCGATGGAACAGATCATCAAGCGCGGCGGGTCCCTGGGCGTCAAGGAAATCGTGTTCGGCATGCCGCACCGGGGCCGCCTGTCGGTCCTGGCCAACGTGATGCAGAAACCCTACCGCGCGATCTTCAACGAATTCCAGGGCGGCAGCTACAAGCCCGAGGATGTGGACGGTTCGGGCGACGTGAAGTATCACCTCGGTGCCTCGTCCGACCGCAGCTTTGACGGCAACACCGTGCACCTGTCGCTCACCGCGAACCCCAGCCATCTGGAGGCGGTGAACCCCGTGGTTCTGGGCAAGGTCCGCGCCAAGCAGGAACAACTGGGCGACAAGACCCGCACGCAGGTTCTGCCCGTCCTGCTGCACGGCGACGCGGCCTTTGCCGGCCAGGGCGTGGTGGCGGAATGCTTTGGCCTTTCCGGCCTTGTGGGCCACCGCACCGGCGGCACCATCCATATCGTGGTGAACAACCAGATCGGGTTCACCACCGCGCCGTCGTTCAGCCGGTCCTCGCCCTACCCGACCGACATCGCCCTGATGGTCGAGGCGCCGATCTTCCACGTCAACGGCGACGACCCCGAGGCCGTGGTCCATGCCGCCCGCGTGGCGACAGAATTCCGGCAGAAATTCCACAAGGACGTGGTGCTGGATATCTTCTGCTACCGCCGCTTCGGCCATAACGAGGGGGATGAACCGATGTTCACGAACCCCGGCATGTACACCGAGATCAAGCGCCACAAGACGACGCTGCAGTTGTACACCGAACGGCTGGTCAAGGACGGCCTGATCCCCGAAGGCGAGATCGAGGACATGAAGGCCGCGTTCCAGTCGCGCCTGAATGCGGAATTCGAGGCCGGCAAGGACTACCGTCCGAACAAGGCAGACTGGCTCGACGGGCGCTGGAAGAACCTTTCCACCAAGGACCTGGAGCATTACCAGCGCGGCGAAACCGCCATCGCCCCCGAAACGATGGCCGAGGTCGGCGCGGCGCTGACCCGCGTGCCCGACCGGTTCGACCTGCACAAGACCGTCGGCCGCCAGCTCGAGGCCAAGGCGCAGATGTTCGCGACCGGACAAGGTTTCGACTGGGCCACCGCCGAGGCGCTGGCCTTCGGCTCGCTCCTGACCGAAGGCTACCCGGTGCGCCTTTCGGGGCAGGACTGCACGCGCGGCACCTTCAGCCAGCGCCATTCCGCCTTCATCAACCAGTCCACCGACGAACGGCACTATCCGCTGAACCACATCCGCGCCGGTCAGGCCCGGTATGAGGTGATCGACTCCATGCTGTCGGAATACGCCGTGCTCGGCTTCGAATACGGCTATTCGCTGGCCGAGCCCAACACGCTGGTGATGTGGGAGGCGCAGTTTGGCGATTTCGCCAACGGCGCGCAGATCATGTTCGACCAGTTCATCAACTCGGGCGAATCCAAATGGCTGCGGATGTCGGGCCTTGTGTGCCTCTTGCCGCACGGGTTCGAAGGCCAGGGGCCCGAACATTCCAGCGCCCGTCTGGAACGCTTCCTGCAGATGTCGGCGAACGACAACTGGATCGTCGCGAACTGCTCCACCCCCGCCAACTACTTCCACATCCTGCGCCGCCAGATTCACCGCGACTTCCGCAAGCCGCTGATCCTGATGACGCCGAAATCCCTGCTGCGCCACCCGCTCGCCGTCTCCGATGCCGGGGATTTCACCACCGGGTCCAGCTTTCACCGCGTTCTGTGGGATGATGCCGAAAAGGGCCATTCCGACCTGAAACTGAAGCCCGACGCGCAGATACGCCGCCTGGTGCTGTGTTCCGGCAAGGTCTATTACGACCTTCTCGCCGAACGCGACGCGCGGGGCCTCGACGATGTCTATCTGCTGCGCGTCGAACAGTACTACCCGCTGCCCGCGATGAGCCTGGTCAAGGAACTCAGCCGCTTCATCGGGGCCGAAATGGTCTGGTGCCAGGAAGAACCCAAGAACATGGGGGCCTGGAGCTTTCTGGAACCCAATCTCGAATGGATCCTCGGCCGGATCGGGGCACACCACCGCCGGGCGATCTATGCCGGGCGGGCGGCCTCCGCCTCGCCCGCCACCGGGCTTGCCAGCCGCCACAAGGCGGAACAGGCCGCCCTTGTCGATGCGGCCCTGACCGTGGGGTCGGGCGGTTCGGGCAGCAGCGATGGCAGTTGAGGTCCGGGTTCCCACGCTTGGAGAAAGCGTGACCGAAGCCACCGTCGCCCACTGGTACAAGCGCCTCGGCGACCCCGTTGCGGTGGACGAGATGCTGTGCGAACTGGAGACCGACAAGGTGACCGTCGAGGTGCCCAGCCCCGCCGCCGGTTACCTGTTGGAAATCGTGGCGCCCGAGGGCGCGACCGTGGGCGTTGCCGCCCTTCTGGCGCAGATCGGCGCAGGGGCGGCCCCGAACGCGCCCCCGCCTATGGACAAAGTCAAAGCCGCAAAATCTGCGGGAGATGGCAAGATGATCGATGTGATGGTTCCCACCCTGGGCGAAAGCGTGTCGGAAGCGACGGTTTCCACCTGGTTCAAGAAGCCCGGCGATCCCGTGGCGCAGGACGAGATGCTGTGCGAACTGGAAACCGACAAGGTTTCGGTCGAGGTTCCCGCGCCCGCCGCCGGTGTCCTGATGGAAATCGTCGCCCCCGAGGGCACGACCGTCGCCGCCAATGCGCGCC
>JAAFHX010000227.1 GCA_013297695.1 Rhodobacterales bacterium | reverse complement strand
CGACGCGCTGATGCCCGCGCCCGGCGGCTAAAGCGCCGCCAGCGCCGGTTGCAGGTCGTAGCGCGGTTGCAGGCCGGGCGAGGCCCGGGCGCGCAGCCGCGCGAGTTCGGCGCGGATGCGGTCCGGCCCCTGCGCGCGCGCCGCCTCGAACGGGCCGCGCGGCAGGTTCAGGCCCAGGTGCATCGCCGTGTCGATGGCGTCGGGCGGCACGCCTTCGGCGGCAAGGCTTGCGGCCTCGTTCGCCAGCATCGCCTCGATCCGCAGGGCGATGGCGGGGGCGTCGGGCGGCGGTTCCCCCGGCGCGTCGGGGTGCAGGAAGCCGCGTCCGGATTTCACCCCCAGATCGCCGCGCGCGACCTGCGCGCGCAGCACGTCGAAGACGCGGTAGCGCGGGTGCCCGTCCATCGCCGCCGAAATGCCTTCGGTGGCCGCCAGATGCACATCGGCCCCGATCAGGTCGATCAGCGACAGCGGCCCGATCCGGTAGCCCGCCGCCAGCATCGCGGCATCGATGTCGGATGGGCTGCGGCCTTCCTCCAGCAGGGCAAGCGCCTCGCCGTAGAAGGGCCGCGCGCAGCGGTTGACGATGAAGCCGGGCCGGTCGGGGCAGGCGATGACGGTCTTGCCCGCGCCTTCCGTCACCGCACGCGCCAGCGCCAGCGCGCGGGCGCCGCTGCCCGCATGGGCCACCAGTTCCACCAGTTTCATCGCAGGGGCAGGGTTGAAGAAATGCAGACCGACCACAAGGCCCGGCTGTGCCAGCCCCTCGGCCACCGCACCGACCCGCAGGGACGAGGTGTTGGTAGCCAGCACAGCCCCCCGGGCCGTGCGTTCGACCTGCGCGAAGAGCGCCCGCTTCACCGCCAGATCCTCGGCCACCGCCTCGATCACCAGCGCGCAGGGCGAAAGGTCTGCGATCTGCGGTACGACTTCCAGCCGCGCCAGCGCGGCCCCGGCGGCCTCTGCGGTCATCCGCCCCGCCGCCACCCGCCTGTCCAGCGCCCCCGCCAGACGTGCGCCCGCCCCGTCGCGTGCCGCTGCCACTTCATCGGTGGCCAGCACGGAAAACCCCGCCTGCACAAAGACCTGCGCAATGCCAAGGCCCATCGTCCCCAGGCCCGCAACCCCGATGACCGGCGTGTTCTCCATGCCCACATCATGCGGTCAACACCTGAAATTTCAAGCCAGAAAATTTCAAGCTTGAAATTGTTTATCCCGGATGTCACGCTACCCTTTAGGCACAACAAGGGAGATCGTCGATGAACATCCTGTGCCTTGGCGGCGGACCTGCGGGGCTTTACTTCGCAATCTCGATGAAGCTGCGCGACCCCGCGCATCGCGTCACCGTGCTGGAACGCAACCGCGCCAACGACACCTTCGGCTGGGGCGTCGTGCTGTCGGACGATGCGCTTGGCCGGATGCAGGTCAACGACCCGGTCAGCACGGCGGCGATCCGCGAGAATTTCGCCTATTGGGACGATATCGCCGTGGTGCAGGGCGGGGTGCGCACCGTGTCGGGCGGGCATGGCTTTGCCGGGATCGGGCGGAAGAAGATGCTGATCCTGCTGCAGGCCCGCGCGCGCGAGTTGGGCGTGGACCTGCGCTTCGAGACGGAATTCCGGTCGGCCGAGGAATACCGTCGCGACTATGACCTTGTGGTGGCCTGTGACGGGATCAATTCGGCGGTGCGGCGCGAATACGAAAGCGTCTTTCGCCCCGACATCGACCTGCGCCGCTGCAAGTTCGTCTGGCTGGGCACCCATGCCAAGTTCGACGACGCCTTCACCTTCATCTTCGAGCGGACGGAACACGGCTGGGTCTGGGCCCATGTCTACCAGTTCGACGCCGACACCGCGACCTTCATCGTGGAATGCCTGCCCGAGACCTGGGAGGCGCTTGGCTTTGCCGGGATGTCGAAAGAGGAAACGGTGGAAGCCTGCCGCCGTCTCTTTGCGGCCCATCTGGGTGGGCATGACCTCATGTCGAATGCCGCGCACCTGCGCGGCTCGGCGGTTTGGATGCAGTTTCCCCGCGTGATCTGCGAACGCTGGTATCACGGGAATGTCGTGCTGATGGGCGATGCGGCGGCGACGGGGCATTTCTCGATCGGCTCGGGAACGCGGCTGGCGTTTGATTCTGCCATCGCGCTGGCCGACTATCTGCACAGTGAACCGACGATGGAAGTGGCTTTCCAGCGCTATCAGGACGAACGCCGGGTCGAGGTTCTGCGCCTGCAATCGGCGGCGCGCAATTCCCTGGAATGGTTCGAAGAGGTGGAACGCTACCTCGACATGGCCCCGCCGCAGTTCGCCTATTCGCTGCTGACCCGCAGCCAGCGCATCGGGCACGAGAACCTGCGGCTGCGCGACCCTGACTGGCTGCGCGGGGCCGAGGACTGGTTTCAGGCGCAGGCGGGCGGCAGGCCGGGCCGACGGCCGATGTTCGCGCCCTTTGCGCTGCGGGGCATGCGGCTGGAGAACCGGGTCGTCGTGTCGCCCATGGCGCAGTACCGCGCGGTGGACGGCTGCCCGACCGACTGGCATTTCACCCATTATGCCGAACGCGCCAAGGGCGGCGCGGGGCTGGTGTTCACCGAGATGACCTGCGTCAGCCCCGAAGGCCGCATCACCCCCGGCTGCCCCGGCCTTTATGCGCCGGACCACGAGGCGGCGTGGAGGCGGCTGGTCGGTTTCGTCCATGCCGAGACGGCGGCAAAGCTCTGCTGCCAGATCGGGCATGCGGGGCGGAAGGCCTCGGTCCAGGTGCCGTGGGAGGATGACGAGATGCCGCTGCGCGAGGGCGGCTGGCCGACGATGGGGCCTTCCGCTGTGCCTTGGTCGTCGGCTCACCTCGCCCCGCGCGAGATGACGCGGGCCGACATGGACCGCGTGCAGGACGAATTTGTGGCCGCAACGCAGATGGCAGCGCGCGCGGGCTTTGACATGATCGAACTTCACGCCGCGCATGGCTACCTGATTTCCGGGTTTATCTCGCCCATATCGAACATCCGGACGGATGAGTGCGGCGGCAGTCTGGAGAACCGCCTGCGCTGGCCGCTGGAGGTCCTTGCGGCGATGCGCGCGGCTTGGCCGGAGGACAGGCCGATGTCGGTGCGCATTTCGGCCAATGACTGGGTGGGGGCCGATGGCATCACCCCCGCCGATGCGGTGCAGGTTGCACGGGCCTTCCATGGTGCCGGAGCGGATATCATCGACGTGAGCGCGGGCCAGACCTCTCCTCAGGCGCGCCCCGTCTATGGCCGCATGTTCCAGACCCCGTTCAGCGACCGCATCCGCAACGAGACCGGCATCGCCACGATGGCCGTGGGCAACATCACCGAGGCCGA
>JAAFHX010000226.1 GCA_013297695.1 Rhodobacterales bacterium | reverse complement strand
ATGGCATAGATGCGCCGCCCGATGGTGGTGGAACTGGTCAGGAACATGTAGGCCACGATCAGGATGCCCATCGTGACCAGCACGTTCGGGATGCCCCGGAACGTCGCCAGCAGCCAGGCGATGTAGAGGATCGCCGCCGCCACCACGAGGTTGCGGCCCAGAAAGAACGACAGCGGCTCGTCGGCCATGCCATAAGCGGCGGCGCGCGTCCGCGCGGTCCACTGGCTCCACAGGATCACGGCGACGATGACGATGCCCACCGCCAGCGCAAAGCCGTTCAGCCGCTCCATCCCCAGCACGGACGCAAGGAACGGCAGGAAATCCGGGACGAAGCCGGTCGAGAGCGACTGGAACCCCTTGGTGAAGGGCCCGACCGACTTGCCGTCGAGCAGCCAGAGCGTCGCCCCGCGAAACACCAGCATCCCCGCCAGCGTCACGATGAATGATGGGATGCGCCAATACGCGATCCAATAGCCCTGTGCGGCCCCGATGGCCGTGCCCACGATCAGCACAAAGACCGAGGCGACCAGCGGCGGCACGTCGTAATCCACCATCATCACGGCGGCCAGCGCCCCGATGAACCCCGCGACCGACCCCACCGACAGATCGATGTGGCCCGCCACGATCACCAGCAGCATGCCAAGCGCCATGATGATGATATAGCTGTTCTGCAGGAACAGGTTGGTCAGGTTCACCGGCTTCATCAGCGTGCCGTCGGTCATGAACTGGAAGAAGACCATGATCGCCACCAGCGCCAGCAGCATGCCGTATTCGCGCATGTTCGCGCGCAGGTATCCCAGGACCGAAGGCCCGCCCGTGCCCGTTGCCACCGTCATGCCGCCTGCCCCCCTGTTGCGGTCTCTGCCGCCATGATCACCTGCATGATGCGTTCCTGACTGGCTTCGGCGCGGGTCAACTCGCCCACGAAGCGGCCCTTGTTCATCACCATGATCCGGTCGCACATGCCCAGAAGTTCGGGCATTTCGGAACTGATCATCACCACGCCCCGGCCCTGATCGGCCAGTTGGTTGATGATCGCATAAATCTCGAACTTTGCCCCCACGTCGATGCCGCGCGTGGGTTCATCCAGGATCAGCACCTGCGGATCGGTGAACAGCCATTTGGCCAGAACCACCTTCTGCTGGTTGCCGCCCGACAGGTTCACCACCTTCTGGAACACGGTCGGCGTGCGGGTGTTCAGTTGCGCCTTGTAATCCTCGGCCACGCGGCGTTCGCGGTTCTGGTCGATCACGCCGCGCCGCGACACGCCCGCCAGATTGGCCATCGTGGTGTTGCGCAGGATCGTCTCGTCCAGCACCAGGCCCAGGGCCTTGCGGTCCTCGGTCACATAGGCGAGGCCGGAGGCCACGGCGGAAGGCACAGAGGAAAGGTCGGCCGCCTTGCCCGCGAGCGTGACGGCACCGCTGATCCGGGTACCCCAGGACCGGCCGAACAGGCTCATGGCGAATTCGGTGCGGCCCGCACCCATCAGGCCCGCGATGCCCACCACCTCGCCCCGCCGCACGGTCAGGTTCGCGTCATGGATCACCTGGCGGTCGGGGTGCTGCGGGTGGAAGACCTGCCAGCCCTGCACCTCCATCAGCACCTCGCCCACTCTCGGGGTGCGTTCGGGGTATCTGTGCGCCATGTCGCGGCCCACCATGTCGCGGATGATCCGCGCCTCGGTGATCTCGGCGCGTGCGATGTCCGAAACGGTGGCCCCGTCGCGCAGCACGGTCAGCCGGTCGGCCACGCGGGCAATTTCGTTCAGCTTGTGGCTGATGAGGATCGACGTGATCCCCTGTGCCTTGAACTCCAGCAGCAGGTTCAGCAGCACCGCCGAGTCGGTTTCCTGCAGGGCGGCGGTCGGCTCATCGAGAATGAGCAGCTTGACCTTTTTCGACAGCGCCTTGGCAATCTCCACCAGTTGCTGCTTGCCCACGCCAAGCGTGTCGATTCGTGCCTGCGGGCTTTCGCGCAGGCCCACCTTGGCCAGCAGACCCTCGGTCCGCTTCCACGTCTCCTGCCAGTCGATCACGCCGCGCCGGGTGATCTCGTTGCCCAGATAGATGTTCTCGGCAATCGACAGCAGCGGCACCAGCGCCAGTTCCTGATGGATGATGATGATGCCCGCCGCCTCGCTGTCATGGATGCCGCGAAACCGGGCAGGGCGGCCTTCGAACAGGATTTCGCCGTCATAGGACCCGTGCGGATAGACCCCCGACAGAACCTTCATCAGCGTGGACTTGCCCGCCCCGTTCTCGCCCACCAGAGCATGGATCTCGCCGGGCAGGACCGAAAGGTTCACGTTGTCCAGCGCGCGCACGCCCGGAAAGGTCTTGGTGATGCCCTGCATCTGAAGGATCGGTGTCGGCATGGGGTCCCTGCGGCGCAGTGGAAAAGGCCCCGCCCGCTGTGGGGCGGGGCCGATCTTCGGACTTGCGGCTTACTTCAGGTCTTCGGCCTTGATGTAGCCCGAATCGACCACGACCGCCTGATAGTTGGTCGCATCGACCGGTACCGGCACCAGCAGGTAGGACGGCACGACCTTCACCCCGTTGTCATAGGTGGTGGTGTCGTTGATCTCGGGCTCCTTGCCCTGCGCCATCGCATCCACCATCGCCACGGTCACCTTCGCCAGTTCGCGGGTGTCCTTGAACACGGTCGAATACTGTTCGCCCGCGATGATCGACTTGATCGACTGGGTTTCGGCGTCCTGACCGGTCACGATCGGGAAGGGCAGGTCGCCCGAGCCGTAGCCCACGCCCTTGACCGAAGACAGGATGCCGATGGACAGCCCGTCATAGGGCGACAGCGCGCCGTGCAACTGTTTGTCGGTGTAGTTGGCGGACAGAAGGTTGTCCATCCGGGCCTGCGCCACCGCGCCGTCCCACCGCAGGGTGCCGACCTGATCCATGCCCATCTGGCCGGACGGAATGGCGATCTCGCCTGCGTCGATCATCGGCTGCAGCACCGACATCGCGCCGTTGTAGAAGAAGAAGGCGTTGTTGTCGTCGGGGCTGCCGCCGAACAGCTCGACATTCCACGGCTTCACATCGGGGAACCGCTGTTTCAGACCGGCCACAAGGCTGTTGGCCTGCAGCACGCCGACCTGAAAGTTGTCGAAGGTGGCATAGTAGTCCACGTTCCCGCTTTCGCGGATCAGACGGTCATAGGCGATGACCTTGATCCCGGCGGCATGGGCGTTTTCCAGCGCGTTCGACAGGGTCGTGCCGTCGATGGCGGCAATGACCAGAACGTTCACGCCCTTGGTGATCATGTTTTCGATCTGGGCAAGCTGGTTCGGGATGTCATCCTCGGCATATTGCAGATCGGTCGCATAGCCTGCGGCGGTGAA
>JAAFHX010000225.1 GCA_013297695.1 Rhodobacterales bacterium | reverse complement strand
CGCGCTGGATATAGCTGTCAAGCGCGTCCTTCAGTTGCAGTTCCACAACCTTGGCCATCCGCCGGATACCGCCCGCCGTATCGCCGATGGGCGACATCTGCGCCAGCACGGTGGACCGCTTGGCCAGGTTCTTGGCATAGTCGCCGCAGCGTTCCAGGCTGGCGGCGATCTTCATCACGGTCAGCACGGTGCGCAGGTCGCCTGCCGTGGGCGCGCGCAACGCGATCACCCGCGCGGCTTCGGTGTTGACCTGCTCTTCCAGCGCATCGATCACCTGATCGCCCCGGCGCACCCGCATCGCCAGTTCCTCGTCGCGCGTCTCCAGCGCCTGCGCGGCGTCGAGGATCGAGGCTTCGACAAGGCCGCCCATCTTCATGATCATCGCCTGAATGGCTTCCAGGTCCCGGTCGAAGACCGAGGCAATGT
Organism: Rhodobacterales bacterium; assembly: GCA_013297695.1. Classification (GTDB taxonomy): domain Bacteria; phylum Pseudomonadota; class Alphaproteobacteria; order Rhodobacterales; family Rhodobacteraceae; genus Aliitabrizicola. The sequence goes on along the minus strand of JAAFHX010000225.1, from coordinate 3,045 downwards.
GCTTGTCCGTCTGCATGGTGATCTCCCTCAGCCGATCCGGCCGGTGATGTAGCTTTCGGTGCGCGGGTCCTTGGGGTTGGTAAAGATCTGTCCCGTTTCGCCGTATTCGACAAGGTTGCCAAGGTGGAAGAACGCGGTCTTCTGACTGACCCGTGCCGCCTGCTGCATCGAGTGGGTCACGATCACCACCGAAAACTGGCTGCGCAGTTCGTCGATCAACTCCTCGACCTGGGCCGTGGCGATGGGGTCAAGCGCCGAACAGGGTTCGTCCATCAGAAGCACCTCGGGCGAGGTGGCGATGGCGCGGGCGATGCACAGGCGCTGCTGCTGCCCGCCGGACAGGCCGGTTCCCGGAGACTGCAGACGGTCCTTCGCCTCGTTCCACAGCGCGGCACGGCGCAGCGATTTCTCGACGACCTCGTCAAGTTCCGCCTTGCTGCGGGTCAGCCCGTGGATCTTGGGGCCATAGGCCACATTCTCGTAGATCGACTTCGGGAACGGGTTCGGCTTCTGGAACACCATGCCGACCTTGGCGCGCAACTGGACCGGATCGACCTTCGGGTCGTAGATGTCTTCGTGGTCCAGCTTGATCTTGCCCTCGACCCGGCACGAGTCGATGGTGTCGTTCATCCGGTTGAGGCAGCGCAGGAAGGTGGACTTGCCGCAGCCCGACGGTCCGATGAAGGCGGTGACTGTCTTGTCCAGGATATCGACATCGACATCCTTCAGCGCATGGGTCGCGCCATAATAGACCTGCACGCCGCGCGCTGCGATCTTGCTATCGTTGGTATCCACGTCTCTCTCCACAATTCGCATGTCGTTCATGGTTCCGGACCCCTTACCAGCGGCGTTCAAAGCGGCGGCGCAGGATGATGGCGACCGCGTTCATGATCAGAAGGAATACGAGCAGCACGATGATCGCGCCCGATGCCCGTTCCACAAAGCCGGGGTCACCCCGGACCGTCCAGTTGTAGACCTGCACCGGCAGCGCCGAAGCGGGGTCGAAGAAGCCCTGCATCGGCGCACCCGGATAGTCGCGCACGAAGGCCACCATGCCGATCAGCAGCAGCGGCGCGGTTTCGCCAAGCGCCTGGGCCAGACCGATGATCATCCCGGTCAGGATGCCCGGTGCCGCCAGTGGCAGCACATGGTGGAACACCGCCTGCAGTTTCGATGCCCCGACCCCGAGCGCCGCATCGCGGATCGACGGCGGCACCGATTTCAGCGCGGCCCGTGCCGGAATGATGATCCGGGGCAGCGTCATCAGCGTCAGCACCAGACCGCCGACGATGGGGGCCGATTGCGGCAGGCCCGCAAAGTTGATGAATACGGCCAGACCGAGGATACCGAACACGATGGAGGGCACCGCCGCAAGGTTGGCGATGTTCACCTCGATCAGGTCGGTCCAGCGGTTCTTCGGTGCGAACTCTTCAAGGTAGATCGAGGCCGCCACCCCGATGGGCAGCGACAGCACCAGCACCACAAGCATCATGTAGAACGACCCGATGATCGCCACGCCCAGACCGGCCGCTTCGGGCCGCTGGTCCGATGCGTCGGGCGCGGTGATGAAGCCCCAGTTGAACCGCTGTGCCATGATCCCGGCTTCGACCAGCTTTTCCGAAAGCACAAGCTGTTCGGGCTTGATGTTGCTGTCCAGCTTGGCGGTTTCCATCGTCACCCGGCCCTTGAAGAAGCCGTCGACGCGCCCGTTGGCCAGCACCTCGAAATCGATGGTCTGGCCCACAAGCTCGGGGTTCGCCAGCACATAGTTGCGCAGTTGCGCGGGTGCCTCGAGCGAGATCACCCCGGCCACGTCCTTGGCCGACATGCCGTCGGTCGAAATGCCCTTTTCGGCAATCGCCTTGTCCAGCGCCGCCTGGATCACGGCGGCATAGCCGACGGTCGTGACCTTGCTCATCACAGCCACGTCGCGGACGCCGGACTTGTCCAGCTTTTCGGCGGGCAGTTCGATCGGCATCGTCAGAAAGGTCTGGCGGAAGGCGGGGGTGCCGACGCTGAAGATCGAGTACAGCAGCCAGACCAGCGCCAGCATCGACAGCGTGATCGCGACGATCCCGTAGGTCTTGAACCGGGTTTCGGCCGAGTTGCGGCGCCGGGTCAGCGCATCCTGCGCCAGCAGCGACTTGCGCTGATGGGCAGCGGCGGGCGTGGCGGAAAGATCGGTCATTCGTATTGCTCCCGATACCGGCGAACGATGATGAGGGCGATGATGTTCAGGCACAGCGTGATGACGAACAGCGACAGGCCAAGCGCAAAGGCAACCAGGGTCTCGGGCGATCCGAATTCGGTATCACCGGTCAACTGGCTCACGATCTTGACGGTAACCGTGGTCATCGCCTCGAACGGGTTCAGGCTCAGCCGCGCGGCGGCACCGGCACCCATGACGACGATCATGGTTTCGCCGATGGCCCGGCTGGCCGCCAGCAGGATCGCACCCACCACCCCGGGTAGGGCGGCCGGAAGCACCACCTTGCGGATGGTTTCCGACGGGGTTGCGCCCAGGCCAAGCGAACCATCGCGCATGCTCTGCGGCACCGCGTTGATGATGTCATCCGACAGTGACGACACGAAGGGAATGACCATGATCCCCATCACGATCCCCGCCGTCATCACCGAGGAGGAACTGTTGCCCAGACCGAGCGGCTGCGCAAAGTAGTCGCGCAGCAGCGGACCCACCGTGATCAGGGCGAAAAGGCCGTACACGATGGTCGGGATCCCCGCGAGAATCTCGATCAGCGGCTTGACCACCGTGCGCACCCGTTTCGAAGCGTATTCCGACAGATAGATCGCCGACATCAGCCCGATCGGAACCGCCACCAGCAGCGCGATGAACGAGACATACAGCGTGCCCCACAGCAGCGGCAGGATGCCAAGCGATGACCCTCCGCCGAACCGGGGTGTCCAGTTCGTGCCGAAGAAGAAGTCCCAGGCGGGATAGAGGGTAAAGAAGTGCCAGGTTTCGAACACCAGCGAAAAGACGATGCCGAAGGTCGTCAGGATCGCGACCAGCGACGCAAGGATCAG
>JAAFHX010000224.1 GCA_013297695.1 Rhodobacterales bacterium | reverse complement strand
GCTCTTTCGATCTCTAACCTCGTCCGAAAGGACAAGCCGAAACCGCCGATCATGGTCATCTACGGGCCGGGCGGCGTGGGCAAGACGACGCTGGCCGCAGAGTTCCCGGGCGCGATCTTCATCCAGACCGAGACCGGCGAAGGGTCCAACCAGATCACCAGTTTCACCGATGGGGCGATCACGTCCTACGGCGAAGTGATGGAAGCGCTGACCGCGCTGGCGACCGAGGATCACGCCTTCAAGACCGTGGTGCTTGACAGCATCACGCGCCTGGAGCCGCTGATCTGGGCAGCGCTGTGCTTAGAGCAGAAGTGGCAGAACATCGAGGATGCGGGCTACGGCAAGGGCTACATCATGGCCGATGCCTATTGGCGCGATATCCTCATGGCGCTGTCCTACCTGCGCGACGCGCGCGGGATGACTGTCATCATGATCGCTCACGAGACGGTCACGACCTTCAAGGACCCGACCACGGACAGCTATGACCGCTACACCATGCGGCTGCACAAGCGGGCCGAGGCGATGGTGCGTGAGACCTGCGACGTGCTGGGCTTCCTGAACCAGATCACGACCATCCGGCGGGAAAGCAAGGCCTTCGGCAAGAAGGATGATTATACCGCAAAGGGCGCGGGGTCCGGCACGCGGGCAATCAACTTCCAGCCGCGCCCGGCGTTCGACGCCAAGGGCCGGGGCGGAATGCCCGATCAGGTCATCATCACGCCCGGTCAGGGGTATGCTGCGCTTGCGCCGCACCTGCCGGGGCATCGTAACATCGCCGCCGTCGCGGCCTGAGAGGGATCAAGAACATGGCTGACCTTGGATCAACTTACGACGCGACCGGCGGGGAAATGATGGGGGAGCGCGGCGCGCTTCCGGCGGGCGAGTACGTTGCCGCGCTGGTCAAAAGCGACCGCGTGCCTGCGAAGGCAAACCCGCGCAACGAATATGTGTCCTGCGAATTCGAGGTGCAGGACGGGCAGCATCAGGGGCGGCGCTTCTGGACGATGCTGAACCTGTGGAACGACAATTCTCAAGCCGTCGAGATTGCGCAGCGGGAACTGAATTCGATCATGCACGCCTGCGGCAAGATCAGGGTCCGGCAGACCGATGAACTGCACGGCATCCCCATGCGGGTAAAGCTGAAGGTCAAGACGGATGCGCAGTATGGCGACAAGAACACCGTCGCGAGCTACGCGCCCCTGAACGGCGGCGCAGCGGCCCCCGCGCACCATCAGCCCGCCGCTGCGGCCGGCGCGTTGGCCCCGTGGCGTCAAGCCCGGTGATCTAGCCGGGGCGCGGCCACAAGCCTGCAAGCACCAGCCGCGCCCCTTCCCCTGACAATTCGTGAACCGCCAGGAGCATCCTCTATGGCACAGGATACCTATGCCCGCCTAGCGGGCGATAAGGTCGAACTGTCTGCAGTCAGCGGGGCGTTCAAGCCCTGCCGTTACTGCGGCGGACGTACCGCCTACGTCGCCGAAGGCGTCAACCATCACGCCGCCGCGCTGCGCTGCCTGTCCTGCGATCATCATCACGCATGGCTGAGCCGTGACCATCTGGCCGCCATGGCGGCGCAGAAAGGCGCGGTGGCGTGATGGGCATCAATCCAAAGACCGAGGCTCTGGCCTTCCGCATCTGGGCTTATGCCGCGCCGCTTGGCTGGAACTGCACTTTCGCGGAAGCCGCCGATCACCTGGGTATATCGACCCGGCAAGTCGCGGCGGTCTGCGTTGTCAAAGGCTGGAACAGCCGCTTCCGCGCGAACGATGATCCACGCATCGGCCAATATGAGCGCGCATACAGCTCCGCGCCGTGGGGTGCGGGCTTTTCGGACAGCGCGCTTGACGCTCTGCGCGGTGGCGCGTGATGGTCGAACTTCCCGATCCGCCCATGCCGACCGTCGATGCAATCTGGCGTGCCCGTGAGGCCGAGGCAGAGGCGCGCGGGCCGCGCTATGACGGCTACGGCATCGCTGCGTCTGCCCTTGGCAGCGAGTGCGACCGGCAGCTTTGGTACGGGCTGCGCTGGGCATCGCCGCAAGAGCCCATGACCGGGCGCAAGCTGCGCATCTTCGAGCGCGGCAATATCGAGGAACAGCGGGTCATTGACGATCTGCGCCGGGCCGGGCTGGGCGTGCTGGACCGCGACCCGGAGACGGGCAAGCAATGGGCCTTCGCCATGGCAAACGGGCTGCTGCGCGGCAAGGCCGACGGCATCTGCGAAGGCGTGATCGAGGCTCCGAAGGCGCGGCATGTGCTGGAAATCAAGAGCCTCAAGGCGGCGGACTGGCGCGGCATCCTCAAGCACGGGCTTGCCAAGCACAAGCCGGAGCACTGGCACCAGTTGCACGCGGGCATGGCCGGGCTGGGCATCGCGCGCGGGCTCTATGTCGGGGTCAACAAGGACACCGAAGAAATCCTGACAGAGCGGGTCAGGATCGACCATGACACAAGCGCCCGGCAAGAGGCGCGCGTCATGCGGATCGCCGCATCGGACGATCCGCCGCCGCGCATATCGGACAAGCCGGACAGCTTCGCCTGCCGGTTCTGCGATCATCGCGCCATCTGCCATGCGGGCGAGCCCGCGCGGCGGCATTGTCGCACCTGTCTGCACTTCACCTTCACAGACGGCGGCCACGGGCACTGCGCGCGGTTTCACGAGCCGCGCAAGCCTGATGCACAGGCGCGGGGCGTGGATTGCCCCGTGCATCTCTACCTGCCCGGCCTTGTTGCCGGGGAGCAGATCGACGCCGATCCCGAGGCGGAAACCATCATCTATCGCATGAAAGACGGTTCCGAGTGGACCGATGGCGCGCAGGAGGCGCTTGTAGAATGACGTTCTTTACCACCATCCCGGACGCCTTCGCGGTGATCCATTCGACTGGCGTCTATCGCCAGGTTGCGCTCTTCGAGCGCGGCGGCAAGGTCTACGCCAAGCACGGCGCGGGCTTCGTCCGCCTGTCGGCTGGCGGCAGCACGTCGCATCCGAAAATCCGCTGGGCAGAGATTGATCCGGGGCAGGGCACCTATGCCGAAGTCGGCGCGCATGTCGTCTGGACCGCGCCGGAAGCCGATCGGGTGGCGGCATGATCCGGGCATCTATTCTTGCTGTTGCCATGGCGAGCCCGGCGCTTGCAGCCGGTAACTGCGGGCCACATGCCGATGTCGTCGGCGGGCTTCTCAAGGGCTATGGCGAGGTCGCCATCGCTTCCGGAGCGGCGGGGAGCAACTCCACAATGGAGCTATTCCTGAACCCCGCAACCGGAACGTGGACCGTGATTGCGACCCTGCCGAATGGCAGCGCCTGCCTTCTGGCGTCCGGCAACAACTGGAAAATGAGCGCAGTCGAAGCGCCGGGAGTGGACGGGTGAAGATCGTCTCCGACATGAAAGTTTTCCGGCAAGCTGTCACGGCAGCCGGGAAGGTGGTCGCGGGCAAGGTGACAATCCCGATATTCGGGCACCTGAAGCTGGTCACGAATGATGACCGCGTGACCCTCGTCGCATCAAACATGGAAATCACGCTGGAACAGACCGTTCCTTG
>JAAFHX010000223.1 GCA_013297695.1 Rhodobacterales bacterium | reverse complement strand
AACCATGGCCCCCTTGAGCGATGATCCCATGATCAGCCTGCCCGTCGTGGCACGCTGATCAAGCAGGCCCGCGCCCGAAATGGCGGCTATCTTCATGGCCAGCTACACCACGCGGTGGGACACGATCTGAAACCGGTCGGCGACCTGTTCCGCCTGCGGCGCTCCTTGTCGGGCGGCTTGGGCGTAGAGACCGCAGCGATCCCGGCTTATGACTTTCACCTCAGGATGACGCCTTAGCCAGTCGGTGCATGTGACGACATCACGATCTTCGAGAACATCGATGACGGCGCGACGCTCGAGGTCGATGATGATCGTCCCGTAGGTCTGCGACTTTCGCCAACTCCAATCATCGATCCCGATGATCCGTGCGCGTGGTGGAGCAACTTGAGCTGTGCGTAGCAACTGTCGGAGAATAGTATCGTCACTGACCCGGATACCCAGTCGCCGCAAGAGCCGTTCAGCTGGGGTGCCACCAGCGGCGTGCGCCATATGGCCTAAGAGTTGCGCCTGTCGAGACGTCCGGCGCGCATAAGGGGTCGCCACCGCCGCCTCGCGATCGGAGAACGTGCGGCGGCGGCAATCCGAGTTCAAACATCGCCATCGACAAACCCTGAGCTCGATCCAAACCGCTTGGCCCTGAGCAGGAAAATCCTCGATCCGCCGGCGCCTCCAACCATGTCGTTGTCTTGAGGGCGTCCCGCACTCAGGGCAGATGCCATTCGGAGCCAGTCTGCCAGATACGACCCATGCACCCGTCTCAGACTGGCGGACCTCACCAACCTCCACGCTGGCGGTTGGAGCCCAATGCTTCTTCGATACCACGGCCTGATCCCCTCAATCTGTGAAGCTCGGTCAGACCGTGACACACAAATTGAGGATGACCCTGAAAATGCTCAGTATTTCGGATGATGATCCCGAAGTGGTCGAACCCCTGGTCATCGAGCGGCGCACCAGTCTCGCAGATTGAATGACAAGATATCTGCCGCCTGCCCGTGCCGCCTTGATCTGAACGTCGCCCTTGGTTCCGCCTCCGCACCGTGATCGCGGCGATCAGACGGAAAAGCCCCCGCCCCACAGCGTTGAACCGTGCCCTGCTCAGGTCCGAAGCCCGCCCCAGCGCCGGACCGAGGCGTAGCGCCTTGGCCCATTCAACATCCCGTCCAGCTGGAACTTCGGCCTCTTCGGCACCTGCAAGGTGCAGAAAACCGCAGGAGAGGTCGTCATGGTCCACAATGGCGGCATCTCGGACGAAGAGATCGCGGCAGGGATGATCCTTGCCTGTTGCTCGCGCCCGCAGGGCACGATCAGCGTGGCGATCTAGAACGCTGCGCCAGAAGCCAGTCGTGCACAGCCACCGCCAGATGACGTGGAAACTCATGCCCGTCATCAGCAAATTGTCAGTCAGGCGTACAAGTACGCCCGTCTCCACGAGTCCCTCGATCAAATGACGCCAGCTCAACGCCACCCCTGCCCTTCGATCATTGACTGCACCACCAAAACATAATCGTTGATCTGCAACCCCTTCGGCACCCGCCGCTCGTCGATCCCCGCCGCGCCGCCCTCGTCGACATATGGGAGGCCCGCACCACCACACCCCTTGTCGCGGCCACCCGCGAGTATGCCGAGACGAATACCGAGGCGATGCGGAACGTCATTGCCTGATTCCTGCGCCCCGACACCTTCGACGTGAAACTGGAATTCGCGATGCGCGGCTGGGGGCTGAAGGACCCCGCCATCCTCGCCCGGATCACCGAGGCCGATACTCGCCGCTTGAGGGCACTGTCCGGCATGCTGGAACGCTGGGGCGACGACACGCAGGAGGCCGATGTGCGCGTGCGCACAATCTACCTTTTGCTGATCGGCTACATCTCCATGCAGGCCGACGAGACCTTGGAAACTCGCCTGAACCGCATCCCGCACTATGTGGAATTCTACACCAGCCACCGCCCCGAACCGCGCGAGATCGCGCGGTTCCGCGGGCGCTTCGGGGAGCAGGCAGGGGGGCAGCCACAGCATCAGTCCACGTATTGATGCCTTCGAGGCGCAATTACATCATCAAAGTGTTAATCCATTCCACAGAACAGCCAGACGATATACTGAGACCGCAGTGGTTCAAGGAGTCGCTTGTATCACTGCAACGGCCAATACGGATTGCGGTGGCCTTCAGTTCGCGGCGCGCCACATCCGATAGCGCCCCTGCCCGGTCACCTCGCAGATCAGACCCCGCCTTTCCATCCAGGTGAGATTGCGCTGGACCGCGGTGCGGCTGGCGTTGGTCATGGTTTCAGCCATCGGGGCAGAGATCAGGGGCCATTCGGCCAGCACAGCGCGCAAGACGCGCGGGGTCTTGCCCGAGAGCGGGGTCATTGCGGCTTCGGCCCGCACGGACCAAGCCTCGATATCATCCAGATGTCGCATCGCGGTCAGGCAGGCCGTCTCCGTGCCTTCGAGCCATCGCGCCAGTCGGTCAGCAGGTGGGCCACCGGCGCGCAGCGCCCTTGCCCCGCCCATGGAGAGCGGTGCGAAGACTGCACCCTTGCCTTCGCTGGCCGCGATCCGAGCGGCAGTGACAGCCGCTTCAATCCGGTCGCCGTGCTGCGTCAGACCTGCAAGGCTCCAAATGTTAAAGCCCATGCAGGCTCGCGTGATCGAATGAAGATCGGTGGCTTGCTCCATGAGATCGAGCCAACCGCCCGCACGGTCCGAGAACGGTTCGGCCTCATCGCCAAGGTTCTCAGGGTCGCGGCGGTCGAGGAAGGCGGAAAGGTTCACCTCGGGCCCCGGCCCACCCGTCAGCCGCCGCACCGCCCATCCTACACGCACCAACTCCGCTGTGTCGTCCTGCACACCCGACAAGCGCAGAGAGACCCAGAGCGCCAGCCGATCCGGGCCGATCCTATCACCCGCGAACCAGCTCAGGTCGGCCGCCTCTATCAAGGCAAGCCTGTGCCGCCATCCCTGTGGGCCGCGCTTCAGCCGCTCGTCCAGCGCGCCAAGCCGGCCGGCAACACGGGCAAGGCGCGCAGCATTGCAGGCCTCTGCCGCCCTCCAGTAATCGAGAACAGCGGTTTCGCCTGGATCTGCCCGTGGCCCCGGAGGCAGATTATCGGGCTCCTCTTCGTTCGGGCTGGGCAGGAACCACAGATCGTCTTCGGATGTCTCCTCAACCTCTTCCACACGAGCGAGTGGATCGTCGAAATCATCATGTAAGGTAGATGCCTGAGGTTTCATTTGTGCAAAATATGACGTTTTTGCACTTTACCCAAGGGTTTTGTTGGGATGCGTCTTCATGCCTATATAGCATGCGTGCGCTATGGTCTGTGAGAACTCTCTGATCTTGCTCAGCGCGTGGAAACCAAGGGTGTTCTGCTGTACAGCGCCACAGAGAGAGCCCTTGCATTCGTTTTTAAACGGTCGTTTATTAGTGGTATATGAAACTGCAAACGACCTGTTTTGATGCCCCTGATCGGCTATGCGCGCGTCTCAACCGAGGATCAGACCCCCCTGCCCCAGTCGCAGGCCCTGAAATCCGCAGGCTGCGTCGAGATCCACGAGGAG
>JAAFHX010000222.1 GCA_013297695.1 Rhodobacterales bacterium | reverse complement strand
CAGCGCGCGGGCCGACCGGTCGGCCAGACGCATCACGCCGCTGAGCATCTCCTGTTCCTCGGTCTCGATCACGCCATCGACATGGGCCTCGGCCAGGATCGTGCGGACCTCTTCCTCGGTGACGCGGGTCTTGCCTTCGGCTGTCTGCCCCAGCAAGGCAAGCAGAAGCCGGCCCGAGATGTCCAGCAGCCAGACCAGCGGCGCGCCGATCCGCGCCAGCAGCGTCATCGTCGGGGCGACGCGTGCGGCGACCGCCTCGGGGTTCTTCAGCGCGATCTGCTTGGGCACCAGTTCGCCCACGATCAGCGACAGATAGGTCAGCAGCACGACCACCCCGCCGACGCCAAGCGTATAGGACCACTGGGTGGAAAAGCCCTGCTCCGCCAGCCAGCCCGACAGCCGCGCGCCCAGTGTCGCCCCCGAAAAGGCCCCCGACAACACGCCCACCAGAGTAATGCCGATCTGCACCGTGGACAGGAACCGGCCGGGGTCCTGTCCCAGCTTCAGCGCCGCTGCCGCGCCCTTGTTGCCCTGCTCCGCCATCGGCTTCAACCGGGCCGGCCGCGACGAGACCACGGCCAGTTCGGACATGGCCAGCGCCCCGTTCAATAGGATGAGGGCCGCAACGACAAGGATTTCGACGATCACGAAATGACCCGGGGGGCAAGGAAGGACAGCCTCATGTCATAGCGCCCGAGGTCGCCCGCTGCAATGCGTGGTGGCGCGGGTCCTCGTGAAGTTCCCGTAACAGGCCGGGCCGGGTGGATTCGGGCCGATGCGGCGGCGGCGCGAGGGCGACAGGGAACCGGGCGTCCACGGGCCTGCCGGCTGCAGCCCCGGTCAGCGCGCGCCGGCGCCGGGTGACCGGCCCCGCGCGATTCGGCCCGCCAGGTCCGGCGGGCGGCGGTCGGGATCTGCACTCCGGCTGTGGCGGCGGCCTTTTCCACCCCGACCCGCGCGCCGCCAGCCCGCGATCACGCGGCAGCACAGGGGCAAGTGGTGCCGCCATGAATGATGAAACAGTGCCTGCGGCATCCGTCGCAGACTGGGGCGACACGCGCGGATCATGCCGGGAAGCATGCGGTGGGCGCGTCTGTCTTTCCGTCGGACAGCGGAGTTTTGGAATTCCGCCCTCGCCGGGTATCTGGTACCCTAGAAAAGACGACTGACGGAATCGTGTAATCGGCGCGCACCCCGGTGCGACCGGAAAGGAGCGGGGATGACATCCGGACTGAGGGGCCGCGTGACGCGCCGGGCGGTGCTGGGTCTGTGCGCGGCCATGCTGGCCGCAGGATTGCTGGCGGGGCAGGGGGCGGCGGCAGACGGGTCGGGCTGGATCATCGGCGCGGATCAGGCGCGCGCGCTTCTGGCCGATGGCGCGGTCCTGTTCGACACGCGCAGCGATGATCAGCGCAGCGCGCTGCCCGTCGAGGGGGCCGTGCCGGTGGCCTGGCCCGCCTTCACGGAACCTGACCTGCCGGACAAGGGCAAGCTTCTGTCCGATGACACCGTCCTGACCGGGAAACTGCAGGCGCTTGGTGTCCTTGCGGGCAAGCCGGTGGTGGTGATCGCCGACAGCCAGAACGGGTGGGGCGAGGACGGGCGCATCGTCTGGACCCTGCGCAGCCTTGGCAAGGCCGACAGCTTCATGGTCGATGGCGGTGTCGCGGCACTGCTGGCCGACGGTCCCGTGACCGTGGCCGCCGCCACGCCCGGCGATTTCATCGTCGCGCGGACAGATGCCTACGGAATCACCAAGGAGCAACTGAAGGCCGACCTCGGCCAGCCGAACCTTGTGATCCTGGACACCCGCGAGCCGCGCGAATACGCGGGCGAGACGCCCTATGGCGAGGCGCGCGGCGGTCATGTGCCGGGGGCACAGCCGCTCTACTACCGCGATCTGGTGGGTGAGAACGGCAAGGTTCTGGAAGGCGACGCGCTGCGTGCCCGTCTTGACGCGCTTGGCGTGGGGCCCGATACCACGGTCGTGTCCTATTGCACGGGCGGCATCCGGTCGGGGTTTGTCACGGCCGTCCTGCAGACCGCCGGCATCGACGCGCGCAACTATGCCGGGTCGATGTGGGAATGGGCGGCGGCCCCCGAGGCCGACTATCCGCTGGAAATGGACTGAGACGCCTTCGCGCCCACTCATTCACGATTGGAAACGCGCTGATCCCTCCTTACGCAAAGTCTGGCCCGGACGCGGTTCCGAGTACCTTGACCCGTGCCATGGTTCGGGCAGTGTCGGGCAAAGCGTGATGGTGGGTTTGGAGTGTGGATCGATGCAACGACTTCTTCTTTCTTTGTCACTTGCTCTCACACCCGGAATGGGGCTCGCGCAGGACTTTGCGACCGGGATGGCAGCCGCCCAAGCTGGTGACTTCACCACTGCCCTGCGCGAGTGGACGCCACTGGCAGAGCAGGGTAGCGCGGCGGCGCAAGCCAATCTTGGTCACAGTTTTTTCGAGGCGAGGGTGTAGCGCAGGACGACACCGAGGCTGTGAACTGGTTCCGGCTGGCTGCAGACCAAGGGTTGGCGGATGCACAAGCCAGTCTGGGCTTCATGTATTCCGAAGGCAGAGGGGTGGCACAAGACGCCGCCAAAGCGGTGAAATGGACCCGACTGGCAGCTGATCAAGGCGAAGCGTTTGCGCAAGCCAACCTCGGCCGAGCCTATGCCGACGGCACTGGCGTCCCGCAGGACTTCGGGAAGGCGTACCTATGGTTCAATCTTGCTGCTGCCAATGGCGTTTCGGAGGCGGTTGCCAGTCGTGACGCCATGGCGTCCAGATTGACACCTGCGGACCTTTCGGAAGCGCAACGACGCGCAACCCAATGCATGGAATCGAATTACGAAGACTGCGACTGACGCGCCAGCCGAAAGGTGGCGCGCTCCCGGAGCCCCCGCAAGCCGGCTGTCACACCGAAAGGCAGATGTATTTCAGTTCCATGTAGTCATCCATGCCATGGTGGCTTCCCTCACGGCCAAGGCCGGATTGCTTGACGCCGCCGAAGGGGGCGACTTCGGTTGAGATCAGGCCGGTGTTGACGCCGACCATGCCGTATTCCAGCGCCTCCTGCACGCGTGTGATGCGGCCGATATCGCGGGCGTAGAAGTAGCTCGCAAGGCCGAAGATCGTGTCGTTCGCGCGGTCGATGACCTCCTGTTCCGTCTCGAACCGGAACAGCGGGGCGAGGGGGCCGAAGGTCTCTTCCTGACTGACCATCATGTCCTGCGTCACTCCGGTGACGATGGTCGGTTCAAAGAACGACCCGCCAAGCGCATGGCGGTTGCCGCCGGTGACGACCTTGCCGCCCTTGGACAGCACGTCGGCGATGTGTTCCTCGACCTTGGTCACGGCGTCCATGTTCACCAGCGGGCCGGTATCGACCCCGTCCTTCAGCCCGTCGCCGATATTCAGCCTCGCCACCGCCGTGGCAAGTTTCGCGGCAAAGGCGTCATAGACCCCGGCCTGCACATAGATGCGGTTGGCGCAGACGCAGGTCTGGCCGTTGTTGCGGAACTTGGACACCATGGCACCCGCCACGGCGGCATCCAGATCGGCGTCGTCGAACACAATGAAGGGCGC
>JAAFHX010000221.1 GCA_013297695.1 Rhodobacterales bacterium | reverse complement strand
CGGCGTCTTCTTCGGGCGGCAGGTCCACCACGATCAGCCCGTCGATGCCGGCCGCCTGCGCGTCGGTCAGGAACCGGTCCACACCGCGCGAATAGATCGGGTTGTAGTAGCCCATCATCACGATGGGGGTGGTCTGGTCGGTCCTGCGGAACTCGGCCGCCATCGCCAGCGTCCTGGCCAGCGTCTGCCCGCCTTCCAGTGCGCGCTGCCCGGCAAGCTGGATCGTCGGGCCATCGGCCATCGGGTCGGTGAAGGGCATGCCGAGTTCGATGATGTCGACCCCCGCCGCAGGGAGCCCTGCCATCACGGCCATCGAGGTGTCGCGGTCGGGGTCGCCCGCCATGATGTAGGCGACAAAGGCCTTGCGCCCCTGGGCCTTCAGCCGCGCGAAAGTGTCGTCGATGCGTGTCATGAGGGCCCCCTGCGTTGCGCCTGCGGGTGTGCCACGGGCGGGCGGGGGAAATCAATGGGGCGTCAGGTGGGTTGCCGCCACGGGGCCGAGACCATCCACTGCGTGCCGAAGCGGTCCTTCAGCATCCCGAATCCGTCCGACCAGAAGGTCGGCTGATACTCCATCATGACCGTGGCATCTTCGGACAGCGCGGCGAAGATGCGGCGCGCGTCGGCGTCCGTGGGTGCGATATGGCTGATCGTGACCGCTGCTTGCGGCGTGCCCGCATGGCCGGGCGGAAAGTCTGCGGCCAGCAGCATCCTGCCGCCCAGATGCAGGGTGGCATGCATCACGAGGTCCGACGACCGCATCGCCTGGGTCGCGTCCGGGGCATCGGCATAGCCCATGACCTCCAGCGTGCCGCCAAGGATGCCCTGATAGAAGGCCATCGCGTCGCGGCACGTGCCCCGGAAATGGATGTAGGGATCAAAGCTCATTCTGCCCTCCGCTGTTGGCCAAGCCTACCGGGGCTGCCCGAGTCGCGAAAGCTTGAACCTGCGGCCCGGCCCCCGTAGAAGCGGCGCGTCGTCAGGGAGAGCATGATGGGTTTCAAGATGGGCATCGTGGGCCTGCCGAACGTGGGCAAGTCCACCCTCTTCAACGCGCTGACCCGGACGGCGGCGGCGCAGGCGGCCAATTTTCCGTTCTGCACCATCGAGCCGAATGTGGGCGAAGTGGCGGTTCCCGATGCGCGGCTGGAGCGGCTGGCGGCGATTGCGGGGTCAAAGCAGATCATTCCGACGCGGATGACCTTTGTCGATATCGCGGGTCTGGTGCGCGGGGCGTCGAGGGGCGAGGGGCTGGGCAACCAGTTCCTGGCCAACATCCGCGAATGCGATGCCATCGCCCATGTGCTGCGCTGTTTCGAGGATGGCGACATCACCCATGTCGAGGGCCGCGTGGACCCCGTGGCCGATGCCGAGACGATCGAGACCGAACTGATGCTGGCCGATCTGGAATCGGTGGAAAAGCGGCTGGCCGGCCTTGCCCGCAAGATCAAGGGCGGCGACAAGGATGCCGCCGATCAGGATCGCCTGCTGCGTGCCGCGCAGGCAGCGCTGGAGGCGGGCAAGCCGGCTCGGACGGTGAAGGTTGCCGAGGACGACCGGCGCGCATGGCGGCTGCTGCAACTGCTGACCGCCAAGCCCGTGCTCTATGTCTGCAATGTCGAGGAGGCCTCGGCGGCGTCAGGCAACAGCCAGTCGGCGCGGGTGGCGGCAATGGCGGCGGCGGAAGGCGCGGCGTCGGTGGTGATCTCGGCCCGGATCGAGGAAGAGATCAGCCAGTTGGACGCCGACGAGGCCGCGATGTTCCTGACCGAGATGGGGCTGGAGGAGGCGGGGCTGGACCGGCTGATCAAGGCGGGTTACGCGCTTCTGGGGTTGCAGACCTATTTCACCGTGGGGCCGAAAGAGGCCCGTGCCTGGACGATCCCGAAGGGCACGCTGGCCCCGCAGGCGGCGGGCGTGATCCACGGCGATTTCGAGAAGGGTTTCATCCGGTCGGAAACGATTGCCTATGACGATTATGTGGCGGGCAACGGCGAGGCCGGGGCCAAGGAAGCGGGACGGTTCCGGGTCGAGGGGAAGACCTATGAGGTGCAGGACGGCGACGTGCTGCACTTTTTGTTTTCAGGGTGAGTGGTGCACCGGTTCGACCGCCGCAGTCGCCCGGTCGGCCGGGCCGGGAAAGATCGGTCGCGTTGGAACTGCAACCGTCGCCGCTCAGGTCGCCGCGCGGTCCAGCACCTCTTCGGCCCATTGGTTCAGGCTCTTGCCCGCGAGTTCTGCGGCCAGCGCGGCCTTGCGGTGGACTTCGGGACTGACGCGAAACATGACCTGGCCGGAGAAGGACTTTTGCGGGTCCTTTCCAATGCGGGCGCAGGTTTCCACGTAGTCGTCGACCGCCTCTTGGAAAGCGGCGCGCAGGTCTTCGACTGTGGCAGCGTGAAAGCCAACGGTGTCACGGATACCCGCAATACGGCCAGTGAGGATGCCGTCTTCATCGTCATAGTCGATGCGAGCGGAATAGCCCTTGTAGGTCATGGTGTTGGTCATGGCATCACTCCGATCCGTTCCAGAAAGTCGCGCGCGTCGCGCACCTGATAGCGTTTGGCCTCTTTGGCGGGGGGCGGGCGGTGGAATGTTGCGACCTCGCCATCCTTTTCGAACCGCACGCGCGAGCCGCTCCCTTCGATCAATCGTGCGCCTGCGGCAACAAGCAGGCTTTCGACGTCGACCCACCCGACCGAGCCGGACAGCGGATCGGCAAAGACGGCGGCAAGGGTCTTGCGATGCTTGCTGTTCATGGGTGGATGATAGGGACAGCTAGCGGATTACGCAAGCATATTCGGCGTTGACAGGTTCAGCCTGCGCTAACCATTTCTTAACTTTTCGCTTGACCGGACCTCGTGCGGGCGCGATTGCGGACGGATGGTAACCTTTCGTTCGACCTTCGTTCTCATCGTGACCTTGCTCGCCACGCCTCTGCTCGCGGCGGAGGGCGGCGTTCGGGTGGTTGATGGGGATACGCTGTGGCTCGGGGCGACCGAGGTGCGGCTGTTCGGGGTGGATGCGCCCGAGCATGCGCAGACCTGCCAGAGGGCGGGGGCGGACTGGGGCTGCGGCGGCTGGGCGACCGGGGTGTTGCAGGCGATGGTCGCGGGGCGCGAGGTGATTTGCGACGGGCGCGGGACGGACCGTTACGGGCGGACGCTGGCGGTCTGCCGGGCCGACGGGGCCGATCTGAACGCGGCGCTGGTGCGGGCGGGGGCGGCCTTTGCCTATCGCAAGTACTCGACCGTCTATGTGCCCGAGGAACAGGCGGCGCAGCGCGAAGGGCTGGGGGTCTGGGCCGGGACGGCGCAGACACCCGAAGACTTCCGGCATGGTGCGGCGCTGGTCCGGGCGGCGGAGCCCGTGCCGGGCGACTGTGCGATCAAGGGCAACATCTCGTCGGGTGGGAAAATCTATCACCGACCCGGGCAGGAGCATTATGCCGAAACCGGAATCGACCCCGCGCGCGGCGAGCGGTGGTTCTGCACCGAGGCCGAAGCGCGGGCGGCGGGCTGGCGCGCGGCGCGGCGCTAGGTTTTCCGGGGGCCTCGTGATGGCCAAGGAAAACCGGAGCCCACTTTTCCCAATCCCGCGCTAGAGCAAGTCCGCATCTGATTGAATCGGAATGTGGGTTCCCGGAGGCGATCTTTGGTGATTCACTGCTTCGACCAGATGATGGAGGGAAGCATGGTTTTGCC
>JAAFHX010000220.1 GCA_013297695.1 Rhodobacterales bacterium | reverse complement strand
CCATCATGAATGACCAAGTCGGCAATGCCGTCCGAATTGATGTCCCTAAGCGATGAGCTATGTCCGCCTCGCTTAGTTTCGCGTGCCTCAAAAAGATAATTTGCGGGAAGAGCAACCTCAATGCCGGCACCAAAGGAAGAGCCAGTGGAAGGGAAAAAAGTCACTGTATCGTTCCCGGACCCCTTGTGATTATGGTATGCGATGTCCGTCAGGCCATCTCCGTTCATATCGGCGTAACCAAGCAGATCACCGGGAAAAGAAGGAGGGACAGCAACGGTGCCGGTAGGAGAATAGGCGGCCCACGCGTTAAGCACGGAGTTGGCAATCGAATAACTTACGCTGTGCCCTATCCCACGCATGCTACCGGAAAACACACCCGTCTCTGGAAGGCTGCGCCGAAAAGTAGTGCTGATTATGTCGTCCACACCGTCACCGGAAAAGTCCAACACCAGCAAAGGTACCTTACCAACTGAAGCTACGGAGCTCGTATGGGGAAATGAAATAAACAAGGACGAAACGAGGGGAGTGATATCCCCATCATCAATCTGGGCAATAAAGCTACTGAAACGCAGTTCGGGAAACGGATCCAAATCAAAGTTGAATACCAGGTTGTTAATTCCCACCGCACTGGCTTGATCATCCGAAGTTAGGCTGTCTATTCCGCTGCCACTTGGATTCAATCGGCGGGTTTCAATGTTGAGTCGTGTGTAGTCATTGTCGGAAGTGCCCGCAACATACCCCGTCTCGGTGCTCTTTATGCATGCACCAGTTCCTGTCCGCGACCCAGCGAGGACAACTGGTCCACTGAGAATTGTGCCTGCTCCGCCTCCCGATTGATCTTTGGGGAAAAGAAGGCAATTCAAGAAGCCTGGCGTCGGCAAGGCAGCCGCACGTCTTTGTCGATCTACCTTGAAATGGCCCGCACTATAGGTGTAGTAAATATCATAATTGTCATTTCTGTCGCCTTGCGGCCCGGTCTGGTAATAGTAGTACAGAGGTGCCGCGCGAAGCAGAAGTTCGTCCGCTCCATCGAAATCAAGGTCAACGACCGTGTTGGCTTGGTGGAATTCCTTGCCCACAAGGCTTAGCGTATTAGCCGACGTTGCGAGGAAGAACGACACGGTATCCGTCGAATAGCTAAACTCAGTCCCCGGCAGCTTTTGGCCGCCGGTAATCTCAGGCGCCGCATAGACCAAATCAAAGCCATACTCTTCCAGCTTCATCAAGAGCTGCGTCTGAGTCAGCGCGCTCACACCGTACGTCAGCTTGTAACCGCGGATCGTTGTCTCGCCCTCCATCACACGGATGGAGCGGAGCTGGTAGGCTTGCTTGCCAATCAAGCTGGTGCCGGTCGCGAACTTCGCTACTGCGTTAGCAGGGAAGAGCGCATAGCCGAACCGAACCGAATAGCCAGCATAGTCGATCCGCTCGATCCGGTGAGCATAGCCGTCATCCTTGGGCGCGAAAGCGTAAGTGTAGGTCACCACATTCGGCGTGGCCTGCGTATCCTCGATCCGTGTCAGCAGATAGCGCGCCTTCGACCCATAGTTCACGGTCGCACCAGCGTCCCCCGCAAGTTCTCCGATCGACTTATAGATCAACCGCACCCCATTGGGACGGGTGACGGTGAAGGTATTGGCCGCCGTGTCAAAGACGATCCGATTGAAATCCTCAACCCGCGCAGTCAGGTTCCCGCCGCTCTGACAACTTGAGCTCGGCTTGTCGGTCAGGTAACGCAAAGGATAGAAGGAACTCCAGGGATTGGTGGCGCCAGTGCCCGAGCATGCCATCAACTCCTGACCGTCAAGCATATACACGTCTTGGCCATCGTCGAAGGTCGGCACACCACCACCCAGCGATTTCCGCTCGATCACCGAGAGGCCGCCCAGGGACCAACCGAAGGCCAGGATCCGGTTCACACCGGCCCGTCCCGTGTCAGAGGAGTTGTAGGTGAGCGACAGCGGCAGCGGCAGGTCCCGGAACTCGGGGATCGACAGCGCAATGCGTTGGGTAAACTCTCCGCCTGCACCGACGATGTTTGGATCCGGAGCTTTTGGAAGGCCAATCTGGGAAGGGTCCCCGGTCGTCTGGGAAAAAGCTGGCACCGTAAGACACAGAGCGCACAGTAGGGCCAGAAAACGACAAAATCCCATTCCAATTCCTCAGCTTAAATGAAAAAATCTGCCCGTAGAGTGGACCAGCCAGGCATCACACAAGCGTGAGAAAACACGGTAAGTCGAAGATTCGCAACAGCAACCTGTCGTGCAATTGAACCCAATGTCCGCAGGTCGATGACACAGTTGTTCGCTGTTTGACCGGGTCACGCAGAGATCGGACAGCCTGAGAGTGCCAGATTGACCTGCCACTGGTACTTCATCCAGCGACGTCGCGCATCCAGGGACTGGTTGCGCTTAAGGTGAGCGGTTTTGCCCTGGTGTCGTGTTTCTAATCGCAACAGTGGATTACATGGAGTATCCAACGCTGTGGCCTGTTAACTTGGCTCGCCCCGGACAGCGGCAAACCCGGCCACGATCCCCTCAATCAGGTCGCGGCACTCGACGAGCATCGTCCAGCGATGCGTCAGCACCTCATCCGGATACATCAGCCCCAGCATGTTTCCGGCGATGGCCCCGGTGCTGTCGCTGTCGCCGCCGTGGGTGACGGCGATCCGGAGGGCGGGCTCAAAGCCCTCTCCCGCGAGGCAGGCATGGAGCGCGATGGAGAGGGCTTCCTCCGCCACCCAGCCGCCGCCGAGAGTTTCGACCGTTTCGGCCCGCCCGTCGCGCGGTGCGTCAAGCGCGCGCTTGATGGCGACGGATGTTTCGTCATCCAGCAGGGTGGCATAATCGTCGGCCACAGCCGCAGCAGTGGCCTCTAACTTCGCGCCCTCGGCGACAGCGCGCAGAAGCTCGGCCCAGGCTGCTGCGGCGCGCTGGCCGGTCGGGTGGCCGTGGGTGAGGGCGGAACACTCCATCGCCGCCTCGCGCACCATGTCGCGTGGCAGCATCAAGGCCACCGGGGCCACCCGCATGATCGTGCCGCAGCCTTTGCTGTCGTTTCGGGCGGGCGCGCCGATCCGGGTCGCCTGTTGCAAGGCGGCAAGGCAGGTAAGGCCGGGTGCGCGGCGGGCGTGCAGGCGCGGGTCGGTGATCAGGCCCTTGTGGGAGAAAGTCAGCGGCGACGGATGGCCCTGAGTTTCCAGCCAGCGCAGAAGGGCGTGATGCACGGAGCTTGGCGGGTGCCAGATGCCGCGTTCGATCCCGCGCTGGTAGGCCTCCAGGATCCCCTCTGCGGTGAACAGGGTCATCTGGGTGTCGTCGGTGATGGAGCCGGTGATCCCGTCATGCGTCGGCAGGTCGGTCAGGCCATCGGGGAACTGCGCGCGGATTTGTGCCAGGGACCAGAACTCGATCTCGGCGCCAAGGCTGTCGCCGATGGCGCCGCCGAGAAGGCTGGCACGGAGAAGGTCGGGGCTGACGCCATACCGTGTCATGGTTGGCCCGCTTCTTCGCTTGGCGTGCGCTGATCCGAGCCAATGCTGCGAAGTTTCTCATTCCCCCAGTCCGATGCGGCCGCGTTCAGCACCAGCCGGGCATGGGGATCGTTCATCGTCTGGGCACGGCCCAGAAGCCAGGTCTGGGCCTCTCGCAGCGCCGCGCGCCTTGCTTGCAAAACGGGATCCATCGGCATCGCATCTGTTCCTTCTCCCAGAGCAGAATGCTCACTTGCAGGACAGGGTCAACCGGAA
>JAAFHX010000022.1 GCA_013297695.1 Rhodobacterales bacterium | reverse complement strand
CGGAAAAACAGCGCAAGGGCATCGCAGACTACTTCAATCCGACGGTGCCGATCAACCGGATCTCGGGCGGGGGGGAAAGCGCGGACGGGGGTGATTCCGTCTTTGCCGAGGATATTCTGGCGCAGAACGGCACCGGCGCCTCGGTGCTGCGTCCGACGGAAAGCAATCAGGCCCGCGGATCAACCGGGGCCGATGCCGGGGCCAATGGGTCTGGTACCAGCAGCGACCCGTCGCTGGTGGACATGGAACAGGCGCTGAAGGCGCGTGGCGGCGAAAGCATGACCATGGAACAGGCGCTGCGCCACGTCATCACCGAGGTAAGCGACGAAGGGCTGGTGGTCGAACTCTTTGACCTCGACGGGGCCCCCCTGTTCATCGGCGACACGGCCGAGCCTGCGCCGATCCTGCGCGATCTAGCCGCCATGCTGTCGGAAGTCTTTGGTCTGGCGACGAATTCCGTGGCCGTTCAGGGGCATGTGCGGTCCTATCCGATCATGATGATCGACAATCCGGTCTGGACCCTTTCGGCGGACCGCGCGCAGGTGATGCGCCGACTGCTGGAAGACAAGGGCATGAAGCCTGTCCGGATTCAACGGGTGACCGGGTTTGCCGACCGGAAACCGGCAACGGGTGACCCGATGGCTGTACGCAACAACCGCCTGGAGGTGATCCTTCTGCGAAGTGATCGCTGAATCCCTCAACCTTTAGGCGTTATCCTCATCTTAAGCCGGCGCCCGCACATTCGCACCACAAAGGTGTCGAAGCAGCAGAAAGGCGCTACGATGACGATTTCCTCTTCGCTCAATGCGAGCGTCGCGGGGTTGAATGCCAACGCAACCCGTCTTGCGACCATTTCGGACAACATTTCGAACTCATCAACCTTCGGCTACCGGCGGGCCGAGGCCGATTTCCATTCGATGGTCATCAGCGGCCAGGGCAGTGGCGGCTATTCGGCCGGCGGGGTGCGGGTGTCGGCGATGCGGATGATCGACGAACGCGGGCCGCTGGTGTCGACGTCGAACCCCACCGACATCTCGATCGACGGCCGCGGCATGTTCGCCGTCACCGAGATCACCGCCGTCAACGAGGCGGACGGCAACTACCCGCTGCGGCTCATGACGACCGGGTCGTTCCGCGCCGACGCCGATGGCATCCTGCGCACCGAAACGGGCATGGTGCTGATGGGCTGGCCCGCGAATTCCGATGGCACGATCCCGACCTATTCGCGCGATACCGCTGCCGGCCTGTCCCCTGTCCGGGTCAACATCAACCAGTTCTCGGGCGATCCCACGACCGAGATGACCCTGGGCGTCAACCTGCCTGCCACCTGGACCATGGCCGGGGCCAACGGCACCACGCAGGACCTGTCGATCGAGTATTTCGGAAACCTCGGCACATCCGAGGTTATGGATGTCACCTTCACGCCCATCGTTCCCGCCACCGGGTCCTCCAACCAATGGACGATGACGGTAAGGGACTCCGCCTCGGGCGGGGCGACCATCGGGCAATACACGCTGAACTTCAATGCCGGGCGCGGAACCGGGGGCACGCTGGCTTCGGTGACGACGATCTCGGGCGGTGCCTATGACGTGGCGACCGGCGAGATCGCGC
Organism: Rhodobacterales bacterium; assembly: GCA_013297695.1. Classification (GTDB taxonomy): domain Bacteria; phylum Pseudomonadota; class Alphaproteobacteria; order Rhodobacterales; family Rhodobacteraceae; genus Aliitabrizicola. The sequence continues at coordinate 30,397 of JAAFHX010000022.1, read as the reverse complement.
TGACCGTGGGCGGCGGCCCGATGAAGCTGAACATCGGCGTGCCGGGCAAGTCCAGCGGCATGACCCAGCTTTCGGACAGCTTCGCGCCCGGCCAGATTTCCAAGAACGGCTCTCCGGTGGCAAACCTGACATCGGTCGAGGTGGACGGCAAGGGGATGCTGAATGCGATCTACGACGAGGGGTTCACGCGCACGATCTATCAGATTCCGGTGATCGACGTGCCCAACATCAACGGGTTGATCGCATTGAACGACCAGACCTATCAGGTCAGCCGCGACAGCGGGCCGTTCTTCCTGTGGAACGCGGGCGAAGGGCCGACGGGGTCTGTCGTGGGCTTCTCGCGCGAGGAATCGGCGACCGACGTGGCCGCGGAGCTGACGCAGCTTATCCAGACGCAGCGCGCCTATTCGTCCAACGCCAAGGTCATCCAGACCGTGGACGAGATGCTGCAGGAAACCACCAACATCAAGCGCTGACATCTGGGATAGGGACGCGGCATGAGCATCTCGGGAACTCTGTCCAGCGCATTGTCGGGGCTCAATGTCGCCTCGCGTGCGATGGAAGTGGTGGCCACCAACATCGCCAACGCGAACACGCCGGGCTATGCCCGCCGCGTCCTGCAGGTTGGCGCGAACATGGTCGGAAACGCGTCGCAGGGCGTCGAGGTGGTCGGGGTCATCCGCATCACCGACCGCGCCCTGATGTCGGACCGGCGGATCGCCGAGGCCGGGGCGGCCGAGCAGACGACGATCTCGACCTTTCTGGCAAAGGTCGAAACCGTGATCGGATCGCCCACCGATGCGGCATCGCTCGGCGGGCAGATCGCGGGCCTTGACTCCGCCCTGATCGCGGCAGCCTCCCGACCGGAGTCCGAGTCGCGGCTGGCGGATGTCCTGTCCTCGGCCAAGGGCCTGACGCGGCAGATCGGTACTGCGGCGCAATCGGTCCAGGACGCCCGCGCCCGTGCGGATGCCGACATCTATGCCAGCGTGGATCTGCTGAACGACACGCTCGCGCAGATTGCCGAGATGAACGGCCAGATTCGCAACGAGGTCGGGTCGGGCCGGGATGCCTCGACCCTGATGGACCAGCGCCAGACCCTGGTCGACCGGATTGCCGAGATCGTGCCGATTCGCGAAAGCCTGCGCAAGGATGGCCAGATTGCCCTGATCACGACCGGCGGGGCCGTTCTGCTGGAAGGCAAGCCGGCCGTCTTCGGGTTTGAACCCACGGGCGTCATCAGCCCCGACATGACGGTCGAGGGCCTGGCCCTGTCTGGCCTGACCCTGAATGACCGTCCGATCACCAGCCTGGGCGAGGAAACACCGATCTCCGGCGGCAGCCTTGCGGCCAGCTTTGCGATCCGCGATGTGATTGCGCCCGAAGCGCAGGCCAAGCTTGACGCCCTTGCCCGCGATCTGATCGCGCGGTTCTCGGCATCCGGCGTCGATCCCACGCTGCCCGCCGGGCAGCCGGGGCTGTTCACCGATGCGGGAACACTGCTTGATCCGCTGCAGGAAAACGGCCTGGCGCAGCGGCTGTCGCTGAACACGGCGGTCGATCCCGCCAAGGGCGGCGCGCTGTGGCGGTTGCGCGATGGCATCGGGGCCGTGACGCCGGGCCCAAGCGGCCAGTCGGCCTTGCTGACGACCCTGAACGCGACCCTCAACCAGCAGCGCGACCCCGTCTCGGGTGGGTTCATGGCGGGAAAGCGCAGCTTTTCGGCGCTGGCGGGCGATCTGTTCTCGCGCGTGTCCACCGACCGGCTGGCCGCAGATGCGGATGCAACTTTCGCCTCGGTCAAGTCCGATGCGCTGCGCAAGGAAGAACTGGAGATGGGCGTCGATACCGACGCCGAAATGCAGCAGCTTCTGGTGATCGAACAGGCCTATGCCGCGAACGCGCGCATCGTCAAGACCGTGGACGACATGGTCAAGCTCTTGCTGGGAATGTAGAATGGGACAGGATTCGCTTGGCGACATGGCGCAGACCTTCACCTTGCGCAAACAGAATGTGGCCCTGAAGACGCTGGTCCAGAGGATGACCTCGGAGATGACCACCGGTCAGGTCTCGGACCCGGCTGCGGCCGTGCGGGGGGACTTCCGGCCCTTGATCGCGATCGACACCAGCCTGAAGCGGATCGAGGGCTTTCGCGCCGCAACCACCGAGACGGCAGCTTTCACGGCGGCGATGCAGGGCGCGCTCGGCAATGTCCAGGACATGACGGCGCAGATGATCCCCGCGCTGCTGACCGCGTCGAATTCGGCGCAATCGGCGCATGTCAATGGCGTCGGGATCGACGCCGGCCAGAAGTTCGCCAGTGCCGTGGCGCTGTTCGGGACAAGACTGGGGGACCGCGCCATCTTTGCGGGGGTCGAAACGACCGGGGCGGCCCTTGCCCCCGCCGCGACGATCCTTTCCGCGCTGGAGACGGCCGTAGCGGGTGCCACAACCGCCGCCGATGTCGAAACGGCAGTGTCGGCGTGGTTTCTGGACCCGGACGGCTATGCGACCACGGCCTATCTGGGGGGCGCTCCGCTGACCCCCGTGCCTGTCGCCCCGGGCGAGGTGGCCGAAATCAGCGTGACGGCCGCCGACCCGACCATCCGCGACACCCTGAAGGGGCTGGCCCTTGCCGCCCTTCTGGACCGCAACGTGCTGGCGGGAGACATGACGGAACGTGCCGCGCTGGCAAAGCGCGCGGCAGCCAGCCTGATGCAGACGGCAACGAACCGGTCCGACCTTGCGGCCCGTGTGGGCAGCGCCGAAGAACGTGTCGCCGAGGCCGCAAGCCGCAACGGGGCAGAGGTTCTGGCCTTGAAGATCGCGCGGTCCGACATCCTGGGCGTCGATCCCTATGAGGCCACATCGGCCCTGACCGATGCGCAGACCAAGCTCGAGGCGCTGTATTCCGTCACCGCGCGACTGGCGCGCTTCAGCCTCGTGGATTTCCTGAGATGATCCGCCTTCTGCTGGCCTTGCTGGTCTTCGCCGTGCCTGCGGCCGCAAGTCCCGTCCGGATCAAGGACCTGGTCGAATTCGACGGGGTGCGCGGCAACGATCTGGTGGGCTATGGTCTTGTCGTCGGGCTGAACGGTACCGGCGATGCGCTGCGCAACGCGCCGTTCACCGAAGAGATCCTGCAGAACCTGCTGGAGCGGCTGGGCGTGAACGTGGCGGGCGAGCAGTTCCGGGCCAAGAACGTGGCCGCCGTCTTCGTGACGGCCGCGCTGCCCCCGTTCGCGCGCGCCGGTGGCCGCATCGATGTGACCGTCTCGGCCATCGGGGATGCCAGCAGCCTGCTGGGCGGCACCCTGGTCATGACACCCCTGAACGGGGCCGACGGCCAGATCTATGCGGTGGCGCAGGGCACGATCATCGCGGGCGGGATCGCCGCCACCGGGGATGCCGCAAGCGTGGTTCAGGGTGTGCCGACCGCCGGGATGATCCCCTCGGGTGCGCGGGTCGAGCGGGAGGTGGAGTTCGATTTCGCCAGCCTGACCCAACTGCGCCTGGCTTTGCGCAACCCCGATTTCACCACGGCCGCGTTGATCGAAGAGTCCATCAACCGCGAATTCGGCCGACGCGTGGCTGAAATGACCGATGCGGGAACCGTGGCCCTGAACCTTGAGGCTGCGGGAATGCGCTCGCCCGCGCATACGCTGACGCGGGTCGAAAACCTGCGGGTGGAACCGCAGACCCGCGCCCGGGTGGTGGTCGACCAGCGGTCGGGCACCATCGTCATGGGCGAGGATGTCCGGATCAGCCGGGTCGCCGTCGCGCAGGGAAACCTGACCCTGCGGATCGAGGAAGAGCCGATGGTGGTGCAGCCGAACCCCTTTGCGAATGGAGAGACGATCGTCGTGCCCCGCAGCAGGGCGTCGATCGACCAGGGGCAGGGCAAAGGTCTGGCCGAGGTGGACGGCAGCACGAGCCTTTCGGAAGTCGTCGCCGGGCTGAACGCCCTGGGCGTCGCACCTCATGACATGATCGACATCCTCAAGAGCATCAACGCCGCAGGTGCGCTGCATGCCGAGTTTCTGGTGCAGTAGCGGGTCCGAGGGGCATGCCGTACGACCCTCTGCCGCTTCAGGCTGGGGACGGAAAACAGTTGGTTGCAAGACCGGCATGTCCGCCCGATGCCCCGACGAAAGGGTGGCTCACTGCCGCGCGGGCCGGGGAGGGGTGGAACCCTGCGGGCAGAGCTGGGCAGTTCGGGCTTTTGTTCAGCGCGCTGTCCACGTCTGTTCCAGAACGTTTCAGCGCGGCAGGTCACTGCATCATCACGCCGGAAGCTTTGCCCATCGCCGCTCCGGACCAGCCTTTGGCTGCCGCTTTCCGCTTTCCGCTTTCGGGGTGGGGCAGATGCGCTGCATTGTTCAAACGCCCCTTGCCGTTCGTCAGCCCTCTGGCGCGATGGCTTCCGGTTTCGCCAGAAGCGTGACCTGAAGGATCACAGATAGCTGCGCACCAGGGCACCCGCAATCAGCGACCAGCCGTCTGCGACGACAAAGAAGGCCAGCTTGAACGGCATCGAGACGATGGCCGGAGGCACCATCATCATGCCCATCGACATCAATACCGCCGCCACAACAAGATCGATGATGAGGAACGGAAGGAAGATCAGGAAACCGATCTCGAAGGCCCGCTGGATTTCGCTCAGCAGGAAGGACGGCACGAGGACAGACAGCGGCGCGTCGACAAGCGGGCCGGTCGGGACGCCCGGGCGCAAGGCACGCAGCGCCTCGAACGTGTCGGGGTCCAGCCGCGCAGCCATGAACACCCGAAAGGGCGCGACTATGGCCGGAAGGGCGGTCTGAACATCCATCTGGCCCGTCGTCAGCGGCTCCAGGCCGCGTGTCCAGGCCTCGGTGAACACCGGGTCCATGACGTACCAGGTGAGAAACAGCGCCAGCGTGACGATCAGCATGTTCGGGGGGGACTGTTGCAGCCCGATGGCTTGTCGCAGGATCGACAGCACGGTGACGATGAAAGGAAAGCAGGTGACCATGACTGCGAGCCCCGGCACCAGGCTGAGCAAGGTGATGAGCGCGATGAGCTGGATGCTGCGGGCGGCCAGCGAGGCATCGCTGCCCAGATTTAGCGTGATCTGCTGGGCCGACGCCGGGACCGCCAGAACCAGAAGCAGGATCAGCAGGGCCCAGCCAAGGCGGTGCATCAGAGACCGCCGCGCAGGTTGGCAACCTCGGTCAGGCGCACGGCAAGCTGGCCGGCCTGATCGCCCTCAAGTTCCTGCAACTCTCCCCGGGCGATCAGACGGTCGCCGACATAAAGCTCCACGGGGTCATCGACCCTGCGGTCCAGCGGAAGAACGGCATCGCGCTGCAGCCGCAACAGATCGCGGATCTGCGGTCTTGCCTTCCCGACCGAGATGGTGATCTCGATCGGGACCTGGGCAAAGGGGGTCGGTTCGGCGCTGTCATCCATGTTTCCGCTCCTGAAGGGTGATTTCGAAGAATCCGCGCACGGCAGATGCGATCTCGGTCGTGGCGCGGTCCAGATCCAGCCGGGTTTCACTGTCGCCAAGGCGCAGGTAGACCTGTCCTTCGCCCAGGGTCGGCTCTTCGCGCAGGGTGACGGGCAGGCCTGCGGCCTGCTGCAGGATCGCCTCGACGGCGGGCCGGGCCGCGGGGTTGAGGACGATGGTCACCGGCGTTTCGGACAGTGTTTCGGCCAGAGGCATCAACGTTTCCAGCACCAGCGGCGCCAGCGCCGCACGGGCGACTTCCGGCAGCAGCCGCCCGATCATCTCTTCCAGTAGAGGGGCGAGCGCGCGCAGGACATGGGTGCGGGCCTCATGAAAGGTAAAGGACAACGCCTGAAGGTTTCTGCCGAGTTCCGTGCGCATCCTGCTCTGGTCATCTGCGGCGGCGGCGGTCGCATCATCCCAGCCTGCGGTAAAGCCCTGTTCGTAGGCGGCAAGCCGGGCCTCGTCCAGATCGGTGCCCTGCATCACCACCACCGCCGAGGCCGGCTTTTCTCCAGTGTCAAAGACTTCGAGCTTCAGCGCACGCATCAGGTCCGTTCCTCCCTGTCTTCCATCCAGCCGCGCAAAATCTCCACGGACTCTGCCTGGCGTTCCTCGATCAGGCGGCGCAGCCGCGCCACGGGGTCGAGCGGGATATCGGCCGCGTCGCGCGAAACGACCGACAGCGAGGGCAGGTCGCGGTCGTCGATCTCGCCGTCGAGCACCCGTGCCGCGCCGTCGGCCCCGACAGTGCCCGGCAGCGCCAGCGGGGCCGGAGGTGCAGGCAGTTCCGGGGTTGCCCGCAGGCCCGCCGTCAGGACCGGCCGGATCACGAACAGACCCAGAACCAGCGCCACCAGAGCCAGAACCGCGATCTGGATGACCGACATGACATCAAGCCCCGAAAGCATGCCCGCCTCGGCGAGCGTGCCGACTTCAGCGGCGGGTTCAAAAGCGAGCGAGCGCAAGGTGATGACATCGCCGCGTGCCTCGTCAAAACCGACAGCCGAGGCGACAAGCTCGCGCAGCACATCCAGCTCTTGGGCGGGGCGGTCTTGCAGGGTCACGGTACCGTCCGCTGCTGTTACCTGAACGCCATCGACCAGCACTGCAACGCTAAGCTTGCGGATCGCGCCCGGAGCACGGACGATTTCGCGTTTGGTTTCGGAAACCTCGAAATTCACCCGCTCCCGCGTTTCGTTCGTCTGGCTCTTGTCGCCCGACCCGGCACCCGCATTGTCGGGCAGGTTGGAGGCGACCGTCACCTGTCCGTCGGACTGGGTGGAATTCCCGGATTTTTCCTCGCTGTCGGTGGAAATGGCGACCCGGCCATCCGGGTCCAGCCGCCGTTCGGAGATCTCTTCGTGATCGGTGACGACATCCACCGTCACTTCGACCACCGCCTTGCCAGGGCCCACGCGCGCGGCCAGAAGGCGTTCGACATTGCGTTTGAGTTCGGCCGCACGGGCATCGCCCGCCAGACCGGGTTGCGGCGTTTCCTCGCCGGACAGCACGAGCCCGCTGGCCGAATCGATGACCGAGACATCCTCGGGGGTCATTCCGGCAACGGCGGCGGCGACCAGATGTTTCATGGCCTTGGCCTGGTCTGCCGAAAGGCTGCCCGAGGATGTGGTGACCGTGATGCTCGCCGTCGGGCGTTCCGAAGTCCGGAACGGCTGGGGATCGCTGCGGGCGATGTGCACACGGGCGGCGCGCACCTGCGGGATGGCCAGCAGGGTCCGCGCAAGTTCGCCCTCCTTGGCGCGCCAGTAGGCAGCGTCGAACATCTGCGCGGTGGTGCCAAAGCCGGAGAGCTGGTCCAGCAACTCGTATCCGGCAGACCCCGCGGCGGGCAGCCCCTCGGCCGCCAGGGTCATCCGAAGCTCGTCGCGCTGCGCCTGGTCAACCTGGATCGCGCCGCCCTGCACCTTGTAGGCCACACCCCGCGCCTCGAGCGCGGCAACGACATCTCCCGCCGCGGCGGGATCAAGCCCGGAATAAAGCAGCGCCATCGAGGGTGTCGCCGCCATGCGGGAAAGGCCGAGCACGGCCGCGAACATGGCAAGGGTGGCGATCACGACGATGGCCCGACGGCGCATGTCCAGGCCGGACCAGAGAGCATTCACATTCTGCAAGCTGCACCCGTTCACCGGAGGGTTTCTACCCGGCGTGACCGCAGGAATGGCGGATCGGACTTAACAATCGGTTAGTGTCCTTCGGCCTATACCTCGTCGTGCAAAAGATGAGGTCAGGATGGCCGACACGATGATTGCCGCCGAGGCGGCACCCAAGAAACGCAAGCCCCTTGCCCTGATTCTGGGTCTTGTCGGCGCAATCGTCCTGGCGGGCGGCGGCTTTTATGCGACCTACACGGGCCTGATCCTCGGGGCGCCGAAACAGGTGTCGCCCGAGGAGGCCAAGCTTGCGGGGATCGCCTTTGTCGCGCTTGAGCCGCTGGTGATTTCCCTTGGCGAAAACGGTCACAACCAGCATCTGCGCTTTGCTGCCCATCTGGAGGTCGCGAAAGCCTATGCCGAAGAGGTCACGATGCTGCAGCCGCGTATCCTTGACGTGCTGAACGGCTATCTCCGCGCCGTTGACATGAAGGATCTGGAGGATCCGACCGCGCTGATCCGCCTGCGGGCGCAGATGCTGCGGCGGTTGCAGATCGTCACCGGAGAGGGCCGCGTGCGCGATCTTCTGATCACCGAATTCGTTCTCAACTGACGGAGCCCGACGATGCAGATGATTTCGGACATGCTGCTTGCGGCCGGTGCCTTCGGGGCCGCGATCTATTGCTATGTCCTCGCCCTGCGGCTGAAGAAGTTCTCGACGCTGGAAAGCGGCATGGGCGGGGCGATCGCGGTGCTGTCGGCGCAGGTTGATGACATGACGCGGGCGCTGGATCGGGCGCGGACGGCCGCCACGGGGTCAGCCTCGTCGCTGGAGGCGCTGAACCAGCGGGCCGAATCGGTGGCCGCGCGGCTGGAAATCCTGCTGGCGGCGATGCATGACCTGCCCGACCCCAAACCCGAGCCCGTAGCCGACCGCACGGAGGTGGACCGGAAGGTGAGGTTCGTGCGCCGCCGCAGCGCAGGCCGCGAAATGGAGGCGGCGGAATGACGTCCAGACCAAGGCGCGGCGGACGCGGCGTTCTGGTGATTCTGGCGCTGCTGCTGTCGGCCTCGGGGGCCCTGCGGCTGGGCAGCGGTGTGGGGGCGGCGATGGCGCGCGCGCCCGACGGCGGCCAGTCCGCAGCCCCGCAGGTCTGTCCGGAACCGCCGCTCGCCCTGGCCGAGGCGCTGGCCACCCGGGAACAAAGGGTCGCCACGCAGGAGGCGGCGATTGCCGACCGTCTGGCGGCGCTGGCGCTGGCCGATGCCACGATCCGGACCCGCCTTGAGTCGCTCGCCGCGGCCGAGGCTAGCCTGTCGGAAACGCTTGCCCGGGCCGACGGGGCCGCCGAAGGCGATCTGGCGAAGCTGACCAAGATGTACGAGACGATGAAACCGAAGGATGCGGCAGCCCTGTTCGCGACGATGGCCCCGGATTTTGCCGCAGGCTTCATCGGACGCATGCAGCCTGCGGCGGCAGCGGCGGTGCTGTCGGGAATGCAGGCGGAACAGGCCTATGCAATCTCGGTGCTTCTCGCCGCAAGGAACGCGAAGGTTCCGACCGAGTAGCCTGCGGCAGGGCAGGGATTCTTAACGGATCGCTGCGAGTCTCCGCACGCCGGGATCAAGGAGAGACACGTGTTCGGAATCATCGGGATCGTGGTGATCTTTGTCATGGTCTTCGGCGGCTATCTTGCCGCCGGGGGCAAGCTTGGCATCATCCTTTCGACGCTGCCTTACGAATTGGCGATGATCGGCGGTGCTGCCCTGGGGGCGTTCTTTCTGGGCAACGACCTATCCACGGTGAAGCACACGGCCAAGGATGTCGGAAAGGTCTTCAAGGGGACGACCTGGAAACCCGCCGACTATCGCGATCTTCTGTGCCTGCTGTTCGAACTGATCCGGATTGCCAAGTCGAACCCGGTCGCGCTGGAGGAACATATCGAACAGCCGCAGACCTCGGCGATCTTTGCGCGCTATCCGAAGATACTGAAGGACCACGAGGCAGTTGATCTGATCTGCGATACGCTGCGTGCGGCCTCGATGAACTATGACGACCCGCACCAGGTCGAGGAAGTGCTCGACAAGCGCATGGAAACCCACATGACCCATGCGCTGCACTCCAGCCATGCGCTGCAAAGCATCGCGGACGGGCTTCCCGCACTGGGGATCGTGGCCGCCGTGCTGGGGGTCATCAAGACCATGGGATCGCTCGACCAGCCCCCCGAAATCCTGGGCCACATGATCGGCGGCGCGCTGGTCGGTACCTTTCTGGGCGTCTTCATGGCCTACGGTCTGGTTGGCCCCTTCGCAACGCGGGTCAAGGCCGTGGTCGAGGAGGACGCGCATTTCTACAAGCTGATCCGCGAGGTGCTGGTGGCCAACCTGCACAGCCATTCGGCCCCGATCTGCATCGAGGTGGGGCGGCAGAACACGCCGCATCACGTCCGGCCCAGCTTTGGCGACCTGGAAGAGGCACTGCGGGGACTGAAGCAGGAGGCCGCATGAGGGTCGTCGCTCTGATCCTCGTGCTGCTGTCGGTTGGTGCCGCGCGGGCCGAAACGGTGGCCATTGCCTCGGGCGAGCATGAGGGGTTCAGCCGGATCGTGCTTGACCTCGCACAGCCGACGCCATGGGAGTTCGGGCGCACGGCTGACGGCTATCAGTTGCGGCTTGACCGCAGCGGTGTTCGGTTCGACATGACCGAGGTGTTCCGCACAATCCCGCGCACGCGTCTGGCGGCGATCTGGGCCGATCCGGACACCGGAGACCTGCACCTGGGAATTGGCTGCGCCTGCCACGCCCAGCCTTTCGAGTTTCGTCCCGACATCATCGTGATCGACATCAAGGATGGACCGCCCCCCGAAAGGTCGTCTTTCGAGCAGACCCTGACCGGGGCGCAGATGCCGCTTCTGGCGGCACGCCTGCCGCTGCGACCCCGCTCCAGACCCGCCTCGGCGCGACCGACCGATGCGGACTGGGCGCGGATGTTTCGGGAAAGCCATGCCGCCGTAACCGCATTGCCGCCCCCCGAACTGCAGGAGATGCGGCAGAACCTGCTGGTCCAGTTGAGCCGGAGCGCGTCCCAGGGGTTGGTCGACATGGCGATGCCGCCGGACGGGCCTGCTGCGGATATCCAGGTCAAGGGGTCCTTGGCCGGGAATCACGTCGCGACCAGCTTTGGACCGGGGGTCGCGGTGCTGACGGCGCGCGACCCTGACCCCGAGCTCACGCCGCAGGGCGATATCTGTATCGAGGATAGTCGGCTCGAGGTCGCCTTGTGGGCCGACGACCGGTCGTTCGCAGACCAGCTTGCCGAAACGCGTGCCGCCGCCGTGGGAGAGTTCGACAGGCCCGATCCCGAAGTCGTCAGCCGACAGACGCGGCTTCTGCTGCATTTCGGCTTCGGGGCCGAGGCCCGGGATACGATTGCGGCCTTTGAAATCCGGCCTCCCGATGCTGCGCTCTGGGAAACGATGGGCAGCATCATCGATGGCGACCCGGTCGGCGCCGACAATCCCTTTGCCGGTCAGGCCGATTGCGACACGAATGCGGCGCTGTGGTCGGTGCTTTCGCGCCCAGTCCTCCGGCTTTCGGACCGGCCCGAAAAGACGGCGGTTCTGCGGGCTTTTTCCGGCCTGCCGCTCGGGTTGCGACGCCAGCTTGGGCCGGGCCTTGCCGAACGCTTCCTCGCGATCGACGACACGGCCAGTGCGCGGACGGTTCGCGACGCGATGCTGCGCGCACCGGGTGACCCCGGCGATGCGGCGCAACTGGCCGAGGCAAGGATCGACCTGCACGACGGGCGACCGGAAGAGGCGGTCGCGCGGATCGAGGCCGTGGCCGGGGATGGCGGACCGATGCTGCCGCAGGCGATGATCGACCTTGTCGATGCGCGTGTGTCACAGGGATCGCCGGTCGATCCTGAAACAGTCGCCGCCCTTGCAGCCCTTGTCCAGGAGCAGGGCAAAGGTCCGCTCGGGCCTGCCCTGCGCCGGGCCGAAGGGCTTGCACTGGCGCTCGGCGGCGATTTTGCGGCGGCCTTCGAGATATCGGCGGGCGGAAATCCGGACTTCGACGCCGACCTCTGGCCGCTTCTGGCCGCAGGCGGTTCCGATTCGGTGTTGTTGTCACAGGCGGTCCTTCCGCGCGAGGCCGTCCCCGCGACCGACCCGGCCACCGCAACCACGCTTGCCAGGCGACTGATCGATCTGGGCTTTCCCGATGCCGGGCTTGCCTGGCTGCCACCTGCAGAGGGCAATCCGGAGCGGATGCTTCTTGCGGCGCGGGCCGAACTGATCCGGCGCGACGCGCGCGCGGCGCTGCGCGTTCTTGCCGGGCAGACCGGACCTGAGGCGGAACGGCTGCGCGCACAGGCGCAGATGCAGCTTGGCGATCCGGTTGCCGCCTCGGTCGCGTTCGAGGCGGCGGGCGACCCCGCCGCCGCCGAGCGGGCGCTCTGGCGGGGACAGGACTGGCAGGCCGTCGCTGCCTCTGGTGAGGACCCTGTTCTTGCTGCGGCGGCCGCGCTTGCCGTGCCCGCCGTTACCCTGCCCGTCGACCCGGCGGCCGGGATCGGTGCCGCGACGGGATTGCCGCTGCCGGTTCCCTCTGCTTCCCCACCGGTCACACTTCCCGCAACACCGCTGGCGCGCGGTCGCGCGTTGATCGAGGACAGTGCCGCCGCCCGGGCCGCAGTATCGGCCATGCTCGAGACCATGCCGGGACCCGAAGTCGCCAATCCCTGATCCGGTTACCGAATCGAAAGACATCGGCACGAGGATCGCTCGTGCGGCACAGAACGGTGCCTGGCAAAGGGTGAAACCCATGGCAACTGGCAGGCCAGTACCGGCGTATCTTGGCGCAATCGGCGTGCTCCTTCTGCGCGGGCTGCTTGCCCCGCTTTGGGCAGCGACCGATCCTCCGGGTCTTTGCGAAACGGCCGCGCGTCAGGCCGCTGCGGAAACCGGTGTCCCCGTCAAGGTTCTCGAGGCGATCGCGCTGGCAGAAAGCGGCCGCGACTTTGGCGGTGTCCGGCGCCCCTGGCCCTGGACGGTGAACTTCGGCGGCCCCGGCTTCTGGTACGACAGCAGCGAAGAGGCGCAACTTGCGATCTCGGAACGTCAGGCCGTCGGGGCCACGAATTTCGATGTCGGCTGCTTTCAGATCAACCACCGCTGGCACGGCGACGCGTTCGAGACGATGGCCCAGATGTTCGATCCGGGGGCCAACGCCCTTTATGCCGCGCAGTTCCTACAGCAGCTTTATCAGGAAACCGGGTCCTGGCCCGATGCCGCCGCCGCCTATCATTCCCGGACCCCTGAACTGGCCGATGCCTACCGTGAGCGGTTCCTTGCCCTGCAGGACGGGCTCGTCGGGACGCAGGACAGGTCGACCGGCGAGGGGCTGATCCGCCGGAACCTGTTCCCCCTGCTGCGGTCGGGAAGCCGGGGGGCGCTTGCGTCGCTGGTTCCACAGCAGGCCGGGGGTGTCAGCCTGTTTCAGGCATCGCCATGATGCCAAAGGGTTTCACACTCCACGACCTGTTCCGGCCGACGGTCCTTCTGGCCTTTGCCATGATGGCCGTCATCACGATGATGATCCTGCCGGTGCCTGCGGTGGTGCTCGACATCGGGCTGGCGCTGTCCTTCGCACTGGCGATCCTGATGCTGACAATCACGCTGTTCATCGAGCGGCCGCTGGATTTCTCGGCGTTTCCGACGATCCTGCTGGCCAGCCTGATGCTGCGGCTTTCGCTCAACGTCTCGTCCACCAAGCTCATCATCGGCCAGGGGCACACCGGGACCGACGCCGCAGGCCATGTGATCGAAGGGTTCGCCAACTTCATCATGGGCGGTTCGGTGATGCTGGGCGTGGTCATCTTTGTCGTGCTGATGATCGTGAACTTCATGGTCATCACCAAGGGTGCAGGCCGTATGGCCGAAGTCAGCGCGCGGTTTGCCCTGGACGGGATGCCGGGGCGCCAGTTGGCCATCGATGCCGACATGGCCGCCGGCGCCATCGACCATGACGAGGCAAAGGCGCGGCGCGAACGCGAGCTGAACGAGACGAATTTCTTCGGCTCGCTCGACGGGGTATCGAAGTTCGTCAAGGGCGATGCGGTTGCGGGTCTGCTCATCACATCGCTGAACATCGTGGTCGGCCTGATCATGGGGATCGTGGTGCATGACATGCCCGTGGGTCATGCTTTCGAGACCTATGCGATCCTGACCGTGGGCGACGGTCTGGTCACGCAGATTCCGGCGGTGATCATTTCGGTGGCAACCGCGCTGCTGCTGGCCCGGGGGGGATCGAAGGGGGCGACGGACCTCGCGTTCTTCAGCCAGCTCGGCCGGTACCCGGCGGCACTGGGGACGGTGGCCGTGCTTATGGCCCTGTTCGCGCTTGTACCCGGCATGCCGTTTCTTCCGTTCATGCTGGGTGGCCTGGTGCTGGGCGGGCTGGCCTGGCGCAGCGGAACCAAACCTGCCGAGAAGACGATGGAACCGCTGGCGGTCAGCGAGCCGCAGCGGCAGAAGCCCATCGCCGACGTTCTGGACTTTGACGAGATCCATGTCGAATTCGCCCCGAACCTCGTCACGATGGTGCTTGATCCGGCAACCGGACTGGATGTGCGGATTGCAAACATGCGGTCACATGTGGCCACGACTTTCGGTGTGATCCTGCCCGAAATCCGGCTGACGGACGAGCCGAGCCTTCCGCCCGGGACCTATGCGATCCGCCTGCAGGGGGTCGAGAAGGTGCGCGACATCCTGCACCCTGACCGCGTTCTGGTGCTTTTGCCGGAAGATGCCATCGCCCCGGACGGCATGGATGTGCGCGAGCCGGTCTATGGCGCTCCGGCACGGTGGATTCATGCCGATCTGCAAGAGGACGCAGCGCTGGACGGGCTGACCGCCGTCACCCCGACCGAGGTTCTGGCCACCCATCTGCTGGAGGTGATCAAGGCCAATCTGGCGCGCCTGCTCAGCCTGCGCGGGCTGCGGCGCCTGCTGGACGAATTCGTGGCGCTGTCCGATCCGGCGCGGGCCGAGGCAAACCGCCGCCTGCTCGACGATCTTGTGCCGGACAAGGTCCCCGTCGACCTGCTGCTTGCCGTTCTGCGGCTGCTGCTGGAAGAACGCGTCTCGGTCAGGAATCTTCCGCTGATCCTGGAAGCGGTGGCCGAAGGGCGCGGGCTGGGGCCACCGGAAGCCGTCTGTGAACATGTCCGCCAGCGGCTGGGCTTTCAGCTCGTGGCCGGACTGAAGCGACCGGATGGCACGATCCCGCTGGTCCAGTTGGCATCGGACTGGGAACGGACCTTCACCACCTATCAGATCGACGGCGAACGGGGATTGCGCGACGTGGCCCTGCCGCCCGAACAGTTCAACCGCCTTGCGAATGCGCTGGCCGACCGGTTTGCCCGGGCGGCCGAAAGCGGCCTCTATCCGGCGCTCGTGACCTCGTCGCTGCGGCGGCGGTTCCTGCGGACCGTTCTGGCGGCCAAGGGTCTGACGGCGCCCGTTCTGTCCTATGACGAGATCGGGCTGGAGGCGCGTCCTGCCATGGTCGGGCAGATCGCGGCATGACCGATTTCATCACGGCGCTGACCCAACTCGTCGGGGTCGGGCAGGCCGCCCTGTGGGGCGGGTTCCTGGTCCTGATGCGGGTCGGTGCGGCCATGGCCGTGCTGCCTGCCTTCGGCGAGCAGGCAGTGCCGCAGCGGGTGCGACTTGTCCTTGCCCTGGCCTTCACGGCCATCGTGGCACCGGCTGTCAGCGGCGGCCTGACCGATGTGCAGGTCGGCCCGATTCCGGTCCTGGTCGAAGTTCTGGTCGGCCTTGCGATCGGCATTGCCCTTCGGCTGTTCATTCTGGCGCTTCAGATCGCGGCGTCGATCATCGCGCAGGCCACGTCGCTGGCGCAGATGTTCGGCGGCATGGGGCCGGAACCGCAGCCTGCCGTGGGTCACCTGCTGACGATGGCCGGTCTGGCGCTTGCCGTGGCGTCGGGGCTGCACATCCGGGCGGCCGAGCTCTTGATCCTCAGCTATGATGTTATGCCCGCAGGGCGGCTTCCGGGGTCCGCCGACATGTCGGACTGGGGCCTCGCCCAGGTCAGTCGCGCCTTTGCCCTCGGTTTTACCCTCTCGGCCCCCTTCGTCATTGCGGGGACGCTCTACAACCTGGCGATGGGCGTCATCAACCGGGCGATGCCGATGCTGATGGTCTCGCTGCTCGGCGCGCCGGCTCTGTCGCTTGGGGCGCTGGTGTTGCTGTCGATCGCGACACCGCTTGCGCTGGCGGTCTGGACCCAGGCGCTGACCGAATTCTTCAATTCGCCGTTCCGTGTGCCCTGATGTCCGAGGAAACCGACAGCGGGGAAAAGGAACACGAACCGACGCAACGGCGTCTCGACGAGGCGCGCGAGCGTGGCGAGGTTCCCCGGTCGCAGGACCTGACCACGGCGGCAACCTATGGCGGTCTGCTGCTTGCCGCCGTGGTCTCGGGCCCCGCAAGTCTTCAAGGACTGGGCGAGATCGGCGCGCGACTGCTGGGCGACATGGACCGTCTGGCACCGGACATGTCCGAAGGCGGGGCGGCCGCGATGGGGGTGATCCTGCAGGCAGTGGCCTGGGCAAGTGCGCCGTTCTTTCTGTTTCCCGCCGGCGCGGCCCTGGTGGCGGTCATCGCGCAGCGCGCCTTGCTGTTCTCGCCGGAGAAACTGGAGCCGAAACTCTCGCGAATCTCTCCCATCGCGACCTTCGGGCACAAGTTCGGGGTCGAAGGTCTTTTTGAGTTCGGCAAGAGCACCCTGAAGCTTTGCGTGGTTTCGGCGGTTCTGGCCCTGTTTGTCATCAGCCGATTCGACGAGATCATGGCGACCCTCGCGCTGGACCCGGGGCAGGTGACACTGGTGCTGCTGCGGCTCTCTGCGGCATTTCTGTTGCAGGTTCTTCTGGTTTCGACGGTCTTCGGCGCGCTGGATTATCTTTGGCAAGTCTTTCAGCATCTGCGCCGCAACCGGATGACCCGGCAGGAAATGATCGACGAGTTCAAGCTTTCCGAAGGCGATCCGCATACCCGGGCGCAGCGGCGTCAGCGCGGGCAGGAACTGGCGATGAACCAGATGCTGCAGGACGTTCCGAAGGCAGATGTGGTGATTGTCAACCCGACGCATTATGCCGTCGCCCTGAAATGGAACCGCGCCGACCGGCATGCCCCGGTCTGCGTGGCCAAAGGGGTCGACGAGGTTGCAGCACGCATCCGCGAAGCGGCGGCCACCGCAGGCGTGCCGATCCGGCGCGACCCCCCGACAGCGCGCGCGCTGCATGCGGCTGTCGAGATCGGCGACGAGATCCGTCCCGACCAGTATCGCGCCGTAGCCGCCGCAATCCGGTTCGCCGAAGCCATGCGCAAGCGGGCGAAGGCCAGGCGATGAGCGGAGAGCACCTTGCACGGCTCGCCGGACTTGCCCGCATGATCCGCGACCTGAAGCTGGCCGAACTGGAGGCGGCCGGCCGGGCAAGGGCGGAAAGCCGGGCGCGGCTTGCCGGGCTGGACCTTTCGCCCATCGAGCCGGATCTTGGCGTGATCGCCGCGGCGCAGGCCGAAGTCCGCTACCAGTCCTGGGCCGAGGCGCGGCGCGCCGAGATCAACCTGACGCTCGCCCGCCAGACGGCCGAGTGGATCGAGGCCCGTGAGGCCGCGCGCCGGGCCTTTGGCCGTGCGCAGGTGCTGGAAAGGCTGACCGCACGGCGCATCCCCCCGGAGAGGGGAACCTGAGCCCTGTGCAGAAACCACCCGGTCACCGGCCCGGCAGGTCGAGACCGACGACGCGAGGCCGCGTCATGTCCGCAATCGGTCGGGGACGGAAGTCGCGGCCCGGCGTGCCGCCTTGAAAGGACGACGGCTGCAGGGGATCATGGCCCGTTCTGCAAACCCGGCGGATGATCGATGATGATGGCCTCAGTCCGCTCGTCGGGCGCTGTGCGTATCAACTGTCCTGGCGGACGATGTCGACGATCAGCACATCCGAGACGTCCGGCCCGAGCGTGCTCTGCGCAACCTCCAGCAGCGCCTCGCGCAGCAGGATCATGTTGGACCCGTCGGTGAAGGTACCCCGAAAGCCCCCGGCATTGGCATGATCGAACATCACCTGCAGGAAGCCGTCGCGCAGCTTCGGTTCCACCTGATAGACCTTTTCCGTCGACCCGGTGGTTACCTCCAGGCTCAGCGACAGGATCACCAGCGCATCGACCCGTCCGTTCTGGACCACGGGCACGACGAACTGGTTGTTGAGCTTCACATAGTCATGCGCAGGCTTTTCGCCCTTTTCCGCAGCGCCGGCATGGCCTTCTTCCGAGTCGGCGCCGTGCGATGCCTCGGCTGG
This sequence comes from Rhodobacterales bacterium, assembly GCA_013297695.1. Taxonomy (GTDB): domain Bacteria; phylum Pseudomonadota; class Alphaproteobacteria; order Rhodobacterales; family Rhodobacteraceae; genus Aliitabrizicola. Next base: position 12,400 of record JAAFHX010000022.1, on the reverse strand, counting down.
TTCGCTGTGCGCGCCGTCTGCTTGTGCGCCTTCTTCGCCGTGTGCAGGCGCTGCCGTCTTCTTGTCCTCGGGAACGGTGGCCTCGGCATGGGGGTCCGAGGGGCGAAGAAACATCCCGGCGGCAGCGCCTGCTGCGAGGCCGAACAGCGCGAGGAGGGCGGGGAGAAGTTTGCGCAACATCGGTCAGAACGGCAGAATCTGGTCGACAACCTGCTGACCGTAGCGCGGTTGCTGGACATCGGTGATCTGTCCACGCCCGCCATAGGAAATACGGGCTCCGGCGATCTTGTCATAGGTGATCTCGTTCTGGCGGGTGATGTCGGCAGGGCGCACATACCCCTCGACGATCAGCTCGCGGAGTTCGAAGTTCACACGCACCTCCTGTTGTCCCTGAATGCGCAGGACCCCGTTCGGCAGTTCTTCCACAACCGTGGCCGCGACCCGCAGGGTAAGCTGTTCGTTCCGGCTGACCGATCCCTCACCCGCATAGCTGGATGCCGAGGAGGTTCGCACCGCATCCCCCAAGGTGGCACCATCCGGCAGCCCCGCGTTGATCGACTCCGGCAGGCCGACAAGTCCGTCTATGCCAAGGTCCTCCTTGCCCTTGCGCTTGCGGCCCGTGGAGTTCGAAATCTTGGCGCTGTCATCGATTTCGATCACGACGGTCAGGATGTCACCCCGGCTTCCGGCCCTGCGGTCGCCCAGAAGGGACGCGCGCGAGGAGGTCCAGAGCGACGCCGCGTCCGATGGTGCCGAAGAGTCCGCGACCAGCGGCATCGGATTGGAATAGAGCGCCATGTGCTGGGTGCTGTCGTCAAGGTCGCTGAAGCCCGGCGCGCGCCCCAGATGATCGGTTCCGGCACAGGCGGCAAGGGCGGCAAGCAGCAAAAGCGGCACTGCCCGCGAGGTGATGTTCATTCCGCTGCTCCTACATACACACGCCCGTCGTCCGCGATCCGGCCGGTGACCGTCGCCCGGGACCCAAGGTTCATGATCCTGATGATGTCGCCGACCCCGCCGCGTTCCATGGCGCGACCCTCGGTAAGAATGTTCAGCCCGCCAGTTGCAAAGACCAGCGGGACCACCTGATTTCGGTCGATCACGGCGGCAGGCCCCAGGTCGGAAACCCGGATCGGCCGTCCGGCATAGATCGAAACGCGGGCTTCGAGGCCAAGCGCAGCTTCCGCCGCCGTCAGAGCCCCGGGAATCGACGCGTCAACAAGGGTCACGTCGTCGGCGCTGACGATGGTCTGCGCGCGGATTGTCCGGGTCGCGACCAGACTGTCGGCCCAGGCTGCGCCGGGCATGAGGGCAAGGACCACAAGACGCCACATCACCGCACCTGTGTGGTGGCCGACAGCATCTGGTCGGCTGCGGTGATGACCTTTGCGTTCAGCTCATAGCCCCGTTGCGCCTTGATCAGTTCCGTGACTTCGCGGACAGCATCCACGGAACTTTCCTCAAGATACCCCTGACGCAGGCTGCCCAGCCCATCCTCCCCCGGGATACCAACCACGGGCGGCCCCGACGCCGGGGTTTCCAGCGCAAGGTTCGATCCCATCGCCTCGAGTCCCTTTTCGTTGGTGAAGCTGACAAGGTTCAGTTGCCCCAACTGCTGTGCGCCCACCTGGTCGCCGAAATAGGCATAGACCACGCCCTGGGCATCCACCGAAATGTTGCGGGCATCGGTCGGAATGGTGATGCCCGGCATCACCTGATAGCCATCCGAGGTGACGATCAGCCCGTCGCCGGACCGCTTGAGCCCGCCATCGCGCGTGTAGGCCGAAATGCCGGAGGGAAGGGCGACCTCGAAATAGCCGCGCCCCTCGATCGCCAGATCAAGATCGCCGCCGCTTTCGGTCAGCGTTCCCTGGACGATCACCGCCGAAACGGCCGTCGGTCGTACGCCAAGCCCGATCTGCACCCCGGTCGGAAGAACGGTGCCGTCCTCTGCCGTGACGGTCCCTGGCCGCGCCAGTTGCTGGTAATGCAGATCGGCGAATTCGGCGCGGCGCGCATTGTACCCCGTGGTCGACATGTTGGCGAGGTTGTTGGACACGACATCGACACGCATCTGCTGCGCGCTCATGCCGCTTGCCGCGATCTGCAGGGCTTTCATGGCAGGTTCCTATCGTCCCAGGGTCTGGATTACCGAGCGTACCCGTTCATCATCGCGGTCGAGCAGCTTCTGACCCATCTCGTAGGCGCGCTGGACCTCGATCATGCGGGCGACCTCGGCGACGGGGTTCACGTTCGAGTCCTCGAGAAAGCCCTGAAACACTGCGGCGCCTTCACTCGGTTCGACACCGCCGGATGTCGAATACATCGTGCCGGCCTGATGCAGCAGCGTCTTGGGGTCAGTGGCCTGCCACATCCCGATGCGGCCAAGGGGTGCGCCGTCGGAGGACAGCGTGCCGTCCCGGGCAAGACCAACCGCCTTGGCATCCGGAGGAATGAAGACCGGCGCCCCTGCTTCGTCCAGCAGACGGTACCCGTCCGGGGTCACAAGCTCTCCCTCGGCGTTGGGCGTAAAGCTTCCGGCGCGGGTCAGCCGCTGGCCGCCGGGAGTATCGATCAGGAAAAAACCTTCGCCCTGGATCGCGAAATCCCAGGGGCTGCCCGTTTCTGTAAGGCCGGCCTGGCTCAGGTCGATCTGGCGGCCGACGGCCCGGGCCATCGACAGCGACGGCGCATCCTCCAGCCGGTCGATATGCTCGGCAAACACGACGCCCTCGCGCCGGAACCCCGTGGTGGAGATGTTGGCGATATTGTTGGCCACCACCTGCATCTCGCGCATCAGTCCCGATTGCCGACCGAGGGCGCTGTAGGTAATCGCGTCCATCCTCAGGTCCCCGCGATCAGCGGCACGATGGTCTTGGTAAAGAATGCCACCAGCGTCGCGGTCATGAAGCTCATCGAGACCCAGAAGACCGCAAGCATGGCTCCCACCTTCGGCACGAAAGTCAGCGTCATCTCCTGGACCGAGGTCAGCGCCTGCAGAAGGCCGATCACCAGGCCCGCCACCAGCGCCACGGCCAGCATCGGGGCCGAGATCAGCACCGACACCCACAGCCCCTGGCGCAGGACATCATAGATCATCGCTTCGGTCATGATCCGCTACACCGGCATCCGCAGGATTTCCTGATAGGCCTCGACCACCTTGTCGCGCACCGTGACCGCCGTTTCGACGGCGGTTTCCGAAGCGGCCAGCGCCTCGACCAGGGCATGCGGGTCGGCGTTCCCGGTCATGGCGGCCTTTGCCGTGTCTTCGCCGCGCGCCAGAGTCTCGGCAAAGTTTTCGGCCAGTGCGGCAAAGCCGTTTCCGGCATCGTCCGGCTGCGGCCTGGGGGCCGTTGCCGGACGGGCCTGTGCGTAGTTCTGGGCCGCAAAGGCGGTTCTGACATCCATTCTGGAAAGCTCCTATCGCCGGAGAAGATCGAACAGGCTCTGCGTCATCTGCCGCGCCTGATCGAACAGTTTGAGGTTCGCCTCGTAGCTGCGCTGCGCTTCGCGCGCGTCAGCGATTTCGATCACCAGATCGACATTCGATCCGTCATAGTGACCGGTTTCGTCGGCCAGGGGGTGGCCCGGGGCATAGATCGACTCGAGCGGTGCCTTGCTGAGCCGGACCGGACCGGTTTCGACCAGTCCATCCCCGTCAGCCCTGAAGCTGACGGTCTTGCGCTGATAGCCGGGGGTATCGGCATTCGCGATGTTTTCGGAAACATGGCGCAGGCGCATCGCCTGGGCCTCCATCCCGGACGCAGAAAGGGCAAGGGTGCGAAGCAAGTCCGACATCACCCGTGCCCCTACCGTGCCCGGCCGAGCGAAACGCGCAGGATATCCGACACCGAGCGATAGACCGCCAGAGCCATGTCATGTTCCTGCCGCACCTCGACCGCCTTCACCATCTCGGTTTCCACCGAAACGGTGTTTCCATCGGGGGAAGCAGCTCCGCGCACCGTGCGCGCCACGAATTCGGGGGTGCCATCTTCGGTTCCGATATGCCCCGCCCGGGTCGCGCGCATGCCCGGGCCGGCATCATCCGCGCCATAGACCGAGGCAAAATCGGGAAGGTCCACCGCGCGATAGCCGGGCGTGTCGGCCTGCGCGATGTTCTGTGCGACGGCGGTCTGCCGCGCACCGGCATGGGCGGCGAGCGCCTGGGCCATTCTGGTGATCTCGAGTTTCTCGAACATCGGGGCTTCTCCCTCGACCTGTTTCATCAAGGTTTAAGAGTGATTCCTTTAGAAACCGTAATTGGAACAAAGAGGGCACATCATGACGGACCTGTTCGAAGCACTCCGCGGCACCATGGCAACGATTTCGCTGTCCCGTCGGGTTGGCCGAGTGGTCGAGGCCGGGGGCGGCACCCTGCGGGTCACCGGTCTTTCCCTCGGGACCGGTCTGGGCGACAGGGTTCTGGTTCGTGCTCGCGACGGCGGCATCGGCGGTGAAGTCCTGAGTCTTCTGCCGAACGGTCTGGCCATTCTGCCCGACGGCCCGGCCGAAGGAGTGGAAATCGGATGCCCCGTCGAACTGATCGGTCGGGCCGAGATTTCCCCGGATGACGGCTGGATCGGACGGATCGTCGATCCCTATGGGCGGCCGCTCGACGGCCGTCCGCTGCTTCCCGGTCGCGTGCCCCGCGGCCTGCGGGCGGCAGCGCCGGCGGCGGCCTCGCGGCGATCCATGGGCGCGCGGCTGCAGACCGGGGTGGCGGTCTTCGACACGCTTCTGCCGCTTGTCCGGGGGCAGCGCATCGGGCTTTTTGCGGGTTCGGGCGTTGGGAAATCGTCCTTGCTGGCCAAGTTCGCAAGAGGCGTGGCAGCCGATGTCGTGGTGATCGCGCTGATCGGGGAACGTGGCCGCGAACTGCGCGACTTCGCAGAGAAGGTGCTGGGACAGGCCGGAATGGAACGGTCCGTCATCGTGGCGGCGACATCCGATCAGTCGCCCCTGTCACGTCGCCGCTGCGCCTGGGCCGCAATGGCGGTGGCGGAACATTTCCGCGACCAGGGCCTGCACGTCCTGTTTCTAGCCGACTCGGTCACGCGCTTTGCCGAGGCGCATCGCGAAGTTGCCCTTGCTGCGGGCGAAGACCCGAGTCTGCGGGGCTATCCCCCTTCGGTCGCGCACATGATCATGTCGCTCGCCGAACGGGCGGGTCCGGGGCCGCAGGGGGGCGGCGATATCACGGCAGTCTTTTCGGTTCTGGTTGCAGGATCGGACATGGAAGAGCCGATTTCCGACATCCTGCGCGGTGTCCTTGACGGCCATGTGGTGATGGACCGCAAGATCGCGGAACGCGGCCGGTATCCGGCCATCGACCTGCTGCGGTCTGTGTCACGCAGTCTGCCGGGGGCGGCAAGCGCCGAAGAAAGCCTCATGATCGCCGAGGCCCGCAAGCTGCTCGGGGCCTATGACCGCGCCGAGTTGATGATTCAGGCCGGACTCTACACGGTGGGAACGGATCCGCTGGTGGACCGCGCCATCAAGGTCTGGCCTGCGCTTGACGGTTTTCTGGCCGAGGAATCTCCTGACGGTGTCGCGGCGAGCTTTCAAAGGCTCGCCGACTGCCTTGCCTGCCGAACCTAGCGCAGGCGAGACGCCCCGAAAGACCCGGCCTGCAGCAGTTGAAGGACAAGGGAATTCTGCGCGCCGGCTGTCGTTGTCGTTGCATCGGACCTGGTCAGATACGTCCGAAGCAACTTGTCCAGCTTCCCGGGATCCGAGAATTGCGACACCGAGTCATCGCCGAAGGCAGACGCAGCCTTGTCCTTCAGGATGGAAAGCTGCTGGTCGATGTCGATGGACGCGAAGGATGATGGCAGGCCAAGCACCGTCTGAAAGACCTGACGCAGCGGTTTCGACCCCATGATCGTGAACCACTTCGTGTCTTCGCTCGACGTCTTCCTGGCCAGCCCGGCGACCTCGCGCTCGGCGTTCAGCGCCAGCCGCATCGTGTCGTTCTGCTGCCCGACGGCAGTTTCGAACTTTCGTTGAGCATAGGCCGCGAGGGTCTTGTCGGCAAAATCGCTGAGTTGCGTGTTGGGCGTTGCAAAGTTGCCAAAGCCGAAGGCCGCCGAGAAGTCCCTGTACCGCGAGTCTGCCAGCCGCAAGGCAAGGGCGCCATCCTTCAGCGTGCCGTCTTCCAGCACCTTGCGGATGAAGAACTTGTTGTTCAGGTCGTCTTCCAGACCAAAGGCACCCAGCGCGACCTTCAGCAGACGCCTGTCATTGACAAGCTGTTCTGCCGAGGTGACCGTTGCGATCTTTTCCCGGAAATAGGCGGTGTCGCGCGTTTGCTCGGGGGTGGCCGCAAGGGCTGCCTGCTGGGTCGCCATGGTCCGCTTGAGAAAGGTCCATCCGGCATATCCGCCCGAGGGGATCACGGGGGCGAAGGTCATCCCGCTGCGGCGGCCAGCAACCGTTCCTCACGCGGAAGCAGGCTGCGCAGCGCCTTCAGGGCCGGGTAATGCTGGTCCTCCAATACGGCGGCGGTCGCAGCGGTCAATTGGGTGCGGCTGTCGGGATCGGTCAGCACCTGGCTGAGTTGCTCGATCCCGCGCAGCAACTGCTGGCGCGCCTGCGCAGGGTCCGCATCGCCCGACAGGACCAGTTGCGCGATGTAACACACGCGGCGAACCGGGGTGTTCGCCTGCTCGGGGTGGATCGCATCGCGCAGCCGAAGGATATGGGCGTTCGGCGTCATGATCGCAAGGCGCGACCGCCGGTCGCCATTCTCGATGACCGCGCCGTTGATGAGCACCCTTTCCCGCGGGGCCAGCTTCAGGACAAGGCCCGTCACGGCGTGCGCCCCTCGGACCGCAAGCCGCGCATCACCGCCGTGTTGATATCGATCAGAACCTCGGGCGAGCCTGATCCCTCCAGCACCTTTGCGCTGTGCTGTTCGGTGAATTCGTACAGGTAGAAAAGCTGCGCCCGAAGCGGGCCCGGAAGCTGGTTTCCGGGTTCGGCCACATCAGAGGCCAGCGCGGCCCAAAGCTGCCGGTTTTCATGCAGCGCCTGTGCAAGCAGGCCGAAATCGCTGCGCCCCCGGGCAAGGGATGCCTTCAGGCGATGCGTCACCCGTGCAAACAGGTCGTATTCGATGCCGCGAAGCGTGCGGGCCGGCGTTCCCGGCGTGGCATAGGCCGTTCGGGCCAGGTCAAGTGCGTTCACGGGCAGTCCTTCCTGCGGTGCGATGGGTCAAGGGTGCGGGCGAGGCGCCGCCGTCTCTGGCGCCCCGCCCTGCGTCGTCAGCGGAACAGCGACATGATGCTCTGCGGCGACTGGTTCGCGATGGACAGCGCCTGAACCCCAAGCTGCTGCTGGACCTGCAGCGCCTGCAGCCGCGCCGAAGCCTCTTCCATGTCGGCGTCGACCATCGACCCGATCCCGGCCTTCAGCGCATCCGACAGCTTGCCGACAAAGGCGCTTTGCGTCTTGATCCGGCCTTCCGCCGAACCGAAGGCCGCTGCCCCGTCGATCGACGACTGGATCATCGTCTCGATGTTCGAAAGCGCCGCCTTTGCACCTGCCGTCGTCCGCACATCGATGCCGTCCAGTCCGAACAGACCGCCCGACGCCTTGCCGCCCGCGTTCCCGACCGCCGAGAAGGCCAGCGACGACGTTCCGGTCCCGTCATTGTCGACGTTCAGGCTCCACTGACCCGTGGAAGAGTTCTGGGTCACTTTCGTGGTGATGCCCTTGGCGCCTCCGGAGTCGATCGCGGCTTTCAGGCCCTTGGCCACATCTTCCATCGTCTCGCCCTTGCCGGCGACATATTGATATGAGGTTGTGCCGATGGTTGCCTTGTATCCGTCGCCCTCGTTCACGGCGGCGGTGGTCGAGAAGGCGATGCTTTCCGCCCGCTGCGAGGTGGTCGACGCCGTTGCGGTGTTCGACCCGCTCGGGGCACCGCCGTCAACCGCCGTGATGTCCGACGTCCCGTCGCCCGCAGTCGTCGACGTCTGGGTGACCCGCAGGCCTTCGAACGCGCGGGTTGACGTGATGGTCAGCACGCCGGCAGAGTTCGATGCCGAAACGCCTTGAAGACCCAACGCATTGATTGCCCCGACGAAGCCGGCCGCGATATCGGTCACTGCCGAACCTGCGGCGGTGAAGTTCACATCGACGCCGCCTACGTTCAGCGTTGCTGTGTCACCCGAAGCCCAGGTGTTGGCGAAGGTGACCGCCACGCTGTTGCCGGTCGAAGCCACGGCGGCTGCACTTGCGGTTGCGTTCGCGTTCAGGACGGTGCCCGAGCCATAGGTACCGGCAGAGGTCGTCATGTCCTGGCGCGACACGGAAATGCTCGAGGCCGTCACGCTGCCATCGCTCGAACGGTCAAGCGAGGACAGGATATCGACCGACTCGGTTCCCTTGATCAGGTTCAGCCCGTTGAACTGCGCCGCGTTCACGACCGAACTGATCTGGTCACGCATCGCCACGATGTCGGTCTGGATCTTCGCGCGGTCCACGTTGGATTCCTGCGCCGCAACGATCTTCCCCTTGATGTTGGTCAACAGGGTCGTCACGGTTTCTGACGCCTGTCTGGCAACAGCGACCGAGGAAGAGCCGAGCGAAAGGCTGTCGGAAATGCCCTTGAAGCCCTGCACGTCGGCTTCCATCACCTTCGAGATCGCCCAGACCGCCGCGTTGTCCTTGGCCGAGCCCACCGATTTGCCGGTGGAGATTTCCTCCTGCGTCTTCATCAGGTTCGAGTTGATGCCCTTGAGGGTCTGGAGCGCAACCATCGCGCTGTTGTTGGTCAGGATCGACGACATTCACATGTTCCTTCATGTAGCCTGCGCTTTGCGCCGGCATGGATGACCACCGCACGCTGCGGCGAATGGGGCGTTCTGGCCGGTGCGGTCCATCTTCTGCCGCGCCACCCCGCTCGGGATGCAGGGACAAGAAAAGCCGCGAAGTTCTAAGAGTTCGCTAAACACGCCCCGGCTGATTGCGACAATTCGATGCAAGCATGACGGTCAGAATCGCCGGTTGACCCGGGCGCTGGCGGCGGCGGGATCAAGCCGCTGCCCCGTCGCGTCATAGGCCCCGTGGCCCACGGCCGCCGCACGAACCTCGGCAATCCGCCTGCGGGCGGATCGCAGACCCCGCGCCGCCCCTTTCAGGCAGACGGCATTGCGTTCGGCCTTGCGCCGCAGCCCGGCCAGCACCCTTTCGGCCACCCTTGGACCATGTGCCGTTCCGGCTGTTTCCAGAACGGCCTCCAGGTCGGCCAGAAGGCCCTTCAGGTCCGCAAGATTTCCGTTCCTGACCTCGGCGAAAATCCGGTCAAGCCCCTGCTCAAGTTGCTTCGCCACCTCTTCAGTGATCATGGCGACCCTCCGTCATGGCGCGAAACAGGCTTTCCGCCAGCCCGATTCCGCCCTTGCGCACCATGGCCTCTGCCTGTTCCTGGCGCAGGAACGAGGCGAACTGATCCTCGCCGATGCCGCCGCCGAACGAGTCCGAGACATCGCCAAGCCCGGCCATCCCAAGCATTTCCGACAGGAAAGAGGCTTCCATCTCGCCCGAAAGGCGACGCAAGGCCGTGGTTTCGTCCTGTCGGGCGCGTGTGCCGGCCGGAAGAGCAGTTACCGGAAGAAGGGGGTCCGTCATTTTCGCCTCATTTCTGGGGATGTTCGGGCACAATGCCGCCATGGCGGTAAACGGGCGGTAACCTGTTCAGATGATTCTCGGCCGCGTCACAACTCACGCGGGTCCCATGGTCATAGTCACTTTCGCGCCTCGACCGGCTGTCATGCCCACTCCGGATCGGTCCGCATCTGCGGCTGCCGAGGATGGCGGTTTCGGCGCGCTGTTCGAACGGCTGCAACCCGGGTCTTCCCCGGTCGGGCCTGACACGCCCACCCCGGCAGAAGGCGTATCCCCGGCTGGACCGGCACCGCAGGAACCGCCCGCCGGGCCGGCCCGCGATATCGACGACAGTGCCACCGAGGTGCCACCGGAAGATAGCGGCGGCGTGCCGATATCGGTCGTCCTGCAGGCTTTTCCCGTTCCGCTGCAGATGGACCTGGCGGCGGGTGCATCGAGTCTCGCGGCCGCCGATGTGGTGGCCGCAGGTCATGCGGTCTTGCTGCAAGGTCCGTCCGACACTGCGGTGCCGGACCAGACCCGAGCAGCGGAAGACAGTCTGGGGACAGCGGCGTTGCCGGACCTTCTGCCTGCCTCCGGGCAAGGGCCGTCCGGCCGAACCGCGCACCCGCAGGACCCTGTCGCGATCCCGGCCGAGGTTGCCAAACCCGGACCGCCGGTACCGCCGCCTGCAAGGATGACAGGGACCGCCCCGCCGCTTGCAGGCGCAACGCCGACAGACGGCAAGGACGATCCGCCGGGCACGGGCACGTCATCGGAAGGTCTCGGGGGCGCGGTAGTGTCCGGGCCTGCGGAAAGCCTTGCGCCGGCAGGTCGCAGCAATCCGGTTTCCGCCGGCATGCCCGCGTTCTGGGCTGCGCGCGAGGCGGCCGAAGCGGATGGCGGCGAACCCGGACAGCCTGCCCCGGTGCCTCGGGCAGACAAGCCGGGGTCACCTGCGGCCGCAACTTTCCTCCCGTCACCCCCGGTCGACCCGGCCATGGCGGCCCCCGATGCAGAGGTGGCGCCGGTGCCGGACGACCTACGACCGGGCCCGGCGCATATCCCGGTCATCGGCCATGCCGCAGGAGTTCCCGGTCCGACCCTGCCCCAGAGTCAGGCTCCTGTTCCGGCGTCGCTGCCGCCACAGGTTCCGGCACAGATCGCAGCAGCGATTGCATCGCGACCCGAGCGGCCGCTGGAATTGCGCCTTGCGGCGCTGGAACTGGGGGGGCTGACCCTCAATCTCCAGCAGGATGGCAGCGTCCTGCGCGTCACTGTCCAGGCTGACCGCCCGGATACGCTGGACCTGTTGCGGCGCAACGGAGACGTGCTTGTCCAGGAACTTCGGCTTGCAGGCTTTGCCGGTGCCACGTTGAGCTTCGCCGACGGCAACGCGGCGCAGCACCGGCAGGCATCCCTACCGGCGGCGGTTGCCACCGGCAGCGATCTTCGCCCGATGCCGGTCGCCCTGCCCCCGACCGCCCATGTCGCGCATTCGGCACAGGGGCTCGATCTTCGGCTTTGAAAGGACCATCAGATGGATACCACAGCAGCGGCCGCGACCTCGGCCACCACAGCGGCCACCACCAGCACACCGAAAAAGAAGATCACGTCCGACTTTGATACCTTCCTCAAGATGCTGACCACCCAGATGAACAACCAGGACCCGCTGAACCCGGTCGATTCGGCGGATTTCGCGGTGCAACTGGCGACCTTTTCCTCGGTCGAACAGCAGCAGCGGACGAACCAACTGCTGGAAGGGCTGGGCAGTCAGATGGGCTTTTCCGGAATGGCGCAGCTTGCGAACTGGGTCGGAAAAGAGGCACGCGCACCGGTTGCGGCACAGTTCTCGGGCGCGCCGGTCACGCTTGGGCCTACGCCGGACCCGCTTGCCAAGGAAGCGACCCTGATCGTGACCGATGCCACGGGAAAGGTGGTGTCGCGCCAGTCGATCCCGGTCAGCACCGAACCCTTCGAATGGACGGGTTCGGCGGCAGGGGGCGCCAAGCTTCCGCCCGGGCGCTACAGCTTTTCGCTGGAAAGCACGGCAGAGGGCAAGACCATCAGCACGACTCCGGTCGATGTCTACGCCCGCATTGTCGAGGCGCGGGCGGGCACCGATGGCACCACGCTGGTCATGACCGGGGGCATCCTTGTACCTGCCGACAAGGTGACCGCCCTGCGCGGCGAATAGGCAACCCGTCTGACTTTCGCGCCCTAGCCGTGAAGGAACAGACCGGCCCAGAGACCAACAAGAACAAGGCCGCCTCCTGCTGCCATCCAGATCACGGGATGCAGGTCCTTGCGCACAGGCGGCGGGGGCGGTTCGGCCTGACGGATAAGCTGCGCCTCGACCAGCCTTGGCAGCCTTGGCCCAAAGCGTGACAGGACCAGCGCGGTGCGCCGAAGGTCGCGCAGCAGCGCGCGCGGCCCGATGTTCTTGGTGATGTAGCCTTCGACGACCGGTCGGGCGACCTGCCAGATGTTGATGCGCGGATCAAGGCTGCGGGCCACGCCTTCGACCACCACCATCGTGCGCTGCAGCAGGATCAGCTCGGTCCGCGTCTCCATCCCGAAGCGTTCGGTCACCTCGAACAGATAGGCCAGAAGCCGCGCCATCGAGATGCGGCTCGCGTCCATGCCGAAGATCGGCTCGCCCACTGCCCGCAAGGCCCGCGCGAATTCGTCGATGTCGCGGTCGGCGGGCACATAACCTGCCTCGAAATGCACTTCCGCCACGCGGCGATAATCCTTGCGGATGAAGCCGAACAGAATTTCGGCATAGACG
>JAAFHX010000219.1 GCA_013297695.1 Rhodobacterales bacterium | reverse complement strand
GGGCGTGCGCGGCATTCCGGCACTGTTCCTGTTCAAGGACGGGCAGGTCGTGTCGAACAAGGTCGGGGCCGCGCCCAAGGCCGCGCTGGAAACCTGGATCAAGTCGGCGATCTGACCGGACAGACCGTCAGGCAGGCCACAGGGGCGCCCGTGACGGGCGCCCTTTGCGTTTCGCCCGGCACCCTCCATATTGGCGGGCAAAGGACAAGGAACGGCAGAATGGCGGAAGACAGGTTTCCCGGCTGGCATGGCACCACGATCCTGGCCGTGCGTCGGGGCGGCGAGGTGGTTGTTGCGGGTGACGGGCAGGTCAGCCTGGGCCAGACGGTCATCAAGGGCACCGCGCGCAAGGTGCGCCGCCTGTCGCCCGGCGGGCGCGACATCGTGGCAGGCTTTGCCGGATCGACCGCCGATGCCTTTACCCTGCTGGAGCGGCTGGAAAAAAAACTGGACGCAGCGCCGGGTCAACTGGCGCGGGCCTGCGTGGAACTGGCCAAGGACTGGCGCATGGACAAATACCTGCGCAACCTCGAGGCCATGCTGATCGTCACCGACGGGCGCGACCTGTTCGTGATCACCGGCGCGGGCGACGTGCTGGAGCCCGAGCATGACGTGGCCGCCATCGGGTCGGGCGGCAACTATGCGCTGGCCGCCGCGCGCGGGCTGATGACGACCGACCTGCCGGCCGAGGACATCGCCCGGCGCGCCATGGCGATTGCCGCCGACATCTGCGTCTATACCAACGGCAACCTGACGGTGGAACGGATCGCCCCGCATGGCGCTTGAAAGCCTGAGCCGTGACGACCTGCGCGCCGCCGTTGGCGCAGGCGTGCTGACCGAGGCGCAGGCGGCGCATCTTCTGGCCATCGGCGAAGCGCGTCTTGGGCAGCGTGCGGCCCTTGGCCCCGAGGACGAGCCGTTCGAACTGTTCCGCGGTTTTGCCGAGATCTTCATCTCGACCGGGATTATCCTGCTGATGACCGGCTTTCTCGCGCTGGCGCGGGTGCTGGAAGGGCCGATCCTGCCTGCCGTCGTGGCAGGACTGTGCTGGCTGTTTGCCCTGTATTTCACCCGCATGCGTCGCATGGCGCTGCCGTCGATCGTGCTGGCCATCGGCTATGCGATGGGCGCGGCGGGGACCATCGGCTATGGTCTGGCGATGGTCTCGCCGAATGGCGATCCGGGGCACGGGATGTTCCTGCTGGCGGCGCTGCTGATGCTGGGGGCGCTGTGGCTGCATTTCCGCGCCTTCAAGGTGCCTTTCACCGCCTTTCTGGCCGGGCTTGCCGGGGCGGCGGTGGTGTATTTCCTTGTCGATCTGGTGCTGCCGTTCGGCGAATTTCCGACCTCGGTCGATGCGCTGTTCGATCTGCGGCACGGGTCGGGCCTGCCCGTCGCCACGCTGATCTTCGGGCTTTGCGCGCTGGTGGCCGGGATGTGGTGCGACATGCAGGACCCGCACCGGCTGGGCCGCTGGTCGGCCACCGGGTTCTGGTTCCATGTGCTGGCGGCACCCGCCCTGGTGAATACGGTCGCGCTGACGGCCTATAACGCGGGCGGAATGGCGGGAAACCTGCTGCTGGCGCTGGCGCTGGCCGCAATTGCGACGCTGGCACTGGTGATCGACCGGCGCAGTTTTCTGACTGCGGGCGTCGCCTATCTGGGCATCCTGATCGGCTGGGCGCTTTCGTCGGGGGATGACGAGCTGTCAATTCCGCTGCTGCTGATGATCCTTGGGGCGTTCCTGACCGCCATGGGCACCTGGTGGACCGACCTGCGCGCCGCCCTGATGCGGGCGCTGCCCGCCTTTCCCGGCAAGACCCGCCTTCCCCCTTATGCGAGAGCCTCATGACCACCCTGACCCCGCGCGAGATCGTGTCCGAGCTTGACCGTTTCATCATCGGCCAGCGCGAAGCCAAGCGTGCCGTTGCCGTTGCGCTGCGCAACCGCTGGCGGCGCAAGCAGCTTGGTGATGACCTGCGCGACGAGGTGTACCCCAAGAACATCCTGATGATCGGCCCGACCGGCGTCGGCAAGACCGAGATCAGCCGCCGCCTCGCCCGGCTGGCCAAAGCGCCGTTCCTGAAGGTCGAGGCGACGAAGTTCACCGAGGTGGGCTATGTCGGGCGCGACGTGGACAGCATCATCCGCGATCTGGTCGATGCGGCCATCGTGGAGACGCGCGCAAGGATGCGCGAGGAAGTGCGCGCCAAGGCGCACCGCGCCGCCGAGGAGCGGGTGATCGAGGCGCTGGTCGGCAAGGATGCGCGCGAGCAGACACGCGAGATGTTCCGCGCGAGGCTGAAACGGGGCGAGCTGGATGCCACCATGATCGAGATCGAGGTGGCGGACCCCTCGACCCCCGCCTTCCCGATGATGATGGGTGGTGCGCCGGGGATGGACCAGATGCAGGGCCTGCAGGACATGATGAACAAGGCCTTCGGCGGGCGGCGATCGCGCCGCCGCATCTCGGTCGCGGAAAGCTATGATCTGCTGATCGGCGAAGAGGCCGACAAGTTGCTGGAGGACGACGCGGTGACGAAGGCCGCGCTGGCCGCGGTGCAGGAGGGCGGCATCGTCTTCATCGACGAGATCGACAAGGTCTGCGCCCGGGCCGAGACGCGCGGGGCCGATGTCAGCCGCGAAGGCGTGCAGCGCGACCTGCTGCCCCTGATCGAGGGCACGACGGTGTCGACCAAATACGGACCCGTGAAGACCGACCACATCCTGTTCATCGCCTCGGGTGCCTTCCACATTGCCAAACCGTCGGACCTGCTGCCGGAATTGCAGGGCCGCCTGCCGATCCGGGTGGAACTGCAGGCGCTGACCGAGGGCGATTTCGTGCGAATCCTGACCGAACCCGACAATGCGCTGACCCGGCAGTATGCGGCGCTGATGGCGACCGAACAGGTGACGGTGACCTTTACCGACGACGGCATCGCCGCCCTGGCGCGGATTGCGGCCGAAGTGAATGCCAGTGTGGAAAACATCGGGGCGCGCAGGCTTTACACCGTGATGGAACGGGTCTTCGAGGAGTTGTCCTTTGCGGCCCCTGATCGTGCGGGGGCCGAGATCACCGTGGACGCGGCATTTGTCGAGGCCAATATCGGGGCATTGTCCCGGTCTGCCGACCTCAGCCGCTATGTCCTTTGACCAAGGGCGCTTGACCGCGTCCCCGTCCGAAGGCAACGTTCCGCGCGGGTAAACCGGACGGGGGTCGTGACGATGCTGCGCAAAATGGCGCTTGTTCTGGTGATCGGCCTTCTGGCTGCCTGCGGGCAGAGGGGCACCATCACGATCGACCCGGTGGCCCGGCAGTTCGGGGCAACCGAACCGGTGTTTGTCGGAACACAGCGCGCTTTCGATCCGCAGACCGGCACCTTCGGATCCCTGCGCAGCAAGACCCTGTCCTTTGCGCGTCTGGACATCTCGATCCCGCCCGACCGTGAGCTTGGCGAAATCCGCTGGCCACGGAAGGGGGCGGAGCCGAACCCGCAGACCGATTTCCTGACCGAGGACCAGATCATCTTTCCCGACGCCGCCGCTTTCCGCAAGAACCTGCGCAAGGAGATGAAGAGCGGCAAGCCGATCTCGAACCAGGCGCTGATCTTCGTGCACGGGTTCAACAACACCTTCGCGGAAGGGACCTACCGCATCGCGCAGCTTTCCCACGACCTCGACCTGCCACGGGTGACGGTGCACTACTCCTGGCCCTCTGCAGGACAGGCGCTTGGCTATGTCCATGACCGCGACTC
>JAAFHX010000218.1 GCA_013297695.1 Rhodobacterales bacterium | reverse complement strand
CGAGTTCGACACCGCCCGCGACCCGGTGCTGAAACGGGCCAAGGACGGCGACTACCTGATCGACGGCGCGATGACGATCCGCGACGTCAACCGTGCGATGGACTGGCAGTTGCCGGATGACGAGGCGAACACCATCGCGGGCCTGGTGATCCATGAAGCGCAGATGATCCCTGTCGAGGGCCAGGCCTTCAGCTTTCACGGCTTCCGGTTCGAGGTTGCCACGCGGCGCGACAACCGGCTGGTGCGGCTGAAGGTGCGACCGCTGTAATGCGCATGCGCCCGAAGCGAGGCAGCGGGGGCGACCCCGGCAGTGGCGGGGGTTTCACACCCCCGGACCCGCGCCGAAAGCCGGGGGTTTCACACCCCCGGACCCGCGCCGAAAGCCGGGGGTTTCACACCCCCGGACCCGCGCCGAAAGCCGGGGGTTTCACACCCCCGGACCCCCGTGGGATATTTATGAACAGAAGACGGAATTGGCGCTTTGACGCCGGGGGCGGTTTCGCCAAAAGGGGGGCACTTCAGCGGCCGTTGAACAGCGACCCCAGGACGCCGCGCACCAGTGCCTGCCCCGATTTCGTGCCGAGTTGCCGGGCGAAGCTTTTGGCGAAGGCCTCGGTCACAGAGTCGCCGCGCCGGGCAGCGGGTTTGGGCGGGGCCTTTGGGGCCGGGGCCGCGTCGGGAAAGCTGCGCAGCGTGCCGCCGTCATAGCGGCGGGCAGAGTTGAACTCGCGCACCTGCCCGCTGTCGGTCTGCGGGGCGGCGGCCTCGGCGGCGACCGTGGCGGCGGCCTCGGCCCGGGCGCGCAGGCGTTCGAAGGCTGAATCCCGGTCGATCAAGGTGTCGTATTTCCCTGTCACCGGCGATGCGGCCAGGATCGCGGCGCGCTGGTCGGGTGTGATCGGCCCCACCTGCGACGCGGGCGGGCGCACCAGCGTGCGTTCGACCATGCCGGGAATGCCTTTCGCTTCGAGGAACGAGGTCACGGCCTCGCCGGTGCCGACCTCGCGGATCGCCTCTTCGGTGGAAAAGGCGGGGTTGTCGCGATAGGTCTGGGCGGCCAGCCGCAGCGCCTTCTGGTCCTTTGCGGTGAAGGCGCGCAGCGCGTGCTGCACCCGGTTGCCCAGTTGCCCGAGGATGTTTTCCGGCACGTCATCAGGGCTTTGCGTGATGAAGTAGATGCCGACGCCCTTGGACCGGATCAGGCGCGCCACCTGTTCCACCTTGGCCACCAGCGCCTTGGGCGCGTCGTTGAACAGCAGATGCGCCTCGTCGAAGAAGAACACGAGCCGAGGCTTTTCCGGGTCACCCACCTCGGGCAGCGATTCGAAAAGTTGCGACAGCAGCCACAGAAGGAAGGTGGCATACAGCCGGGGCGACCCCATCAGCCGGTCCGACGCCAAGATGTTGATCCGCCCTGACCCGGTCGCATCGGTCGCCATCAGGTCGGCAAGCTCCAGCGCGGGTTCGCCGAACAGCAGCGTGCCGCCCTGGTTTTCCAGCACCAGCAGGCGGCGCTGGATCGCGCCGATGGTGGCGGGCGCGACATTGCCGTAGCGCAGGCCGATGGGGCCCGCATTTTCGCCGATGAACACCAGCAGCGCCTGCAGGTCCTTGAGGTCCAGCAGCGGCAGCCCCTCTTCGTCCGACAGGCGGAAGGCGATGTTCAGCACGCCTTCCTGCGGTTCCGTCAGTTCCATCAGGCGCGACAGCAGCAAGGGCCCCATGTCGGCAACGGTGGTGCGGATCGGGTGGCCCGCTTCGCCGAACAGGTCCCAGAAGGTCACCGGAAAGGCGCGATAGGCAAGGTCAAGCCCGATGGTCTGCGCGCGCTTCACGAAGGCCTCATGCTTTGGCCCGGTTTCCGAGCCAGGCTGCGACAGGCCTGCAAGGTCGCCCTTCACATCGGCCAGAAAGACCGGAACGCCCGCCGCCGAGAAGCCTTCGGCCAGCACCTGCAGGGTCACCGTCTTGCCGGTGCCCGTGGCCCCCGCGATCAGGCCGTGGCGGTTGCCGAACCCTAGCAGAAGCTGCTGGCGGGCCGCATAGCCCTCGCCCCCGCCGCCCACGAAAATGCTGTCCGCGTCGGCCATCGGCTGTTTCTCCCCACTGCACCCGCGCGGTGCCAAAATACATTGTTAACTCCTTTCTGCCAGCGTGGAAGTTGTCCGGGCTCCGGTGTCTGGCCCGGATGTGACCTCCTCCCTGTCGAACTGGCCGCGCCCCTGGTGGCGCGGCTCTTTTCGGCGCGCGGCAAGGGTCCAGTTTCCCGTCACATAACTGAGAAGAATCCCGTTGACGCACGGGTTTTCTGGCCGTAGCGTCCCTCGCAATGAAGTCGGCCAGTCCGACAGGGAGAATGAAGACAACGGAAAAGGGCCTCGTCTGCGGGCCCTTTTTCTTTTGGTGGCATCGGGTCTTGCCACGCACGAAACCGGCACGAAGGCGTGAATGTGACGCCGTGCTTTTCCGGACTGACAGTTCCCGGGGCGCATGCTAAGCCGCCTGCGCAGTTTCCCCGGAACCAGTATGGAACATCCGATGACCAGACAGACGACCTCGCTTGCCCTGGCCCTGTGCCTTGGGCTGATCCCGGGCACCATGGCCCTTGCCCAGGAAGCCGCCGCCCCGGCACCGACCGCGCCCGCTGCGGCAGCGCCTGCCACAACCGACGCCGCCCTGGCCGGATCGGCCAATCCCGCCAACGATCTTTCCCTGGGTGACTCGGGCGCCCCGGCCCCCGATGGCATCGGCACCACTTATGTTCCGGCCACCTTCGACGCCTGGGAACAGCGCTGCATCCGTACCGCAGACGGGTCGGACCCCTGCCAGCTTTACCAGCTCATGAAGGACGACGCGGGCAATTCCGTGGCCGAGATCAGCATTTTCGGCCTGCCGCCCGGGCAGAAGGCCGCCGCCGGGGCGACCATCGTCGTTCCGCTGGAAACGCTTCTGACCGAACAGTTGACGATGACGGTCGATACATCGCCGGCCAAGCGCTATCCGATCACCTGGTGTGCCTCGGTCGGCTGCTTTTCGCGGATCGGCTTTACCGCCGAGGAAGTGGCCGCGCTCAAGAAGGGTGCCAAGGCGACCATCACCATCGTTCCGGTTGCGGCCCCCACCCAGAAGGTGAACGTCGGCATTTCGCTGAAGGGCTTCACCGCCGGGTTCGAAGCGGTGAACGCGGCCAACGCCCCGAAAGCACCCTGACGGCCCCGCAGGCACCGCCCGGCCCCCGGTCGGGCGGTGCCGCCTCAGGCGCGGCGCAGCGCCAGGACAGCGTTCAGCCCGCCAAAGGCAAAGGCGTTCGACAGCACCACATCGACGGTCGCCTCGCGCGCCACGTTCGGAACCACGTCCAGCGCACATTCCGGATCAGGCTCTTCATAGCCGATGGTCGGCGCGATCACCCCGTCGCGCAGCGCCATGATGCAGGCCAGAAGCTCCACCGCGCCGGTGCCGCCAATCAGGTGGCCGTGCATCGACTTGGTGGACGAGATCATCAGCCGGTCGGCATGGGGGCCGAACACATCGGCCACGGCGGCGCATTCGGTCTTGTCGTTGGCCGCCGTGCCGGTGCCATGGGCGTTGATGTAGCCCACCGCATCGCCCGGCAGCCGCGCGTCGCGCAGCGCCCCCGAAATGGCGCGCGACGCCCCCTGTTTCGACGGCATGACGATGTCGGCCGCATCCGAGGTCATGGCGAACCCCACCACCTCGGCCAGCACCTGGGCCCCCCGCGCGCGCGCATGCTCGTAGTCTTCGAACACGAAGACCGCCGCACCCTCGCCCTGCACCATGCCGTTGCGGTTCAGGCTGAACGGGCGGCAGGCGTCCTTGGACATGACGCGCAGGCCTTCCCAGGCCTTGATGCCGCCGAAGCACAGCATCGATTCCGACCCGCCGGTCAGCATCGCCTTGGCCCCGCCCGCGCGCACCA
>JAAFHX010000217.1:823-3973 GCA_013297695.1 Rhodobacterales bacterium | reverse complement strand
TCCCTGCAACAGAGGCGCGCATGTCGAAGATCAAGGTAGCGAACCCCGTCGTCGAACTCGACGGCGACGAGATGACCCGGATCATCTGGGACTTCATCAAGAAAAAGCTGATCCTGCCCTATCTGGATGTGGACCTGCTTTACTACGATCTGGGGATCGAGGAGCGCGACCGCACGAACGACCAGATCACGGTCGATGCGGCCCATGCCATCCAGAAACATGGTGTCGGGGTGAAATGCGCCACGATCACGCCGGACGAACAGCGGGTCGAGGAATTCGGCCTGAAACAGATGTGGAAATCGCCCAACGGCACGATCCGCAACATCCTGGGCGGCGTGATCTTCCGCCAGCCGATCATCTGCCAGAACGTGCCGCGCCTCGTGCCCGGCTGGACGCGTCCCATCGTCGTCGGCCGCCACGCCTTCGGCGACCAGTACCGCGCCACAGACTTCCGCTTTCCCGGGGCCGGCAAGCTGACCATGAAGTTCGTCGGCGAAGACGGCACCATGATCGAGCGTGATGTCTATTCCGCCCCGTCCTCGGGCGTGTTCATGGGCATGTACAACCTGGATGACAGCATCACCGATTTCGCCCGCGCCTCGCTGAACTATGGGCTGAACCTGGGCTGGCCGGTTTACCTCAGCACCAAGAACACCATCCTCAAGGCCTATGACGGCCGCTTCAAGGACATCTTCCAGAAGGTCTATGAAGAGGAATTCGCCGATGCCTTCAAGAAGGCCGGGATCACCTATGAACATCGCTTGATCGACGACATGGTGGCCAGCGCCCTGAAATGGTCGGGCGGCTATGTCTGGGCCTGCAAGAACTATGACGGCGACGTGCAGTCGGATACCGTGGCGCAGGGCTTTGGCTCGCTTGGCCTGATGACCTCGGTCCTGATGACGCCCGACGGCAAGGTGGTCGAGGCCGAGGCGGCGCACGGCACCGTCACCCGCCACTTCCGCCAGCACCAGCGCGGCGAACAGACATCGACCAACTCGGTCGCCTCGATCTACGCCTGGACCGGGGGCCTCAAGCATCGCGCCAAACTGGACCAGAACGCAGACCTGCTGCGCTTTGCCGAAACGCTGGAAAAGGTGACGGTCGATGCGGTCGAGGACGGCTTCATGACCAAGGACCTCGCCCTGCTGGTCGGCCCCGACCAGAAATGGCTGACCACCATCGGCTATCTGGAAAAGGTGGACGAGTATCTGAACAAGGCTCTGGTCGGCTGAACCGGAACGGGGGGGCGGCGCAGGCGGTCCCCCTTTTTTCCGCGCAGAATTTAAGGTCAGTATTGTTGACCCAAATCCGCGCCCGTGCTATCCCCGTTCACAGGAGAAGACGCCGATGACCGACCCCACCCGCCACAGCCTGATCGAGGATATCCAGGGCATCGCCTTTGGCGTCTGTATCGGCGCGGTCGGTATCCTTATCATGACGCATATGGGGTTCGTCACCGGTCAGACCGTGGGCCTTTCGGTTCTTGTCAGCCGCGCCAGCGGGCTGCCTTTTCCGGCGGTCTATTTCGGCCTCAGCCTGCCCTTCCTCTGGCTCGGCTACCGGCGCATGGGGGCGGTCTTTGCGTTCAAGACCTTCGTCTCGGTGGCGCTCCTGACGCTTGCAACCGCCCTCCTGCCCCGCTGGATCCAGTTCGGCCAGATCGAACCGGCCTTCGCGGCGCTGCTGTTCGGCACGCTGTTCGGCTTTTCCGCCCTTTCGGTGGTGCGCCACGGCGGCAGTTTCGGCGGCTTTGCCATCGTCGCGCTGCTGATCCAGGATCGGTTCCGCATTCAGGCGGGGTATGTGCAACTGGCCTTCGACGTGGCGCTGTTCGCCGTGGCTGCGCTGATGATCGACCCCGTCCTGCTGGTCTGGAGTTTCCTTGGTGCCGCCACCTTCAACCTGTTTCTGGCCGTCAACCACCGTCGCGACCGCTACATCGCCTTCTGACGCTGCGGCTGCGAAATTGATCGCTGGCCTTTCCGCCCTGCATCGGCTAATGCCGCGCCAACCTTGCCCATGAAGAAAGACGCCCCCGATGGAGCTTCGCAACATCGCCATCATCGCCCATGTCGACCATGGCAAGACCACGCTGGTGGATGAACTGCTGAAGCAGTCGGGCACCTACCGCGAAAACCAGGCCACGACCGAACGCGCGATGGACAGCAACGACATCGAACGCGAACGCGGCATCACCATCCTGGCAAAGTGTACCTCCGTCGAACATGATGGCGTGCGCATCAACATCGTCGACACTCCCGGCCACGCCGATTTCGGCGGCGAGGTGGAACGGATCCTGTCGATGGTCGATGGCGTGGTGCTGCTGGTCGATGCCGCCGAAGGCCCGATGCCGCAGACCAAGTTCGTCACCTCCAAGGCGCTGGCGCTTGGCCTGCGCCCCATCGTGGTGCTGAACAAGGTCGACAAGGCCGATGCCGAACCCGACCGCGCGCTGAACGAGGTGTTCGACCTGTTCGCCAACCTGGGTGCCGACGACGACCAGCTTGATTTCCCGCATCTGTATGCCTCGGGCCGGGCAGGCTGGGCCGACACGCAACTGGATGGCCCGCGCGAGAACCTGAACGCGCTGTTCGATCTGATCGTGGCCCATGTGCCCGCGCCGAAACAGATCGCCAATGCCGACAAGCCGTTCCGCATGCTGGCAACCACCCTGTCCGCCGACCCCTTCATCGGCCGCATCCTCACGGGCCGGGTCGAGGAAGGCACGCTCAAGGTCGGCGACACGCTGAAGGCGCTGTCGCGCACCGGTGAAAAGCTGGAACAGTTCCGCGTCTCGAAAATCCTCGCCTTCCGCGGCCTTGCCTCCACCCCCATCGACGAGGCGGTTGCGGGCGACATCGTGACCATCGCGGGCATGATGAAGGCCACCGTGGCCGACACCCTCTGCGCGCCCGAGATCGACATTCCCCTGCCCGCGCAGCCCATCGACCCGCCGACGATCTCGGTCACCTTCGGCATCAACGACAGCCCGCTTGCCGGGAAAGACGGCACCAAGGTGCAGTCGCGCGTCATCCGCGAACGCCTGATGAAAGAGGCCGAGATCAACGTGGCGATCAAGGTCACCGATACCCCCGGCGGCGACGCCTTCGAGGTGGCGGGCCGCGGCGAGTTGCAGATGGGCGTGCT
>JAAFHX010000217.1:0-813 GCA_013297695.1 Rhodobacterales bacterium | reverse complement strand
AAACATGCGGCGCGAGGGGTTCGAGCTGTCAATCTCGCGCCCGCGCGTGATCTTCCGTGACATCGACGGGGTCAAGCATGAACCCATCGAGGAAGTCACCATCGACGTGGATGACGAATTCACCGGCGCCGTGATCGAAAAGATCACCGGCCCGCGTCGCGGCGACCTGATCGAGATGAAACCGGCCGGCGTCGGCAAGACCCGGATCATCGCGCATGTCCCCTCGCGCGGGCTGATCGGCTATCACGGCCAGTTCATGACCGACACGCGCGGCACCGGCGTGCTGAACCGCGTGTTCCACGCCTGGGCCCCGCACAAGGGCCCGATCGAAGGCCGCCGCGCGGGCGTGCTCATCAGCATGGAAACCGGCATCTCGGTGGCTTACGCGATGTGGAAACTGGAAGATCGCGGCCACTTCTTCATCGGCGTGCAGGAACCGGTCTATACCGGCATGATCATCGGTGAACACAACCGCGACAACGATCTGGAAGTGAACCCGCTGAAAGGCAAGCAACTGACCAACGTCCGCGCGAGCGGCACGGATGAGGCCGTCCGCCTGACCACTCCGGTCAAGCTGTCGCTGGAACAGTCCATCGCCTATATCGACGATGACGAACTGGTCGAGGTCACACCCAAGACGGTACGGATGCGCAAGCGGTTTCTGGACCCGAACGAGCGCAAGCGGCAAAGCCGGGCGGGGTGACGCCGGGGCGGTGCGTGCAAGCACGCACCCTACAGCCGCCCGTAGGGTGCGTGCTTGCACGCACCGCCCCACCGCCGACCGTCGTTCCAGACAAATCCCTTCGCCCGCAG
>JAAFHX010000216.1 GCA_013297695.1 Rhodobacterales bacterium | reverse complement strand
CGCTGGAGGCGCAGTTTGCGCAAAGCCAGAAGATGCAGGCCATCGGCCAGTTCGCGGGCGGCATCGCACATGATTTCAACAATCTTCTGACCGCCATTTCCGGGCATTGCGACCTGTTGCTGCTGCGCCATGACCGGGACGGGTCGGAATACGCAGATCTGGTGCAGATACATCAGAACGCCAACCGCGCGGCGGCCCTGGTCAGCCAGCTTCTGGCCTTTTCGCGCAAGCAGACGCTCAAGCCGGAACGCGTGGATGTGCCCGAGGTTCTGTCGGATCTGACGCATCTTCTGAACCGTCTGGTGGGAGAGCGGGTTCAGCTTGACCTGCGCCAGGCAACGCGGATGGGGGCGATCCGGGCCGACAAGCGACAGCTTGAACAGGTTCTGATGAACCTTGTGGTGAATGCGCGCGATGCGATGCCGCAAGGCGGCGTCATCCGGATCGACACCCGGCAGGTCACCCTGACCGAGGAGTTGCGGCGGGACCGCGCCGTCGTGCCCCCGGGGGACTATGCGCTGATCTCGGTGCGCGATTCCGGCATCGGCATTCCCGAGGACCGGCTGACGAAGATCTTCGAGCCGTTCTACACCACAAAGCGGCCCGGCGAAGGGACCGGGCTTGGCCTTTCCACCGCCTACGGGATCGTCAAGCAAAGCGGCGGGTTCATCTTTGTCGACAGCGCGGTCGGGCAGGGCACGACGTTCGATATCTATTTCCCGATCAACGACATGCAGCAGGACGCCGTCATCGTCGCCGAGCCCGAGGCGAAACGCGGCCCGGTCCGGTCGGCAGGCGGCGTCGTGCTGCTGGTCGAGGATGAGGCACCGGTGCGCGCCTTCGCCTCGCGGGCGCTGCGGCTGCGCGGCTTCACGGTGATCGAGGCCGACAGCGCCGAGGCAGCCCTGCGGGCGCTGGAAGACCCGTCGGTCGATGTGGACATCTTTGTCACCGATGTGGTGATGCCGGGCATGGATGGCCCAAGCTGGGTGCGCAAGGCACTGGAAGACCGGCCCGATGTAAAGGTGGTTTTCGTCTCGGGCTATGCCGAGGACAGTTTTGCCGATACGCAGGATCGCATCCCGAATTCGGTCTTTTTGCCGAAACCCTTTTCGCTGAACGACCTTACGGCCACCGTTCAGAACCAGTTGCACTGACCCTGCCAGGCAACGGGCCTTCAGCCGGGCGCAAGCGACCTGTAAAGCGCAAAGTCCGCCCGCGCATGGTGATGCAGCGCAGCCTCGGTGGCGCAGGTCAACGCCAGCGGTGCGGCGGGTGAGACGTTGACGCGGGGCAGGTCGATCCGCTGCTGCAGGCGATCCTCCAGAAAGCCGACGAAATCCCCGAAGTTCTCATACCTGAACAGCCGGTCCACTCCGCGCCCCTGGCGCGGGCTGAGGAACTGCGACTGTGCACCCACCGCCGCGAACTCTGGCTGCGGGGTGCGGCAATAGCCCTGAACGAAGTCGTCAAAGCTGAGGCCCCGCGTGCTGCGGGCAGAGTCCGGCACATCGTCGCGGCGCCGGAACCGGTACCAGCTTCCCAGCCAGTCGCGTGGTTCGCGCATCAAGGCAACCACAGTGAAGTCGCGCCCCGAGGCCGCCTCCAGCCAGGGGCCGACAAAGCGGTGATAGCGGTGCACCGTGGTATGTTTCAGCAAGGGCGGCCGCAGCACCGACAGGGCGACCAGCGGCTCCAGCGCGGCGGCAAGCGCGGTCGATCCCGTCTTGGGTGTTGCCAGCACGGCAAGGCCCTGATCCCAGAACACCAGCATCCCACTCCTCCCTTGCCTGCGCAGTACAACCGGGCGCTGTAAACACTCCCTTAACGCATTTCTGAAAACACTGAATTTGATGAGAATGCGATTGATTTGTTCCCGCTTTGCTCTCATACCTGCGGAACAAGACAAGAACAAGCTCGGCGATTGCCGCTCATGACCGGTTGTGGGATAAGGAACGCACACATGGCTACTGCCAGCCTTCTCGATTTGAACGGAAAGCGCGACATGGACAAGGCGAAGGCGCTGGAAAGCGCGCTGGCCCAGATCGAACGCCAGTTCGGCAAGGGCTCCATCATGCGGCTGGGGGCCGACAATGCGGTGATGGATGTCGAGGCGACCTCGACCGGCTCGCTTGGGCTTGACATTGCGCTTGGCATCGGCGGGCTGCCGAAGGGGCGGATCATCGAAATCTACGGGCCGGAAAGCTCAGGGAAAACGACGCTGACGCTGCATGTGGTGGCCGAGGAACAGAAGAAAGGCGGCGTCTGCGCCTTTGTCGATGCCGAACACGCGCTTGACCCGCAATACGCCAAGAAGCTTGGCGTGAACCTGGACGAGCTGCTGATCAGCCAGCCCGACACCGGCGAACAGGCGCTGGAGATCGTGGATACGCTGGTGCGGTCGGGCGCGGTGAGCCTGGTGGTCGTCGATTCGGTTGCGGCGCTGACGCCCAAGTCGGAAATCGAGGGTGACATGGGCGACATGCAGATGGGCAGCCAGGCCCGCCTGATGAGCCAGGCGATGCGCAAGCTGACCGCCAGCATCGGGCGCAGCAACTGCATGGTGATCTTCATCAACCAGATCCGCATGAAGATCGGCGTGATGTTCGGCAGCCCCGAGACCACCACCGGCGGCAACGCGCTGAAGTTCTATGCGTCTGTCCGGCTCGACATCCGCCGCACCGGCGCGATCAAGGACCGCGACGAGGTCGTGGGCAACGCCACCCGCGTCAAGGTCGTGAAGAACAAGGTCGCGCCCCCGTTCAAGGAGGTGGAGTTCGACATCATGTATGGCGAAGGCATTTCCAAGACCGGCGAACTCGTAGATCTGGGCGTGAAGGCCGGCGTGGTCGAAAAGTCGGGTTCCTGGTATTCCTATGGCGATGAGCGGATCGGACAGGGGCGCGAGAATGCCAAGCTGTACCTGCGCTCGAATCCGGGCATGGCACTGGAGATCGAAGACAGGATCCGCGCGGCACATGGTCTGGATTTCTCGATCAAGGGTGAGGACGTCGTCGAGGACTGATCCGGTGCTGCCGCAGAAAGCATGGGGCCGGGTGCGTAAAGCCCCGGCCTTTTGCATTCGCAGGCGTCTGGCGGTGGACAGGCCCGGCGGCTGGGGATAAACCCAAGGCCGATTGCCATCTGCCGACAGAGAGGCCCCGCACCCCCATGCCGTCGCTGAACGATATCCGCTCGACCTTCCTCGATTTCTACGCCCGCAACGGCCATCAGGTGGTGCCTTCCAGCCCGCTGGTTCCCCGCAACGACCCGACGCTGATGTTCGCCAATTCGGGCATGGTGCAGTTCAAGAACCTGTTCACGGGGGTCGAGACGCGCGACTACCGCCGTGCGACGACAGCGCAGAAATGCGTGCGCGCGGGCGGCAAGCACAATGACCTGGACAACGTGGGCTATACCGCGCGGCACCATACCTTTTTCGAGATGCTGGGGAACTTCAGCTTTGGCGACTATTTCAAGGATCAGGCGATCCCCTTCGCCTGGGAGTTGCTGACAAAGGACTACGGCATTCCGAAAGACAAGCTGCTGGTCACCGTCTATCATACCGATGACGAGGCGGCTGATCTGTGGAAGAAGGTCGCGGGCTTGACCGATGACCGGATCATCCGCATTCCCACCAATGACAATTTCTGGATGATGGGCCCCACCGGCCCCTGCGGCCCCTGCACCGAGATATTCTATGACCATGGCCCCAGCATCTGGGGCGGCCCGCCGGGGTCTGCCGAACAGGACGGCGACCGGTTCATCGAAATCTGGAACCTGGTCTTCATGCAGTTCGAGCAGTTTGCCGACGGCAGCCGCACCGGGTTGCCCAAGCCCTCGATCGACACCGGCATGGGGCTGGAGCGGATCGGCGCGCTGCTGCAGGGCAAGCATGACAATTACGACACCGACCTGATGCGCAGCCTGATCGAGGCTTCTGCGCATGCGACCTCCACCGACCCCGACGGCCCCGGCAAGACCCATCACCGGGTGATCGCCGACCATCTGCGGTCAACCTCCTTCCTGATCGCCGACGG
>JAAFHX010000215.1 GCA_013297695.1 Rhodobacterales bacterium | reverse complement strand
CTGCTTACGCAGCCAGCGCCACCGGAGCACGGTTGTCATTGGCAACTGTGATCATGGTCCGATAACGGTGGTACCTACCGAGCGAAAGCTGGCCCCTTTAGACGTTCGTCGATCCTGTTTCGGCCCCCTCCGCCCCCAATGAGGGAGTGTTGGTGGAGCCGCCGGGTACCGCCCCCGGGTCCGAGCCGCGTATTACGGGTGCGTTTATCGCCATAGTCCGGGTTGCCCCGGACAGCACCAATATAGAGACACCCTGCCGCCGTCGCAAGCCTTTGCGGGAAGAGGCGATTTTTCTGCGAAAAATCAGTGCTCCGCGTGGAATGAAAAAGGGCGCCCGGGGCCGACCCGGGCGCCTTCCCGGCAGGGATCGGGCTGGATCAGAAGCCCGACTTGATCATCTCGAATTCCTGCAGCATCCGGTCGCGCAGCGCAGCGTCGATCGGGGTTTGGGCAAGCAGGGTCGTGGTGATCGGATCGACCTCGCCTGCCTTGAGTTCGTCGATCGAGATTTCGGCCATCGCGGCATCGTTGGAATGGGCATAGCCGACCGTATCCAGCAGCACCTTGGCCGAACCGTGCGCCAGCCAGGCATTGATGAAGTCATAGGCCTTGTCTTCTTTTCCGGGCGCGTTCTTCATGTTGACAAAGCCGCAGAAGAACGACGCCGCGCCTTCCTTGGCCTGCCGCTGGAAGCCGACGTTGAACCCGTCGCCCCGCAGGATCGGGATGACGTCGTTCCACGACCATGCCACAAGCACCTCGCCCGAGGCCATCAACTGTGCCAGTTCCGACGGGTCGGTCCAGTAGGCGCGGACATTGGCATGGGCCTGGCGCAGCCAGGCTGCGGCTGCCTGGAACTGTTCGTCGGTCGTCGTGGTCCAGTCGGTGACCCCGGTGGCCAGCAGCGCCAGCGACCACACGTCATCGGTGTTGTCCGGCAGAGAGACCCGGCCCGCGAACTTCGGGTCGATGAAGACGTTCAGCGACGCCACGTCCTCGGCCGTCACCTTGTCGGCGTTGTAGGCGATGGCGGTGTAGGCATAGTCGGTCGGGATGTACCAGACGCCCGCATCATCCTTGTAGATCGCCGAATTCAGGAAACGCGGCGCGATATTGACGTATTCGGGAATGCGCGACACGTCCCAGGGTTCGATCAGCCCGGCATCACGGTACTTGGATACCATCTGCGAACAGGGATGCACCACATCGACCTTGAACCCGGAAGAAACCTTCTGGAACGCCTCGTCATCGTCCCCGAACAGCGCAAAGGTGGGCCCCTGACCATACTTGGCGACGTAATCCTTGACCAGATCGTCATTCTGGAAGCTTGCCCAGTCAAAGACGATCAACTCGGGGTCGGCAGCCCTGGCAGGTGACCCAAGGGCGACCGCGAAAGCCGCCGCAGCGAGGAAGGAGGCGATCAGGGTTCTGTGCATCTTCTGTTGTGTCCTTTTCCGCAGGTTTCGGGAAACATGCCTACCCGGGGGCATCTGCTTGCAAAAGCGCCCTGAAGGTCGGGCGACTGCGCCCGCAGGTCAAGTCTGCGCGCAACATTTTTCGATGCCAAGAGGTTCCCGCACGCGCGCCGTGATCAACCCGGCGCGGCGGCAGCCCTGCTGCCCATGTTTCAGGCAAAGCCGTCGAAACGGGATTCAGTCCGGGTGGCCCGTGCCGCCCGTGGTGCCCAGCGTTCCGGTCCACCAGCGGATGGCCCCGTGCAGCAGGTCCTGCATCGGGACCCCGGCACGATCCTGCGCGACCAGCATGAGTCGTGGCACGCTGCCCTGATTGTAGAGACTGACCATGAGGTCGGCGACCGGCAGGCTGCCGAAGGCTTCGGGGGCGACCTTTTCCGGCAAGACTTCAAGCCGAACGTGCGGCGCGGTCCCCCCCGCAAGCGCAAGGATGGGGTCGAGCGCAGGCGCGCAGATGCCCAGGGCAGCGCGAAAGGCCGGAATGTCGCGGGTCGTCGCCAGGTCCGGCAAAGCCAGAAGGGATCGCCGGGCAAAGACCGGGTCGGTGATCCGGTCGATCAGCACGGCGGCATGAAGCGCATGCCGCGCGGAAAGGGGGGCGGCCGCCGCAGTGGCTACGGCCTGCTGCGCCGCTGTCAGGGCGGCGGCCACCTCCGGCCAGGCTTCCGTCCCCCTGGTGCCCCCGGTCATGCCGCAAGGTGATGCGCAAAGAACTCGGCCGTGCGCGCGAAAGCCACGGTCGCGGCAGCCGCGTCGAAGGTCGGCTTTCGTTCGTCGTTGAAAAAGCCGTGGTCCGCCTGATAGATGTGCACGGCGACCTCGGGATAGCGCGCCCGAAGCTGTTCGACCTGTTCCAGGGGAATGCCCGCGTCACGATCCCCGTAATGCATCTCGATGGGAACCTGCGGTGCCGCGTCGATGTAGCCGGGCACGCCGCCGCCGTAGTAGCCCGATGCCGCCGACAGGCCGAGGCCCGCGTGGGCGGCCCGCCATGTCAGCATCCCGCCAAAGCAGTATCCGGTGATCCCGACCTTTCCGGCAGGTGCAACCTCGGCAATGGCCGCCTTGATGTCCAGCAGCGCAAGGTCCGGCCTGAAGCCGCCGATGAACTGTCGGGCCTTGCCGAAGGCTTCGGGCGAATAGTCATCGGTTTCAAAGCCTGGCATCATCCGGTCCTGCACCGCCGGGGCGATCGCCAGATAGCCAAGCGCCGCAAACCGGTCTGTCGCACTGCGAATCTGGTGGTTGACCCCGAATATCTCCTGCAGCACCACCACGCCACCGCGCGGCATTCCGGCGGGATCGGACCGATAGGCCCGCAGATGCGTGGAATCTTCGGTTGTCAGCGTCACAAACTTGCCCATGGCGGCCCGCTCCCCCTGCCTGGTTTCCTGCCATGGACGAAACCAAGTTTGCCACCCCGGCGCAACCCGCCATCCTTCGCACGCGCAGGAAGAGGTGACAGGGGCACCGCCGTCATCAGGTTGCCGCAGAAGACTGCGTGCCGGACCGGCTTTCCTTGCCCTGACCCCCTGCACCTTGCCGGTCCGGGCAGCAGACGGGTGTGGCCTGAGGCCGTTTTTCAGGGTCGTCGAAGCAGCCGCCGGGGCAATCGGGCGCGGTTGCAGGCAACCGTGGCAAGGATGAAGCGGGCAGCGACCCGCGAGGTTCCGGGCCGGCGGCCGGGGCAAGCCGCCAAGGCGACGACGCCCGCCGGTGCGCTGACGCCCGCCCTGACACCCGGTGCGGGACGGCGGGCGAAGTGACGGGCGAGGTCCGTCCAAGGTCCGGCAGGGGTCGGGTCTTCACCACGCGCCGCTCTGCCGTTTTGGTCCGCAACGGCGCAATGAGGGAGGCGTTGATCACGCTGCCCCTGCCGGCAGGGTTTCAACCGATAGCGCCTTCGCCGGGTCGACCCGCAGCTATGGCATGGTCAAGCGCGCGATCTGAATCGCCCGGGGGTCACCGCAGCCACCACCAGCGGTTTGGCCAATCCCGGCATGCGTCATCGGCGACCGGAACAGCGTGAGCAACTACTGCAGCCCGCATCAGGTGCCGGGCATGAAAACCCGCGATGACGCACGCGCGTCGGCGGCTGCACCTGTGCAGGGTCTGCCGGGTCGTTACACAAGTGCCCCGTCAAGCAGCGCCAGCGCATGCTCGACCGTCGCCCGCCGCACCTGCGCGCGGCCTATCGGCCCGAATTCGACCGTCTCGGTCACGGTCGGGCGGCCCTGCACCGCGAGGCCGAAGCAGACGCGGCCTTCGGGCTTGAACTCGGACCCGCCGGGGCCGGCGATGCCGGTGACCGATACGGCCAGCGTGGCGGCAGAGCGGGACAATGCGCCGTCGGCCATTTCGGCCGCGACCTGTTCCGATACTGCGCCGTGGGCGATCAGGGTGCCGGTCTGCACGCCCAGCATGTCCTGCTTGGCAGCGTTGGAATAGGTGACGAAGCCCCGGTCGAAAACTGCCGAAGACCCGGCGATATCGGTGATCGCCCCGGCGATCAGCCCGCCGGTGCAACTTTCTGCCGTGGCGATCATCACCTTGCGCGCCAGGGCCCGACCGACCAGCCGGATTGCGGCGTCCACCGTCACATCAGCAC
>JAAFHX010000214.1 GCA_013297695.1 Rhodobacterales bacterium | reverse complement strand
ATGCCGCCGATGTAGAGACCGGTCAGCAGGCCAAGGAGCAGCGCCAGCGGATACCGCCAGGCGGTGTCGAGATTCGAAAGCATGGGTCTGTCCTCAGAGTTCGTGGCCGGTGTCGCGTTCGACGGCGCGGTCGCGCTGCCCCAGTTCGGCGGCGCGATGCTGCGCCCGTGCCAGGTCCGCCCAGGGTCCGACCTCTCCCGATTGACCGAGGTCACCCTCATTCTTCAGTTCATGCGCCACGGCAGCCCTGAGCGCTAAATCTCGGACCTGCTCGTTGAGCGGGGCGAGATCGCCGGACCGGACGCGGTCGAGATCCTCGGGTTTCAGGGTGTCATGCAGGCGGTCGACGATGGCTTCCAGCGCGGGCACCTCGGAGAGCTTCATGTGGCGATCGGCGGTGAGCAACTGGTCGCGCGCGACGGCCTCGGTCAACTCTGGCGCTAAATTGAAGGCAGCGACTTCTGCCCGAACTTCTTGGCCAAGCGCGCGCTCTGTTTCCATCCAGAACACCTTTTGCATCGTGTTCGGCTGCTCAGTGATCCAGCTCGCCCGCTGGCCTTCGCTTCGCTCGGCCAAACTGAAGCGGGCGACCATTTCCTCGACGGACGTGCCGGCTATGCGAAGCTCATCTTCCCGGATCGAGAACAGCGCCGTCAGCCGTTCGCCGATCTCGTCGCGAACATGAGCAAGGGTCGCGCGCAGGCCTTCGTCGAGGGAAACCCCCTCGGTCTGGCCTTGGTCCAGCCGCGCAAGCGAGGCGAGGGTCGAGTTGTAATAGGGATCGGTGTTCCGGTCGGCAACCTGGGCATGCTCTGCGAGGAGTATGCTGTCGGGCGCGAGTTTCAGGGAGGCGCGGGCCTGCTCGGCAAAACTCCGTTCAAGGTCAACCCGTTCGGCCGAGGGTTCCATGGCACGGATCGCCTCCCAGGCCTCGGTGGCGGAAGCGATCATCTCGCTGCGCGCAGCCTCAACCCGTGCGGCGGGGTCGCCTTCGGCATGAAGCGAGTGATCGGGCATCAGGGGAACTCCTTGTCTGAGAGCGGCGGCAGAAGCGCCAAGCGCTCGGGCCAGCCGGGAAAGGTAGGAAGAGGCGTTCGCCTCGGTGCCAGTTGCGGCGGCAAGACCGGCAAGCTCGCCCAGGGTTTCGTATTCGCGAGCAAAGCCCCGCAACGCAGCAAGCCGTCGGCTCCGCTCTCCGTCGGACAGCGGCGGCGGGGGAGGGGGCGTGGACTTCCCGCCCTCCCGCGATGCACGCAGCTCGGACTGACGTGGCGGGTTCTCGACGATGCCGCGGGAAAGACGCGAAGAGGCGAGGATGTTCAGCCCATGCGACTGGCTGATCTCGGCGTGAAGCTCGCGCATCACATCGAAGTTCAGCGCGGCATGACGACAGATCGACAGGAAGCGACCTTCCTCGATGCCATGCTTGTCGACCACGAAATGCGCGTGCAGGTGGTCGGTGTCCTTGTGAAGCGCCGCGACATAGCGCTAGACATCCCCATACTCACCAGACCCGAACATAGCCTGCCCCCATTCCCGGGCGATGACCTCGGCGCGCTCGGCGTCCACCCCGCGCGGGAAACTCAGAACGATGTGATCGGCATGTCCCCGGCGCGGCGCGCCTGTCCAGGTCGAAGACCAGATATCCGCCGTACGCTCCGTTCGCGCGGGATCGAAGTCGCGCTCATAGCCCGCCAGATTGCACCAGGTGCTCTGCACGCCGTCTGCCCGGGCCACATAGTCGAGAAGGCGCTTCAACTCCTGCGGCGTTCGGGCGCTGCCACCTGCAATTCGTTTGACGACCGACTGCCAGCCGCGTGGTCCTCCAGCGTTTCGCAGAAGCGCCCGGGTCTGGCGTTCTTTGCGCGTGCCGAGACGGGACGACGCGCCGTCGCCACCGCCGCGCCCACGACGCCGGTCGTCGAGAACATGACCGAGAACCAGATCCTCGACGGAAGGAGAGCGGGTCATTTCGGTGCCTCGGCAAAGGCGACAGCGACAGGAGCGAGTGGAGAGGCTAGATCACCAAGTCCCTGCTTGGCTCTCAGCGCCGAGAGAAGGTGGACGACCTCTTCGACAAGGTCATCGACCCGCGCCCCCACCTTGCGCACGAGGGCGGCATCGCGGGCATTCCAGGTCAGACGACCGACCGCCCCCAGACGGGCGATCTGGTTGAGGTTGTTGCCAACGGCCGACAACTCCCGCCTGGCTACAGCGATGGCATCCAACTCGTCTGCCTGGATGGCCAGACGATCGCTTGCCTGTCTGACCAGATGCCTGACTGCCTCGGAAACCGTCAGACCACTTGCCCCGGCAACCGCCTGAAAGGCTGCATGCTCGTCTTCCGTGATGCGGATGTTCAGCTTCACCGAAAGCCGCCGCACCTCCTTCCGGTCAAGGCTGCCCTTGATCCGAGACAGCGCCTGGCGGGAACGGCCCATCGACCTCGCCACGGCCGCGACGCTCTCGCCAGCAAGGAGCCGCGCCTTGATGGCGGCAGTCTCGGCAGAGGTCAGGCGTGAGCGGGGCATTGCATCATTACATATGTTTTGTAGTCGTTGCGCATCATGTACCACACACCACCGTTTCTGCCAACCGTCCTCACCGGCCGGTTTCCGCTCCTCCGAAGAGGAGCCCGCCTGCGGAAACCGGACAGCCGGTGAGGACTCCATATGGCGTCAGGGGTCGGCGGCTGGCCCGCCGACTGCATCCCTGCGCCCGGCCGTCAGGCCTCCGCTTGGCGCGAGAGCGGAGTGGTCGAGCGCCTTGAAACCTTGGGCTTTCCAGAAGTGTACGGTTCCTCCACGAGGGACTGTTGGGACGGGCACGACAGTCTGAAGGAAGGGCTGCCCGGGAGGGGAAGAGGGGCCGGGGAATGGGTCTCCGGTCGCTTTGAGGCCTGCCCATGGCGGAAAATGGCAGAATATGAATGGCTTTGGGCATGAAGCCACAAGCTGGATGGGGCAGCGTCAACCCGTCACTGGGCGAACTGGCAAGCAGGCAGATTGTCCGGCATGCAGGCGGTTGGCGGGTCAAGTTCGAGATCGTTCCCCGACGCAGGTCTGCTGTCGCCTTGCCTTGGGACCAGCCATGCGGACTTGTTTCAGGGCAGATGCGCAGCCTGTCACCTATGCAAGCATGCGGACATGCAAACCGTCATACGGGCCGGAAGGCAGATAGCCGCGATTGCGGGCAGGCCGAAGGAGCGCTCGGACGCCGCGCCGCAGCATTGTAGTTGCGGGAATCCTTAAGAAACATGATGGCCACGGCGCTGTGTTACAACTTGCAGCACATCCCATTTGACGTTTCTGCAACCTTATGCCTAAACAGCGCACCGGACGCCGGACGGATTAGTGACGCCTTTACAAAGGCTTCGCTCTG
The DNA here is from genome assembly GCA_013297695.1 of Rhodobacterales bacterium. GTDB lineage: Bacteria > Pseudomonadota > Alphaproteobacteria > Rhodobacterales > Rhodobacteraceae > Aliitabrizicola. The sequence goes on along the minus strand of JAAFHX010000214.1, from coordinate 933 downwards.
CCTTGCCCTGCTTTCGGTGCATCGTCTTCCGCAGCGTGATGAAAGAGCGCCGGGCGTCGATGCCAGGGGTAGTGAGTACCGTTTGTGGAGGCGTCATTTCATGCAAGTTATTACCATCGTGCAGACCAAAGGCGGCTCGGGCAAGACCACAACCGCCATGCTTCTCGCATCTGCAGCACTGAACCTTGGGCGCCGCGTCACCCTGATCGACGGTGATGTGAATGCTCAACTCGGCCGCTGGCGCGACAGTTTCGAACTGGCCGCTTGGGAGAGCGCGCAGAAGCCCGACTGGCCGGAGAGCCTGGCGATCCTCTCGCCACCGGAAAGTGTTGAAGGGCTTCTGTCGCTCCTCGAGGCCGAGGAATCGCGTAGCGTCGATCTCGTCGTGATCGACACCCGGCCGGGCACCCACACCGACACTGAGGACTTCTGCCTGATCTCCGACCTCGTGCTGATCCCTGCTCGCCCCGTCTACGCCGAATGGGAAATGACCCATCGCGCCGTCCTCTGGATGGACGACCTCCGCGCCTCGATTGCCGAGGGCGAGCGGTTCCCGGCAGTCCGGGTCCTCGTCATGGACGCGGGGCCGAAGATCATCGACGCCGCAACCCGGGAAGGGGGAATGGCTCAACTGCCAAAGCGCGACCAGGACGTGCTGCAAGAGATCCTGCGTCTCGATCATCTCGACGTGATCATCCCGCATTCGAGGATCCTCGAACAACTGGGTTACCACGGTCCCCTTGGGCCAGCGGCCCGCGCCAACGCCAAAGCACCCGGCGGTCGGCTGGTGGCGGATGCCATCACACGCCAGCTTGAAGTTGCGGAACTTGTCCTGACCGGGATCGACGAGGTGATCCCTGCATGAGCCGTTTCCGCCTTCCTGCACGTGTCGCACCTTCCCCGGCGGCGGAAGAACCAGGATTGCAGAACTCC
>JAAFHX010000213.1 GCA_013297695.1 Rhodobacterales bacterium | reverse complement strand
GCCGCCTCCTTGGCCACACCCAGATCGGCACCACTCAGCGCTACGCCCACCTTATCGACGCACCCCTGCGTGCCGGGGTCAACGCCGTGGGTGAGATGCTGAAGCCGAGGCTGAGGGTGGTGGGGGAATGATAGGGTGCCGCCTCTTGCGGCACCAGTTCCTATCCAAAGCAGTGTTTGACAGGCTTGTCGCCCGCGCTTCGTCCGCATACCTTGTAAGGGCCGAATGCAATGGTTTTTCAAGCATTTTGGTAATCTGGCCCGTGTATGGCGGTTCTTGAAATCGATCTGATCTGATCGTGCGTGAAGTGGAGAGAAAATGGCCGCCCTGGAGGACATCAAGAATGGCGCTCAATTGCGCGGCGTTGTTCCCGGTCAGCCGGTAGAGGTTGTTTCCGTTGAATGGATTGGCGATCAAGCCATAAACTTAATCTATCGTGTGCCGGGAGCGGGCGTTTCCGAGACAACCCTCTATCGCGATGATCAAGCTCGGATTCAAATCGAGGCTCGCGGGCGGGCCTGGTCGTTTGATGCTGACGGCGAAATGCTGCGCCTTGTCACGGAGGCAAATCGGATCAAGCTGGCGCATTACTTCGATCCCTACCTTGCGATCCACACCAGCCTGGTTGATCCGCTTCCGCACCAGATTTCTGCGGTCTACGGCGAAATGCTCCCGCGCCAGCCGTTGCGGTTTCTTCTCGCCGACGATCCGGGTGCAGGAAAGACCATCATGGCGGGTCTCCTGATCAAGGAACTGATCGCCCGCAGCGATCTTGAGCGCTGCCTTGTTGTTGCGCCGGGTAGTCTGGTCGAACAGTGGCAAGACGAACTTGGGGAAAAGTTCGGCCTGGAATTTGACATCCTAACCCGCGACATGATCGAGAATTCTCGCTCTGGGAATCCGTTCAGCGACCGCAATCGACTGATCGCTCGGCTTGATGTTCTCGCTCGTAATGAGGAACTGCAGGACAAGCTCGCGCAGGCGGCTGAGTGGGATCTGATCATCTGTGACGAAGCTCACCGCATGTCCGCGACCTACTTCGGCGGTGAGGCGAAATACACCAAGCGGTATCGCGTCGGTCAGAAACTCGGCGAAGCCTGCCGTCACCTGCTCCTGATGTCGGCAACCCCGCACAATGGGCATGAGCAGGACTTCCAGCTGTTCATGGCGCTGCTGGATGGTGACCGGTTCGAGGGCCGGTTCCGCGACGGCGTTCACTACGCCGATACTGCCGACATGATGCGGCACCTTACGAAAGAGGAACTGCTGCGCTTTGATGGCCGCCCGCTCTTCCCCGAGCGCCGTGCCTATACGGTCAAGTACGAGTTGTCGCCCGAAGAGGCTGCGCTTTACGCTGCTGTGACTGAGTACGTTCGCAACGAGATGAACCGGGTCCAGCGTTTTGCGGCTGAGGATGGCAAGAAACGGAACAACGTCGGCTTTGCCCTTCAAATCCTTCAGCGTCGCCTCGCCTCTTCACCGGCCGCGATCTACCAGTCGCTGAAAAGGCGGCGCGAACGGCTGGAGGCAGAACTGGCCGAGGCGCGGCTGATGGTTCGCGGCAAGAGGTCCGGTTTCGATGCCCCTGACGTGCCGGATGATGCCCTGCAGAACCTAGAGGAGCTCGGCCAGGACGAGATCGACGAGATCGAAGATCGGATTTCCACGACCGCGACGACCGCGGAAACCGTCGATCAGCTCGCCCTTGAGGTCGAAACGCTCCAAGGCCTCGAACGAATGGCGCTGGGCGTTCTCAGCTCTGGCCAGGACACCAAGTGGTCGCAGCTGAACCGTATCCTCGATGATGAGCTGATGGTTGACTCGCAGGGCAACCGCCGCAAGCTGATCATCTTCACGGAGCCGAAGGACACCCTCTACTACCTGCATGATCGCGTAAGGTCGCGTCTTGGCCGCGCCGATGCGGTCGAGGTGATCCATGGCGGCGTGTCCTGCGAGGATCGGCGGAAGATCGTCGAGCGGTTCATGCAGGACCGCGACATGCTAGTGCTCATCGCGAACGACGCGGCCGGTGAGGGTGTGAACCTTCAGCGTGGCCACCTGATGGTGAACTACGACCTCCCCTGGAACCCCAACAAGATTGAGCAGCGGTTCGGCCGTATCCACCGTATCGGCCAGACCGAGGTTTGCCACCTCTGGAACCTCGTGGCGGCCGACACGCGCGAAGGGGAGGTCTACGCTCGGCTTCTGGAAAAACTCGAGGCCGCGCGAGAGGCGCTGGGCGGGCGGGTTTACGACGTCCTTGGCGAGTTGTTCGACGGCACGGCGCTAAAGGATCTCTTGTTCGAAGCGATCCAGTATGGCGAGCAGCCTGATGTGAAGGCCCGGCTGTTCCAGGCTGTCGATGGTGCCGTCGATCAAAAGCACCTGCTTGATCTTCTGGCGCGCCGGGCGCTGACCAACGACACGATGCCAGCTGCCAAAGTGCAGGAAATCCGCATCGACATGGAACGCGCCGAGGCCCAGCGCCTGCAGCCGCACCATATCCAGAGTTTCTTTGTCGAGGCGTTCAAGCGCCTCGGTGGTCAGATCAAGCCACGGGAAGAGGGGCGGTGGGAGATCACCCATGTCCCGGTCAGCATCCGCGAGCGTGATCGGCAGATCGGCACCGGCTCTCCAGTTCAGAAGAAGTACGAACGCATTTGCTTCGAGAAGGGCAAGGTGAACCAGCAGCCCGTGGCAACGTTCGTCTGCCCTGGCCACCCTTTGCTGGAGGCCGTGATCAGCATCGTACGCGAACAGTACGATCACCTGATGAAGCAGGGTGCAGTCATGGTCGATGAAACCGACCCAGGTCAGGACCTGTCGGCCATCTTCTTGCTGGAACACAGCGTCCAGGATGGCCGCCCGACCAGCACTGGCAAACCCCACATCATCTCGGAGAAGCTGCAGTTCGCCTCGATCGACAAGACCGGGAAAGCTGTGAATGCGGGGATCGCCCCGCACCTGAACCTTCGGCCTGCCACGGCAGAGGAAATCGCGCTGGTTTCCGACAAGCTGCACGAGGACTGGCTGCGGAACGATCTGGAAAAGGCGGCGATCCGCTTTGCCACGGTCGAACTCGCCCAGAGCCACGTGGCCGAGGTAAAGGCGCGGCGCTTGCCCGAGGTCGCCAAGGTCGAGCAAGAAGTGAAGGCTCGCCTAAAGAAGGAGATCAACTTCTGGGACAACCGGGCCGCCGAACTGCGCGAGGATGAGAAGGCCGGGAAAAAGACCCGCCTGAATTGGCAGAACGCCGAACGCCGGGCCGAGGACCTTGCCGACCGACTGAAACGCCGGATGGAGCTGCTGGAGAAGGAACGCTTCATCTCCGCCCAGCCGCCGCGGGTGCGGGGTGGCATGGTCGTCGTGCCGAAGGGCCTGCTCTTGGCGAAGGCTGCCGCCGCAAGCGGGGTCAAGGCCAGCGCCTTTGCCGAAGACCCGGAGGCTCGGCGGGTCAGCGAGCTGAAAGCCATGGAGGCGGTCATCAAGGTCGAGCGGGCGCTGGGCAATGAGCCGCGCGACGTGTCCGCGCAGAAGGTCGGCTACGACATCTCTTCTTTCGATCCTAAGTCTGGGCATCTGCGCTTCATCGAGGTCAAGGGTCGCATCGACGGCGCCGACACCGTCATGCTGACCCGGCAGGAGATCATCACGTCGCTGCACGAACCCGGAAAATACATTCTGGCCGTCGTCCAGATCGAAAGTGGTTACGCACAGGAACCACGGTATGTCCGGGGGGCATTGTCGGACCACGAACCCGCCTTCGAACACACGGCGATCCAGTTCAACCTGAAGCGCCTGCTGGAGCGGGCTGTGGCCCCGGCATGATCGTCGGGTGCTCATGGGAGTGAGGCAATGCGCAATACCTTTCAGACCCCGTCCCGCATTTTCAACGAGGTGCCAAAGCCGATCCCCGACGATTACTGGCGGCGATGCCATCGCGTTCTGCGAATGGTGAGCATCCTGCACGCAAAGGGTTTTCATGGGCTTCTCGTGTTTCCCTATGACTACCCACTGGCCTATCGGATCGAACTTTTCCCGGCTCGGTTCGCCGAGCCGGATGGCGTGAAATACCGCTATGAAAACATGCCCGGCGGTATGGATAGCCGATTGATCGCTCGGCATTCCGGTGCAAATGAAACGAAATACTTCGGCTGGGAGGATGCGCAGAACGCAGACGCCCCCCATTTGGCCCTTTTGTTCATCCAGCGGTTCCCCGAACTGTGCCGGGAAGCCTATCACCTCGATTATGTGTTCCATCCCGGCACATTGCATTGACGACCGTCGCCTGCCATTGTTCATCGGAAGGTCTGCGCTTCGCGATCTGATCG
>JAAFHX010000212.1 GCA_013297695.1 Rhodobacterales bacterium | reverse complement strand
CGACGAAGATGATCAGCGATATCCCGTTGCCGATGCCGCGCGCGGTGATCTGCTCGCCCAGCCACATCAGGAACATGGTCCCGCCGACCAGGGTGATCACGCAGGCCAGCTTGAAATACAGCCCAGGGTCCTGCGCCAGCCCGCCCGCCTCGATCGACACCGCGATGCCCCAGGCCTGAAAGGTCGCCAGCAGCACCGTGCCATAGCGGGTGTACTGGTTCATCTTCTTGCGGCCCTGCTCGCCCTCTTTCTTGAGCTGCTCCAGCGACGGCACCAGCGCCCCCAGAAGCTGCACGATGATCGAGGCCGAGATGTAGGGCATGATGCCAAGCGCGAAGATGCCCATCCGGCTGATGGCACCCCCGGTGAACATGTTGAGCATCCCGGCGATGCCCTGGTTGGCGGTGTCCATGAAGGCAAGCAGCTTGACGCTGTCGATTCCCGGCACGGGAATGTAGGTGCCGACGCGATAGACGATCAGCAGAAGGATGGTGAACAGGATGCGGCTGCGAAGATCGGTGGCCTTGCCCAAGGCCGACCAGCTTATGTTTGCCGCCATTTGCTCTGCTGCAGAGGCCATGTCCGGTACTTTCTGCGCTGACGCCGGGGTGAAATGCCGACGCATATGTGAAACGCCGCCGAACCGTTCTCCGGTCGGCGGCGGGGAAAACTCAGGGGTATCTAAGCAGCATCTTGCCGGCTCACAACCCTCTTAATCAGCCTTGCGCTGCGACTTGCCGTGCGGCGCAAGCACTGGTGCCACCGTCAGCACACCGCCTGCAGCCGCAACCGCCTCGACCGCCGGGGCAGAAGCGCCCGTCACGTCCAGCGTCAGCGCCTGGGTGACCTCGCCCTTGGCCAGCACGCGGATGCCGTCCAGCTTGCGCCGAACGATACCGGCAGCGATCAGCGCATCTTCGGTGATGGGCAGGCTCGCATCCAGCTTGCCCTCGGTCACGAATTTCTGGATCAGACCCAGGTTGACCACCGCATAGTGCAGCTTGTTCGGCTTGTTGAAACCGCGCTTGGGCAGGCGGCGGTACAGCGGCATCTGCCCGCCCTCATACCCGCCGATGGCCACGCCCGAGCGGGATTTCTGGCCCTTGATCCCGCGCCCTGCGGTCTTGCCCTTGCCCGACCCGGGACCGCGCGCCACGCGCTTCTGCTTGCGGGCGGCACCCGGGTTGTCGGAAAGTTCATTCAGTTTCATGTCGCTACTCCCTTGCCCGGAATCGGTCGGGGAAGCGACACCCCAACCGAACGCGGTTCATGCGGCGGGTCGCAGCCCCGGACTTGATCCGGGGCCTCCCGCCACCCAAGGCCCCGGATCGGATCCGGGGCTGCGGCTGTGCCAATGGCTCAGCCGCGCTCTTCGATGATCTGCACCAGGTGCGCGATCTTGTTCACCATCCCGCGCACCGAAGGGGTATCCTCAAGTTCGCGCGTCCGGTTCATCTTGTTCAGACCCAGACCCTTCAGGGTCGCGGTCTGGATGGCGGGGCGGCGGGCGGCCGAGGCCACCTGCTTGACCACGATGGTCTTCTTCTGCGGGGCTGCCGCTTCAGGCGTCTTTGCCACGATCAGGCCTCCACCGCTTCAGCGACCGTTTCGGTCTCGGGCTTCTTCAGGATGTCGGCCACCTTCTTGCCGCGGCGCTGCGCGACCTGACGGGGGCTGGTTTCCTGCATCAACCCGTCGATGGTCGCGCGGATCATGTTGTAGGGGTTGTTCGACCCCATCGACTTTGCCACCACGTCCTGCAGTCCCAGCATCTCGAACACCGCGCGCATCGGGCCGCCGGCGATGATGCCCGTCCCCGCCACGGCGGTGCGCATCACGACCTTGCCGGCGCCATGGCGCCCTTCCATGTCGTGGTGCAGGGTGCGGCCATCGCGCAGCGGCACGCGGATCATCTGGCGCTTGGCCTGTTCGGTCGCCTTGCGGATCGCCTCGGGCACTTCCTTGGCCTTGCCCTTGCCGTAGCCCACGCGGCCACGCTGGTCACCCACCACGACGAGCGCCGCAAAGCCAAACCGCTTGCCGCCCTTCACGGTCTTGGACACGCGGTTGATCGCCACCAGACGATCTGCGAATTCCGGGGTTTCCTCGCGGCCGCCACGATTGTCGCGGTTTCCGTCCCGGCGGTTGTCACGTTCTGCCATGTCTCTCTCCTCAGAACTTCAAGCCGCCTTCACGGGCAGCATCGGCCAAAGCCTTGATCTTCCCGTGAAAGAGGAACCCGCCGCGATCAAAGTAGCACTCTTCGATCCCGGCCTTCACCGCACGCTCGGCAATCGCGGCACCGATCTTGGCCGCCGCCTCGACGTTGTTCTTGCCCACCACGCCCAGGTCTTTTTCCAAAGACGAGGCCGAGGCGACCGTCACGCCGCGCACATCATCAATGAGCTGCGCGCTGATGTTCTTGTTCGACCGATGCACCGACAGGCGCAGCCGCCCGTTCGACATCGCCTTGATCTTGTTCCGCACGCGCAACCGGCGCTTCAGGAACAGCTCTCGCTTGTTGTTTGCCATTTCCCTACGCCCTTACTTCTTCTTGCCTTCCTTGCGGAACACGAACTCGCCCTTGTAGCGGATGCCCTTGCCCTTGTAGGGCTCCGGCCGCTTCCAGTCGCGGATGTTCGCGGCGACCTGACCAACAAGCTGCTGGTCAATGCCTTCCACAACGATTTCGGTCTGCTTCGGCGCGGTGACGGTCACGCCCGCCGGAACGTCGAAGTTCACCTCGTGGCTGTAGCCAAGCGACAGCTTCAACACGTTCCCGGCCACAGCGGCGCGGAAACCGACGCCCTGGATTTCCAGTTCCTTCTTGAAGCCCGTGGTCACGCCGGTCACCAGGTTGTCCACCATCGACCGGGCCATGCCCCACTGCTCGCGCGCCCGCTTGGACGTGCCGCGCGGCGCGACCTTGATCGCGCCCTCTTCCATCGTCAGCGTGATGTCGTCTGACGCGGTGAAGCTGCGGGTGCCTTTCGGCCCCTTCACTTCCACGGTCTGGCCCGACAGCGTCGCGGTCACACCCTTGGCCAGGGGGACGGGTTTCTTGCCGATACGAGACATTGCACCCCTCCCCTTAGAATACGGTGCAGAGCACTTCGCCGCCAACATTGGCGGACCGTGCGGCTGCATCGGACATGACGCCCTTCGGCGTCGAAACGATCGAGACACCAAGGCCGTTCCGGACGCTCGGAATGTCCTTGACGCCCATGTAAACCCGGCGGCCCGGCTTCGAGACGCGCTTGATCTCACGAATGACCGGCGTGCCTTCAAAGTACTTCAGGCTGATCACCAGTTCGCCCTGACCGTTGTCGGTCTCGGTCTTTTCATAGCCACGGATATAGCCTTCGCCCGCCAGCACATCCAGCACCCAGGCGCGCAGCTTGGACGCCGGCGTCTTGACGGTGGACTTGCCACGCAGTTGCGCGTTCCGGATGCGCGTCAGCATATCGCCGAGAGGATCGTTCATCATCATGTGCGTACCCTCCCCTTACCAGCTCGACTTGACCATGCCGGGGATCTGGCCGAACGAGGCCAGATCGCGCAGCATGATGCGGCTAAGCTTGAGCTTGCGGTAAAAGCCGCGCGGGCGGCCGGTCATCTCGCAGCGGTTGTGCAGGCGCGTGGCGGACGAATTGCGCGGCAGCGAGGCCAGTTTCATCTGGGCCTTGAACCGCTGCTCCATCGGCAGCTCCTGATTGGTCGCGGTCACCTTGAGGGCGGCGCGCTTGGACGCGAACTTCTTCACCAGCTTCTGGCGCTTCAGTTCCCGTTCGATCATGGATTTCTTGGCCATGCTCAGCTCCTCACGGTGTCGGTGAAGGGCATGTTGAAATGCTTCAACAGCGCCTTGGCTTCTGCATCCGTCTTGGCGGTGGTGCAGATGATGATGTCCATTCCCAGCACGTCATCGACCTTGTCGAAGTCGATCTCGGGGAACACGATCTGTTCCTTCAGGCCCATGGCATAGTTGCCGCGGCCGTCGAACGAGGTCGGCTTGACGCCGCGGAAGTCGCGGACGCGGGGCAGCGCGATGGTGATCAGACGGTCCAGGAATTCGTACATCCGGTCGGCCCGCAGCGTGACCTTGACACCCAGGGGCATCTCTTCCCGAACCCGGAAGCCCGCGATGGACTTCTTGGCATGGGTGATGACGGCCTTCTGCCCGGCGATCAGCGTCAGCTGCTCGGCGGCGGTCTTGACCTTCTTGGTGTCCTTCACGGCCTCGCCCACGCCCATGTTCAGGACGATCTTGTCCAGGCGCGGCAGCTGCATGACGTTCGAATAGCCGAATTCGGTCATCATCGCCGGACGGATGCGGGAGATGTAATCGGCCTTCAGGCGC
>JAAFHX010000211.1:3972-4403 GCA_013297695.1 Rhodobacterales bacterium | reverse complement strand
GGAAACGAAAGAGTTCCATCTGCAAGGAGAAAGTCATCCGTCAGTCCGATCTGGCATTTTCCGGTCACGCGCCACCTCTGTTCGGCCTGCGGACCCAAACGCCCGCTCTGAATTTCTTAGTGCCTAGTCAGTCACACGACATTGTGGATCAGAATTTGATGCGTGTTCTATAATGTCGTACTCATGAAGTCCTTCGGGTCCCAGAAAGCCTGCATCCGGGAAATCAGCGGGACTGAGGTCAGCCTGAACACATCAACACCTTCGTACTCGATCACCTTGCCGTCCTTGCGCTGGGCCACCCCCTGCCAGCGGCAGGCGATCTCGTCCCCCTGCCAGTAAAGCGGGCTGGTGGTCAGCCGAAGGGCCGCCAAATCGTCGTAGATCGCGCCGAAGTACCGTTTGACCTGCGCGCGCCCCCGAACGGCGGGCGA
>JAAFHX010000211.1:0-3962 GCA_013297695.1 Rhodobacterales bacterium | reverse complement strand
GACGTGGGGTCGATGACGACCGCTCGGGGCGCAAAGCAGGCGACGATGATGTCCAGATCAAGCGTCTGGCACGCCGAAAGATAGCGGGTCAGCAAGGATTCGGCGGCAAGGCGGTCAACCATCTGCGGTGTTCCCAAGAGAATTCCTGGAACGATGTTGCCGCAGCGATCTCAAGGCTCCAGCCGGACGTGACCTTCATCCTACAATGTCGGACGCTCGCGATCACGCTACTGTTCGTGGAGCCCCTGACATTCCTTCGCAAGCTTCTGGCCATGTTCTGCGAGCCGCTGCCGTGTCAAACGTGCGGACGGCCCCCAAATCGCGAGGGAGCCGATCACCGTGCCACCGCGGCTGAATACCGGGCTGGCGACGGCGCTCGCACCGATTTCTTCCTCTGCGGCCGAAACCGCAAAACCAAGGTCGCGGATACGCCCGCACTCCTCGTCAAGCTGGTCGGCCGTCACAATCGTCCGGCTGGTGAACCGCTCCAGCTTCAAGCGGTGCAGGATCAGCGCGCGGTCCTCATCCGACTGAAAAGCAAGGATCGCCTTGCCAAGAGCCGAAGCGTGGTAGGGCGCGTTCTGGCCCTGGAACCGGCTGCCGCGCACGGCATAGGTCCCTTCCACGGTGCTGACCACCAGGCAACTGTCACTTCCCGGAACCGCAAGGCTGAGGCTTTCGCGAAATTGCCAGACCAGTCGCAGCATCAGCGGGCGCACCAGCGTCACGATGTCCAGATTGCGTTCTGCATTGCGCGCAAGCTCGAACGTGCGGCGCCCGATCCGGTAGGTCTGCGTATCGCGGGCGTGATCGCAGTAGCCAAGCGCGACGAGGGTCTTCAGCAACGAGAAAACCGTATTCTTGTGCAAACGGCATTGTCCGGCGATGTCGGTCAGCCGAACGCCCCCATCCTTGGCGTGGGCGATGACGTCCAGAATGGCGTCCATCCGTTCAAGCGACTGGATACGCCCGGATGGTCGTCCTGCAACTGTCATGTCCAACCTTTTCCCGGTTCATGGGGACATCTGAAGGAAATCCGAATACCGGAACCTAGCACTCAATCCTCCACGGGCGGCGGCTTCAGGTCAATCGACCGATATTGTCGGACATTGGACGCAAGCACCTTTGCGTCCCTTGCCTTCCGGCGTTTCGTATCGTTGGCGGCGCTTCGATAGCCCGCCGCTTATCATTTGAACGGGAGGGTGAGATGCCACGAACACTGACTTCTGTCCTGCGGTTGTCCTCGGTTGCCTTGGCCTTGAGCACGGGTGTGGCCACAGCGCAGGACGACTGCCTGAAAGTCATGACCTTTGACTGGAGTGCCACGCTGATCGTCGATCCGGCACGGGTGGTGAACAACTCCGACCTGTTGCATGTCAACGCAGCCTATGAACCGCTGGTCGTGTTCGACAACAACTTCACCGTGTCGCCCTGGCTTGCGGCCTCCTTCTCGCAATCTGCCGATGGCCTTGAATGGACCTTTGTCTTGAAGGACGGCATCACCTTTCACGATGGGGCGCCGTTGACGTCTGCCGATGTGGTATACACCTATCGGCGGCTTCTCGACCCAGCGACCACGTCGCCAGCCGCGTCGGAACTGCAGATGATCACCGCAGACAGCATTACTGCACCCGACGAAAAGACGGTTGTCTTTCGGACGGCCAAGCCGGTGGCCCAACTGCCCCTTCTGCTTGCCACGAAATATGCCCTGATCGTTCGCAACGGTTCCACGTCCGAAAGTCTGGCGACAGCATCGAACGGGACAGGACCCTACGTGATTTCCGATTTCAAGGCCGACGCCCCCCGCACCGTCCTTGCGGCAAATCCGGGTTACTGGCAGGCCGACAAGCCGACGTCTCCTTGCCTCGAACTCTCCGGGATAGCGGACCCCATCTCGCGCGCTTCGGCGATCCAGAGCGGCGATGCCGATCTTCTGATCGCGGCGGATGCGTCGACTTTACCGCTTCTGCAGGCCGATCCCGGAATTACCCTTCTGGAAGCCCAGGGCGCACTCATGATGACAATGGTCATGATGGTCGATCAGCCGCCGTTTGACGACATTCGCGTTCGCCAAGCTCTGAAGCTGGTGGTTGATCGCGCAGCCATGGTGCAGCTGGTGACCCTCGGCTTCGGCGTCCCCGGCAATGATAACCCCGTGCCACCGACGAGCCCGCTTGCGGTTTCGGACGAGGCCCTGCCACGCGACCTGGAGAAGGCCCGCGCCCTCCTCACCGAGGCTGGTCTTGCGGATGGCCTTACTGTCGATCTGTGGACTGGGGCCACAGATCTGGTGCCTGGGATGAATGTGATGGTGCAGGCCTACAAAGAAATGGCCGCGGAAGCAGGGATCACAATCAACGTGATGACCGCACCGTCGAACAGTTTCTGGGATGACGTTTGGATGAAGCAGCCGTTTTCAGTGTCATACTGGTATACAAGGCATCCGGTGTCGTCGTTCAGCCTCGCCTTTCGGTCCGATGCCCAATACAATGAGACGCATTGGCGAGATCCGGCCTTTGACGCTTTGCTGGATGATGCTGCAACGGCAACCGATCCTGCGGTTGCTGCAGACTTGTACCGTCAAGCCCAGACCCGCATCATGACCGAAGGTGGCCAGATCGTCCCAGTCTTTGCTTCCCTGGTTGCTGCGATGCGCAAGGGATGCACCGGTTACGTCCCGCATATCGAAAGCCGCGTCATGTTCCAGGATATCACCTGCGACTGACCGACGGCCGTTCTGGCCCGTCCTGCTCCCTCTGACGGGCCAGAACCCCAGGTTCTAATCTCCGGGAATGTCCGATGATCCTGCTGCGCTTCATCCTTCTGCGACTCCTTGGCGGCGTCGCCATGTTGCTGGCGGTGTCGGCGCTGATCTTCTTCATGACGGAAGTGCTGCCGGGAGACGTTGCCTCGCGCATCCTTGGCCGCAACCCCGATCCAGAACGGCTGGCCATCTTGCGGGCCGAGCTTGGCCTGGACCAGCCGCTTCTGCGCCGGTACCTTGAGTGGATCGCGGGCATCCTGCAGGGCGATTTCGGCAACAGCCTGATCAGCGGTCAGCCGGTAGCTGAGACCTTGGGGCGCCGGGTCCTGAACTCGGTGCTGCTGGGTGCGCTGGCCCTGGCGATTTACGTGCCCTTGGCTGTGCTTCCCGCGATCGTTCAGGCTGTCAACCGCGACCGACCACTGGACCAAGCCATATCTGCGCTGTCGCTGGCGATCCTGTCGATCCCGGATTTCCTGCTGGCCACCCTCGTCCTGATAAGCTTCGTCGTGATACTTCCCCTAGCACCAGCCCGCTCAATCGTCGAGGCGTCAAGCACCTGGGGTCAGGCGTTACATGCAATGATCCTGCCAGCCGCAACGATTGCACTGGTGATGGCCACTTATGCGATGCGTTACTTGCGCGACAGCCTGATCGAAGTCCTGCAAACCGATTACATCCGCATGGCCCGGCTAAACGGCATTCCGCAGAGGGTGTTGATCTGGCGGCATGCGATGCCGAATGCGCTGGTGCCGTTCCTGAACGTCACGGCGCTTAACCTGACCTACCTGTTCGGCGGTGTCGTAGTGATTGAACAGGTGTTCGCGTTCCCCGGCTTCGGGGCGCTGATGGTGGGCGCGCTCTTGCAACTTGACGTGCCGATGATCCAGGCAACCGTGCTGATCGCGGCCGCAGTTTACATCCTGAGCAATCTTGTGGTCGATCTAGCGACATTGGCTCTCAATCCGCGGCTGAGACATGTCGGTTGATGTCCGCTTGGTCCGTGGCCCTCTCCCCGTCAGCCTGGTGCTGGGCGGGCTTCTCAGCGGATCAATCCTGATGATCGCGCTGGTCGGACCTTGGGTCGCACCTTACGGCCCGACCCAACTTGGCACCGGCACGCCTTTGTCGGGCGCCAGTCTTGCGCATCCGTTCGGGGTTGACCAGTTGGGCCGCGACGTCTTCAGCCGCGTGCTGC
>JAAFHX010000210.1 GCA_013297695.1 Rhodobacterales bacterium | reverse complement strand
CAGCACCCCATGTGCGACCGGAGCGGCGGCCATCGTTGCCAGACCGGCAAAGACCCCGGCAATCAGATCGTCCAGCATCACGCCCCGCGTGCCGCGCATCCGGTCGGCGTGGCCGACCCATCCCGGTTTCCAGATGTCGAACAGCCGGAAGAACAGGAAAGCCGCCACCCAGCCGGGCCAGGCGACCAGCGCCCAGTCTTCCAGCCCGCGCGACCAGAAGGCGGCGGCGGGAAACAGCAGCGTCAGCCATTGGCCCGCCACCTCGTCGATCACGAATTCCGGCGGGTCGGCCCCCGGGTCGGCGGCCAGCGCGCGCCCGACCGCCCAGAAGCCCAGCACCGTCACCGCCAGCGTGGCCAGCACCAGCACCGGAAACCCCAGCACCCTGTCGATGGCCAGCCCTGCCGCCACGGCGGCCACCGAGGCCCAGGTGCCCGGCCCGGGGCGCAGCCGACCCAGACCGAACACGGTTGCAATGGCGCGGCTCATGCGGCCACCAGGGTCACGGTGGCCAGCGCCGCGATGCCTTCCTCGCGCCCGGTGAAACCCAGCCGTTCCGAGGTGGTGGCCTTGACGCTGACGCGGCCAGCGTCGACTCCCAGAATGGCCGCAAGCGCCGCACGCATCGCGCCGGCATGGGGGCCGACCTTGGGCCGCTCGCAGATCAGCGTGATGTCGGCATGGGTGATCCGGAACCCGCGTTCCGCCGCCCGCCCGGCGGCATGGCGCAGGAAGATGTGCGACGCGGCCCCCTTCCACTGCGGGTCCGACGGCGGGAAATGCTGCCCGATATCGCCCTCGGCCAGCGCGCCGTAGATCGCATCGGTCAGCGCATGCATGCCCACATCGGCATCGGAATGCCCGACCAGCCCCGCCCCGTGCGGCACCTTCACGCCGCACAGCCAGACATGATCGCCCGGCCCGAAGGCATGCACGTCGAACCCGTTGCCCGCCCGGATATCCATTCCCGCCCTTTCCCGCATCAGCCGCCCGGCACGCGGCAGATCGCCGGGCCAGGTGAGTTTCAGATTGTCGTCGTCGCCCTCGATGATGGCAACGGCGATGCCCGCCGCGCGGGCAACCTCGACATCATCCGCCGCCCCGCCCGGATGGGCGCGATGGGCGGCAAGGATCGGGTCGAACCGGAACGCCTGCGGCGTCTGCGCCCGCCACAGGCCGGTGCGGTCCTGCGTGCCCGCGACCAGCCCCGCCTCGGCCCGCCACAGCGCATCGGTCACGGCCACTCCCGGTGCCGCCGCAACCGCCGTGTCCAGCGCCGCGATCATCCGGGCGATCAGTGCCCGACCGACAAGCGGCCGGGCCGCGTCATGGATCAGCACGCGGGTCACCCCGGTTCCGTCCAGCGCCTCAAGCCCCTTGCGCACCGATCCGCACCGGGTCTCGGCGCCGTTGCACAGCATCACATCCGGCAGCACTTCCCGGGCCCGCGCATGGTCTTCGGGGTGAATGACCACGACAACCCGGTCAACCGTGGCAGCAAATGCCTGATGCGTCACGGCAAGGACGGGCCGCCCCTGCAGCATCTGCCATTGCTTCGGCAGGTCGCCACCGGCCCGTGTTCCGCGCCCGGCCGCCACGATGATCGCCGCGACTGTCATCAAGCTGTCTCCGATCCTGCCTTCTGTCTAGGCGAGGCGTTCGGGCGTGACAATCGGCGAAACCATCGGGCAGGCATGCCTATATTCTAGGCATCTGCCGTTTTGTAACCCGTTTGCCCCGTGGTTTGATTGTGTTTCCGCCCGGTGCGGGATACCTGAGGCGTGGCGACACAGGGATGAAAAGTTTGGCTTTCCGCCTTGCAGACATGATGATCGACCCGCCGGTTTTGCTGGCGCCGCTGGCCGGGATCACCGATCTGCCGTTCCGGCGACTGGTCTCGCGCTTTGGTGCTGGTCTTGTCGTGTCTGAAATGGTGGCAAGCCAGGAGGTCGTGCAGGCCCGCCCGCTGGCCCGCGCCCGTGCCGAACTGGGGTTCGGCGAGGGGGCAACCGCAGTCCAGCTTGCGGGGCGCGAGCCCTACTGGATGGCCGAAGCCGCCCGCTATGTCGAGGCGCAGGGCGCGCGGGTGATCGACATCAACATGGGCTGCCCGGCCAGGAAGGTGACGACCGGCTATTCCGGATCGGCCCTGATGAAGGACCCGGACCACGCACTGCGCCTGATCGAGGCGGTGGTGGGGGCGGTTTCGGTTCCTGTCACCCTGAAAACCAGGCTGGGCTGGGACGATGCCTGCCTGAACGCGCCGGACCTTGCGCGGCGGGCGGAAGACGCGGGCGTGCGCATGGTCACGATCCACGGGCGCACCCGCTGCCAGTTCTATTCGGGGCATGCCGACTGGGCGGCGATCCGCGCAGTCAGGCAGGCGGTGCGGATACCGGTCATCGCCAATGGCGACATCGTTGACGCTGCGTCAGCAAGGGCGGCCTTGGCGGCATCGGGGGCAGACGGCGTGATGGTGGGGCGCGGCGCGCAGGGCGCACCGTGGCGGCTGGCACAGATCGCGGCGGCGCTTTACGCCCGGCCGGCGCCCGTGGTGCCGCAGGGGGCGGCGCTGGCCGATCTGGTCATTGCGCATTACGAAGACATGCTGTCCTTCTACGGGGCCGATCTTGGCGCAAAGGTCGCGCGCAAGCATCTGGGCTGGTATCTGGAAACGGCGTGCTGCCTGTCGCACCGCGCGGCGGTGCTGACCGCCGACAGCCCTGCCGCCACCATCGCGGCCCTGCTGGATGCCTTTGCGGAACCAGATCGGGTGGCCGCATGACCTATCGCCCGCCTTACCCCGTGCCCGGCGTGGTCTGGGCGTCGCTTCCGATTCCGGCCTTTCTGATCGACACCGCAGGACGGTTCACCGAGGTCAACCCGGCGGGAGAGCTGTTTCTGAACGCCTCGGCCCGGACGCTGACCGGGGTTCCGGCCTTTGACCGGCTGCACATCGACGCACCGATGGACGAGGCGCTGTTGCGCGCCCGCGCCAACCGCGCGCCGCTGTTCATCAACGATGTGGACGTGACCACGGGCGAACGCGCGCCGGTGCAGTGCAACATCCAGATAGCACCCATGCACGACAATCCGGCTGTCGTGATGCTGCTGATTTCCCCGCGCGAGATCGCCGACCGGCTGGGCCGATCGATGCAGGTGAAATCGGCGGCCAAGTCTGCCATCGGCATGGCCGAGATGCTGGCGCATGAGATCAAGAACCCGCTGGCGGGCATCACCGGCGCGGCACAGCTTCTGTCGATGGGTCTGGGCAACGAGGATCGGGAACTGACCGACCTGATCGTCGAGGAAACCCGCCGCATCGTGAAGCTGCTGGAGCAGGTCGAACAGTTCGGCAACCTGCGCCCGCCGGACCGCCGCGCGGTCAACATCCACGACGCGCTGGACCGGGCGCGCAAATCGGCGCTGGTCGGCTTTGCCGCCAACATGACGATCATCGAGGATTACGACCCCTCGCTGCCCGCCACCTGGGCCGACCCGGACCAGTTGATGCAGGTGTTCCTGAACCTCATCAAGAACGCGGCAGAAGCGGCAGGGCCGAAGGGCGGCACGATCCGGCTGCGCAGCTTTTACGACCTGTCGCTGCGGCTGCGCCGCAAGGACGGGCCGGGCGCCGCCCTGCCGCTGCAGATCGAGATCATCGACAACGGACCGGGCATTCCGCCCGACATTGCCAACGACATTTTCGAGCCCTTTGTTTCAGGGCGCGAAAACGGGACCGGGCTGGGCCTGGCGCTGGTTTCCAAGATCATTTCCGACCACGACGGCTGGATCGCCGTGGATTCGGTTCCGGGGCGCACGGTGTTTCGTGTCTCGCTTCCGGTTGCGCCAAAAGACAAGGCCCAGAAGGCCACATAGGAGGACAGGGCGATGGATGGCACGGTACTGGTGGCGGATGACGACCGCACGATCCGCACGGTTCTGACCCAGGCGCTGACCCGCGCGGGCTGCAAGGTGCACGCGACCTCGAGCATGATGACGCTCATGCGGTGGGTCGAAGAGGGCAAGGGCGATCTGGTGATCTCGGACGTCATCATGCCCGACGGCAACGGGCTGGAGGCGCTGCCCCGCATCGGCAAGCTGCGCCCGGGCCTGCCGGTGATCGTCATTTCGGCGCAGAACACCATCATGACGGCGATCCAGGCGGCCGAGGCCGATGCCTATGACTACCTGCCCAAACCGTTCGATCTGCCCGACCTGATGAAACGGTCGGCCCGCGCGCTGGACCTCAAGCGGCGGATGCCGCAGCGCAAGGCGGAACCGCGCGAGGCGGGCGACGACCTGCCGCTGGTGGGCCGCACACCCGCGATGCAGGCGCTGTACCGGCTGGTGGCGAGGGTGATGAACACCGACCTGCCGGTGCTGATCACCGGCGAATCCGGCACCGGCAAGTCGCTGATCGCGCGCGCGATCCATGATTTCTCGGACCGCCGCACCCTGCCGTTCCTGGTGGTGCAGGCGGGTGATCTGGCCGGGGTGGACGGGCCCGC
>JAAFHX010000021.1 GCA_013297695.1 Rhodobacterales bacterium | reverse complement strand
GTGCTGCGCAAGCTGGTGCGCATCGGGCGGGTGCAGCGGGTCACCTCCATCGCCGATCTGATCTCGTCGCGCTATGGCAAGTCGAACGGGGTGGGGGTGATTGCCACCCTGATCGCCGTGGTGGCCGCGATGCCCTACATCGCGTTGCAACTGCAGTCGGTCACGCTGGCGCTTGGGGCCTTTGCGGTGGAGATGCCGCAGGAATGGACGGGTGCCGGCCGCGAGCAGACGTCGTTCTGGGTGGCCATCGGGCTGGCGCTGTTCACCATCCTGTTCGGCACGCGCAACCTTGACGCGAACGAGCGGCATCACGGGGTGGTCATGGCCATCGCGGTCGAGGCGGTGGTCAAGCTGGCGGCCCTGCTGGCGGTGGGGGTATTCGTCGTCTGGGGACTGGCGGGGGGGCCTGCGGGCATGTTCGCCGCCATCCAGGCCTCTCCGGTTGCGGAATGGACGCTGAACCCCGGGCGCTGGACCGGGCTGATGATGCTGTCGGCGGCGGCGGTGCTGTGCCTGCCCCGGATGTTTCAGGTGATGGTGGTTGAGAATGTGGACGAACGCCACCTCGCGACCGCGTCCTGGGCCTTTCCCTTGTACCTGTTCGCGATGAGCCTGTTTGTCGTTCCGATTGCCGTGATGGGGCTGAAGGTGCTGCCGGCGGGGTCGAACCCGGATCTGTTCGTGCTGACGCTGCCGTTGGCGGCCGGGCAGGACGGGCTGGCGATGCTGGCCTTCCTGGGCGGGTTTTCCAGCGCCACCTCGATGGTGATCGTGGCGTCCATCGCGCTGGCCACGATGCTGTCGAACCATGTGGTGATGCCGCTGTGGCTGCGGCTGCACCCGGCAGGGGCGATGCCGGGCGAATTGCGCCGGGTGGTCCTGCTGTCGCGCAGGCTGTCCATCGCGGGGGTGGTCGGGCTGGGCTATGCCTACTACCGGCTGTCGGGCGGGTCTTCGGCGCTGGCGGCCATCGGGCTGATTTCCTTTGTGGGGGCGGCACAGGTGCTGCCCGCAATGCTGGGCGGCATCTTCTGGCGCGGGGCGACGCGGGTCGGGGCTGCCTGCGGGATGATGATCGGCGCGGCGGTCTGGGCCTACGCGCTGTTTCTGCCCTCGTTCGGGGCGGGGGCAATCATCCCGCAGGCGGTGATCGAGCAGGGGCTGTTCGGCCTGGCCTGGTTGCGCCCGCAGGCGCTGTTCGGCATCCAGGGCATGGACCCGCTGCTGCATGCCGCCTTCTGGTCGCTGAGCCTGAATGCCGCAGCCTTCTGCATTGGATCGCTGGTCAGCTTTCCCACACCGCTGGAACGGGTGCAGGGCGTGGCCTTTGTCAACGTGTTCGACGACAGCGCGGATGCGCCGGGTTGGCAGCGTGGCGGGGCCAGCGCCGAGGACCTGCTGATCGTGGCGCAGGGCATCCTGGGCGAGGAAGAGGCGCAGGCCCTGTTCCGCCGCGAGGCGCAGACCCAGGGCAAGGCCGGTGTCCTGCCAGACCCGACGCCCGATTTCATCGGCGGGCTGGAACGCGAACTGTCGGGATCGGTCGGGGCGGCGGCAGCCCATGCGATGATCGCCCAGCTTGCCGGGGGGGCTGCCGTTTCGGTCGAGGACCTGATGGCGCTGGCCAACGAGACCGCGCAGATCATGGAATACTCGGCCCGGCTTGAGGCGAAATCCGTCGAGCTGGACCGGACCGCCCGGCAGTTGCGCGAGGTAAACGCCAAGCTGACCCAGCTTTCGGTGCAGAAAGATGCATTCCTGTCGCAGATCAGTCACGAATTGCGGACACCGATGACCTCGATCCGGGCCTTTTCCGAGATTCTGATGGAAGGCGACGCTTCGCCCGATCAGGCCGCCCGGCATGCCCGGATCATCCACGACGAAACGATCCGCCTGACGCGGCTGCTGGATGATCTGCTGGACCTGGGCGTGCTGGAAAGCGGGCGGATTCAGCTGGACGTCGGTCTGTCCAGCCTGCGCGACATTCTGGACCGCGCGCTGATCGCGGCAGGCAGCACCCGGCCGGAACGGCACTTTGCCATCACCCGCGATCCTGCATCCGAGGCGGTGCATGTGTGGACGGATGCGGGACGGCTGACGCAGGTCTTCATCAACCTGATCTCGAACGCGCGCAAGTACTGCACCGCCGACCAGCCGGAACTGCGCCTGCGGGTGCGCCAGCGCGGTGGTCATGTGATGGTTGACGTGATCGACAACGGCGAGGGCATTCCCGAGGCAGCGCAAGGCCTTGTGTTCGAGATGTTTGCACGGCTGACCGATCACAACCGGGCCGGCGGGGCAGGTCTGGGTCTGGCGATCTGCCGCGAGATCATGGCCAACCTGGGCGGGACCATCGACTATCTGCCGGGGCAGGGCGGGGCGGCCTTTCGCGTGGTGATCCCGCTGCGGTTGCACCCCAGGGCCTGAGGCATGAACGCTTTGGTAACGGTGTCGGCCCTAGTCTTCGGCATCGGGTCAAGAAGGGGTGTGACGTGGCGGACACGGCGATCAGGCGAAAGCTGGCAGCGGCGCAGAAGGCCGGTCTGGCCGAAGGCGGGCCGGGGGCAGACCGGGCCTGGCGGATGTCGTTTGCGCGGGCCGCCAATGCGACGATGGCGCTTGTGACCGAACTCGGGCGGATGTCGGCAGACCGGCGCACGCTGGCCGAACTGCTGGACCTGTGTCCCGAACGCGGGCTGATCGCCGTGCTGGAAGGCCCGGCCGAGGGGTTGGGCATTCTGGCGCTGTCGCCACCCGTGCTGGCCGGCATGATCGAGATGCAGACGATGGGCCGCGTCAGCCCGCAGCCCCCGGTGGCGCGCAAGCCGACCCGGACCGATGCCGCCATGGTGGCGGGCTTTGTCGACCGTGCGCTGGAAGACCTTGAGGCGTCGCTGGCCTCGGACGGCGATCTGATCTGGGCGGGCGGGTTCCGCTATGCCTCTTTCCTGGATGACCCCAGACCGCTTGGCCTGTTGCTGGAAGACGTGCCCTATCGGGTGCTGTCGGCCGATGTCAGCCTGTCGAAGGGCGCCAAGACCGGGACTGTCCTGCTGGCGCTGCCTGCAGAAGGCCGGGGGAAACGTCCGTCTGCGCCCAGGGCCCCGGTCCCCGGGGTTCTTCCCGCCGAGGCTTTTGCGCAGGCGCTGACGGATCAGGTCATGGCCTCGCAGTCGCAGTTGCAGGCGGTGCTGCACCGCGTGACCATTCCGCTGTCGGCGGTGATGGGCCTCAAGCCAGGTGACCTGATGCCGCTGCCGATGGCGGCCATCGACCGTATCGTGGTCGAGGGGCTGGATGGGCGAAACCTGGCGCAGGGAAAGCTGGGCCAGAATCGCGGCATGCGGGCGGTTCGGCTGATCCCGGCAGCGGGGGTTGCGGACAGTGGCGAACGTCCGGCCCAGTTGCGGGCCGTTGCCTCCGGCTGACGGCGGCGTTCCGCCCCGGGCCCGCCGCTTCGGCGGGCAGTGGGGCGGCACCTCCGGCTAGCGGGCTTCCGCCAGCGCCTCGATCTGCCCGCGCAGATGTTCAAGCTGGTATCCAAACCGCGCGGGAAGGCCGATCAGATCGTCCGTCGGAACGGTGCCCGCATGCGCAAGGGCCCAGACCACGGAACTGCGGTTCCCCGAGGCGCAATAGGCAAGGACCGGCCCCGTTGCCGCGTCGATCGCCGCACGCTGCGCAATGACGTTGTCCATGGTCAGCGCACCGCCGATCACCGGGTTGACCACGAATGCCAGCCCCAGGGCCGCCGCCGCCGCCTGCATCGTCGCGGCGTGCAGGTCGGGGGAGATCTCGGGGTCGGGCCGATTGTCGATCACGGTCGTGTATCCAGCGGCCCTGATCGCCACAAGATCGCCGGGGGTGATCTGCGGCGAAACGGCGTAGCGGTCTGTCAGCGGTCGGATATCCATTCCGGGGTCTCCTTTTGGCGGGGCGATGGGGCAGGCGGCTGTTCCGTTCTTAGCGGCAGGCGGGGCGGCTGGAAAGGGCAGCCCTGCCGCCCTGTCGCAGGATTGACCTGCATCAAGGCAAGGCCCCGCCCGAACGATACCCTGTATGCGTCACGGCAGGAGAAACCGACATGGTCGCCCATGAGAACCGCAAGCACCAACTGCAATCCCGGCTGGCCGATCTGCGCGCCCGGCTGGCGGGAATCGAGACCGAACTTGACCAGCCCGGATCGAAAGACTGGGAGGATCTGGCCGCCGAGCGCGGCGATGACGAGGTTCTGGAAGGTGTCGGCCTGTCGGGTCAGCAGGAGATTCGCATGATCGAGGCGGCGCTGTCACGCATGGCGTCGGGCGACTACGGAACCTGCACCAATTGCGGCCAGGACATCAGCAGTGCGCGGCTGGACGTTCTGCCCTTTACCCCCTTTTGCAGCACCTGTGCTGCCCAGATCGCAGAGAGGCATCATGTCTGACACGGAAAACGGGACCGGCCCGAAGACCCCCGCCGACCTGATGGTCACGATGGCCGAACTTGGGGCGCGGGCGCAGAGCGCCCTTCTTCAGGCCGAGATCGAGGCGCTTGCCCGGATCATCCCCGGCATCGGCACGCCGCCTGCGCCCGAGACCGATGCCGAGGTGGAAAGCGGCTTTGACAACATGCCGGTCTGACCGCCGGGCGCTGCATTGACGCGGCTGCCGCCGGATGGGAAACGGCGATGGCAACGGGGGCGGTGCCATGGAACAGCCAGTACGGTATGAACGGCAGGCGGCGGTGGCAATCCTTGTGATCGACGCGCCTCCGGTGAACGCGCTTGGGGCCGCCGTGCGGGCAGGATTGACGGCGCGGGTGGCCGACATTGCGGCAGACCCCGACGTGCATGCGGTGGTGATCGGCGGCGCAGGGCGAATGTTCTCGGCCGGGGCCGACATCACCGAATTCGGCGCGGTCGCTGTGGCCCCGTCGCTGTCGCAGGTCATCGCTTCGGTCGAGGCGCTGGCAAAGCCGGTGGTTGCCGCGCTGCATGGAGCGGCTCTGGGCGGTGGCCTGGAACTCGCGCTTGGGGCCCATGCGCGGGTGGCGCAGGCGGGGGCCGGACTCGGCCTGCCCGAGGTGAGCCTTGGCCTTCTGCCCGGCGCGGGCGGCACGCAGCGCCTGCCGCGCCTGATCGGGGCGGCGGCGGCGCTGCGGATGATGCTGACCGGTCTTCCGGTGACCGCTGCCGAGGCGCTGGAACTGGGTCTGGTCGATGTTGTGGTCGAGACGGGCCTGACTGACGCCGCCGTTGCCCTTGCGACCGATCTGGCGAGACGGGGTCCGCCACGGCGCACCTGTGACCGGCAGCACGGACCGGGCGACCGCCGCGCCGTCGAGACTGCCCTGCAGTCCGCACGCGCCACGGCGGACCCGCTTTGCCCCGCGCAGGGACGGATCATCGACTGCGTCGCGGCAGCGTGGGACCTGCCTTTCGATCAGGGTCTGCAGAGGGAACGCGCGGCCTTTCTTGACCTGATGGCGTCGCCCGAATCCGCCACCCTGCGCGCCGCGTTCCGCGAAAAGCGCCGCCTTGCACGCGCGGCCCGGGAAACCGTGACGCCCGACGGTTCCGGCACGCCCCCCTGACCCGCCGTGCCGTCAGCCCAGCAGGATGCCCGTGACCACCAGCATCAGACCAATGGACGAAACGCCAAGCGCGGCAAGGTTGTAGGTGACCACCTGCTGCAGCCGCGCCCGCATCTCGGCATCCGGCAGACCCTTGCGCCGGGCCTGAAGCGCCAGGTTGATGCACCATATCAGGCCCGCGACACCGGCCAGCGACAGCCCGGTTCCGATCCAGATCACCCAATCCATCGCCGCCCCCCACTGCCTTGGCCGTGCTGCGCCGTAGCAAGCGCGGCGGCCCAAGGCAAGCAACCCTTGAACCCGCAGGCAGGCGCGGGGTAGGGAAGGGCCAAATCACGCAATGAGGCCCCAGGATGAGCGACCCGACCGACAGCTATGCCGTCACCGCCGACGAACTGCGCCAGTTCATCGAACGCTATGAACAGCTTGAGGTGGAAAAGAAGGACGTGACCGAACAGCAGAAAGAACTGATGGCCGAGGCAAAGGGGCGCGGCTATGACACGCGCGTGATGCGCAAGGTGATCGCGCTGCGCAAGCGCAAGCCCGACGAGATCGCCGAGGAAGAGGCGATCATGGATATGTACAAGGCCGCGCTTGGCATGGGCTGACGCCCGTCAGGCCCCGTCGCGCAGCCGCAGGAACAGGTCGACCGGACCCATCTGCCCGCCTTTCAGCACCAGTTCCACCGGCGGCGTTGCCACGTCGGGCGCATGGGCCAGCAGCAGCGGCACGGCGGGCACGAGTTCGGCCTTTGCGGTCAGGGCGGCAATGTCCAGCGCCGTCGTGACCGCCCCCGATGTATCGCCCCCCGCCACGCCCAGTCGCGGCACACCTGCGTGCCTGTGCAGCACGGTCAGCACACGGCCAAGCGTCTGCCCCACCAGACCCGGTTGACCCGAGGCCGCGATCCGTGCCCGCGTTGGCGCAAGGGCGGCGTCGGCAGGCCCGCGTGCGGTGAACACGATCACGCTTTGCCCCCGCGCCAGCGCCGCAAGCGCGTCCCGTTCGACCTGATCGGCGACCCCCGCCACCTCTGGCAGGTCGCCCGCGCAGCCAAGGTCCAGCCGCAGACAGGCAAAGCCCCCGGCTTCGGCGGCGGCAATCTGGCGGTCGGTCTCGGGCGAGCAGGACCCTGACACGACGGCGACCGGCCCTGCAGCGGCCCGGGCCGGGCGGGCGGGCGGCACGACATGGCCCGCCGCGACCCAGGCTGCGATCAGGGCATCCTCGACCCCCTGCGAGCCGAGCACGAACAGCGGGTTCCGCAGGGCCTCGGCCCAGATCAGGTCGCCCGCCACGCGCAGCGTGAGGGCATCCACCGCGTCCAGCGCGACGATGCGCGCGCCCGAACCACGTTCACGCGCCAAAGCCGCAGCGGCGGTTTCAGCCTGCATCTCGGTCAGGTCGATCAGCCCGACCGGCAGCGCCGTCTGCCGGGCCAGGTGGCGGCGCACATCGGCCTCGTCCATCGGGGTGACGGGATGGTGCGCCATGGTCGGGTGCCGGTCCAGCCGTGCCACCCCCCCGGCATGGCGCGCGAACAGGGTGCCGAAGGCCTGCCAGCGCCCGATCCGGGGGGCCGCAACCAGAAGCGGTGCCCAGTCGCCGATCCCCAGTTCCGCCGCACGCCCGACCGAACCGATGTCGGGGG
The DNA here is from genome assembly GCA_013297695.1 of Rhodobacterales bacterium. Lineage (GTDB taxonomy): Bacteria > Pseudomonadota > Alphaproteobacteria > Rhodobacterales > Rhodobacteraceae > Aliitabrizicola. Next base: position 25,103 of record JAAFHX010000021.1, on the reverse strand, counting down.
CCGAATCGAAGGTCGAACACAGCTTGTAATGCAGCACGGGTGCACCGGTCGCCCGCAGGGCGGCAAAGGCAGCGGGCAGATGGGCCGTCATCCAGTCCGGGCTGCGGCTGCGGGCATCCGTCGCGATGCCGATTCCCCGCCGCCCGGCAAAGCGCGCCATCAGCGCCGCGTCGGGCGGGCCGAGAAACAGCACCGAGGGGAAGCCCGAAAACTCCAGCACCTCCATCACCGCCGCCGCTCCGGTGAAATCGTCGCCGACCCATGCGACAAGCGGGCCGTCGGGCAGGGCAGGGCCCGTCACAGCGCGGCTGCGAGTGCAGCGTCTTCACAAGCGGCCTGTGCCAGCGGCACGCCCGCCATCGCGGCATCCCAGGCCGCGCGCAGGGCCGCGACGCCCCCGGATGGCCCCTGCGGATGGGCCATGATCCCCCCGCCTGCCGCATGGATCAGATCGGCCGTGCCAAGCGCCGCCCAGGTGTCATGCACCTGCCGCGCCGACTGGCCCGAGGAAAAGACCGGCATCGCCGCACAGGCCATGCCGGGGAACATCGGGTCGGCCAGCGACCGGGCGCTGGCGATCACGCTGGCATCGCTTTCGCAGAACTTGTTGCGCAGGCCATTGACATGCAGGTGATCCGCCCCCGCCAGCCGCCAGATTTTCGCCCAGGCCGCAAAATCCCAGCCAAGCGCCGGGTGGCGCGACAGGTACCCCCAGCCGTTGCGATGGGCGTGAATCGGCAGGCGCGCATGGCGGCGCAGCGCCAGCATCCCGGTCACGCCGACCGAATTGAGGCTGACCATCACGCAGGTGCCACCCAGAGATGCCACCAGATCATGCCGCGCCCGCATCTCGTCAACCTCGCCGGTCAGGTTGAAGGCATACATGACCTTCTTTCCCGTACGGTCGGCATGGTCGTTGATGACCGCCATCACCGCGCGGGCACGGTCGGCAAAGGGGCAGGCGGGGCCGTCGGCCTGCAGCTCGTCATCCTTGATGAAGTCGATCCCCGCCCGGCACAACACCGCCACAAGGTCCGCCGTTTCCTGCGGCGAGAACCCGACCGACGGCTTGATGATCGTGCCGATCAGCGGGCGGTTTGCCACCCCGCTCAGCGTCCTTGTGCCCGGCACGCCGAAAGCCGGGCCGGGATTGGCCGTGGCAAACACCGGGGGCAGCCGGACATCCAGCAGGCGCAGGCCGGAAAACGCGTTCAGCTCGAACAGGTTGCCTGCCACGGTCGCAACCAGGTTCGGCAACGACGGCCCCAAGTTCTCGACCGGCCAGGACACCGTGATATGCGCCTGCCGGTGCAGTTGGTCGGGGCGTCCAGCGCCGGGCAGCGACGGGGGCATGCCCTCGCCAAGCGGGGTGATGACCTCGACCCGGGCTGCGGCGCGGGCCTTCAGTTCCGGCGTCTCGCCCGGAACCGGCACGAAGGTGCCCGACGATTGCTCGCCCGCCAGCATGGCCGCAGCTTCGTCCAGCGGCCATGCCGTCTCGATCAGATAGTCGGCCTCGATCCGCACCGTCATTCCCTGCCTCCGTCCAGACGCACCGTCTGCCCGGTCGCCGCCGACCGGATTGCCGCCAGCGTCACTGTCAGCGTTTCCATGTTGTCCGCGCCTGACGGCTGCGGTTCGGCGCGGCCTGTCAGCACCTCGGCCACATGGCGCTGAAAGGCCAGCACCGAGTCCTGGATCAGGTGCCAGGGCCGCGCACCCCAGGCGGGAACGGGCGGCTCCACGTCGGTGGTGGTCACCGTGCCGTCGCGGTGCAGGTCCAGCCGATAGCCCGGGCCGAGGTCCAGTGTGCCGCCCGACCCTTCCAGCAGCGCCAGCGTCTGCGGAAAGGGGTCGGGTGTGCGGGCGCTGTGGAAACTGCATTCGACACTTGTCACCGCGCCCGAGCGGTGCCGCAGCAGGGCGGTGAAGGCATCCTGCCCCGTGACCCGCGCATTCAGCCGCTGTGTCTGGCAGGCAACCTGCACCACATCGCCCATCAGGAACCGTGCCATGTCGAACAGGTGCAGCCCTACATCGGTCAGCGCAAGGTCCTGAACCTTGGCCAGATAGGGCTGGTTGGCATAGATGTCATGGGCGTGCCGGAAGGTCAGGCGCAGGAACTGCGGGGTGCCGATGGCGTGGTCGTCCAGCGCACGGCGCAGCGCCCTGTAGGGTGCCTGCCAGCGAAAATTCTCGTGCACCAGAAAAGGGATGCCCTGTGCTTTGCAGGCCAAGACCATTGCCTGCGCATCCTCCAGCGTTTCGGCCAGCGGCTTCTGGCAGATCACCAGCCCGCAGCGGGGCGCGGCGAGTTCCACCAGCGCGCGGTGCGATCCGACCGTGGTGGCAATATCGGTGAAATCCGGGCGCACCGCGTCCAGCATCACCCGCGCATCGGTGAAGGCGGTCGCGCCGAAGTCGCGCGCAAAGGTCGCGGCCTTGCCGGGGTCAAGGTCGCAGACGGCGACGATCTGCGTGCCCGGCGTCTCGGCCCAGGCCTGCATGTGGTTGCGGGCAAAGAAGCCGCAGCCGATCAGCACCCCGCGCGCGGTCATGCGGCATCCCCCCACAGAAGGACCTCGCCGGGGGCCAGTTCCCCGTCGCCCGCCGTGACCACCGGCCCCCGGTCGGTCAGGCGCTGGCCGCCCCCATGGGGCACCGGACCTTGCGACAGGTTGGCCATCATCCCGCCTCTGTCGCCATCCAGCCGGAACAGGCCGCCTTCACCGGTCACGGTCATCTCTGCCCCCGCAAGCGCCACTGCCCCCGCGATGACCCGCGCCAGCGGTCGCCCGGTCGCGCCAAGCGGGCCGTCGGTCATGGCCAGCGCGAGGCTGTCCACCCCGCCCGCCACGGCTGCGGCGAGCACGCCAACGGCATAGGCGGCGGCAAAGACCGTCTTCTGCCGGGGGTCGGCCATGGCCATCGGCAGGCGCATGCCTTCGGGGTTGGGCACCACGCCCGCACCATAGGGGTTCGACCGCATGCCGATCGAGATTAGCCCCAGATGCAGCGGCGTGCCGCCCATGATCGCATGGGCGCCGACAAGGATCTGCGGCAGGGCCTCCAGCGTCTCGATCACCGACAGGTCGTCGGCGGCATGCACGATGGCGGTATTGCCGAAGGTGCCAAAGTCGCAGGTCGCGGGGTCGGGGCGGCAGCGGTTGAATTCGGTGAAGTTGGTCAGGCTGCCTGCGCCGATCATCGCCGCAGGGAAGGCCGCGCGCAGCAGGGGGATCGCCTCGCCCGGCGTCATGCCCTCGGGCCAGGGGCCTTCGGGCTGATGGCTTTGCAGGTAGGCGGCGGGCAGGGCCGTGACGCGCGCGGGCGCGATTCCGGCGGCCCGGCAGCGGTCCAGCGTGCGGGCCAGGTCGGCCTCGTCGGCGCACACGACCTCCAGCGCCACGGGGCGCAGCCCGGACAGCACACTGTCGGGTGTCTGTCCGGTGACGCGCAACAGAAGGCCGGCAGGGCCAGCGTCAGGGGCCGCAGCGCCGTCGCTGGCCAGCAGGACCTGGGGCATCCGGCCCCGGCGCGGCGCTGCGGCAGGCGCAGGCATCGCGCCCGCAGTCTGGGTCAGGGTGATCCGCAGGCGCTGATGCACCGTCTCTCCGCCGCCAAGGTCATAGGGGCGGGGCAGGGACAGCGGGCGGCAATAGGTCTTGAACGAGGCGTCGGACCAGTTGCGCTGATCCTCCATCTCGAACACCTCGCCTTCCATGCGGATGTCAACCTCGACCGGGCCGATCCGGTGGGACAGGCCGGCGATGTCCCGGGCAGGCTGGCCGGGGCTGATATGCAGCGGAAAGCGGGTGGTCGTGGTTCGGCCATCGGGGTGGGTCACGGCCACCGCGGTGCCCGCCACGCCCGCTATGGGATGCAGCAGGGTAAACCCCGCGCGATTGACCCGCAGCGCCCGGCGCGCGGTCAGCGTCAGGTCCGCCGTCAGCCCGCCGCGCCCGGGTTCGGGGGCGTCCAGCGTGATGGTCAACTGCCCGTCGAACGCGCCGTCTAAAGCCGCAAAGGTACGGACATGGCGCAGCGGGTCCAGCGTTTCGGCGGTGGTGCGGACCGCAAAGGTGCCCCAGGACGGATCACGCACCGGCGTGCCGATGCGGCGCAGAACCTCGGTTCCGCCAAAGGTCAGCCGCCGCAGGTCGCCCTCGACGATCAGCGCCGACAGCCCCCCCGCCGTGATGCGGCGGCTGCCGCCAAAGCCGTCCGGGTCTTGTTCAGTCATCATACCAGCCTTGCCTTCAGCCCCTTGCCGCCTTGCGATACAGATCGTTCGCGCGGTTCAGGTGGTCGGCCATCATCGCCGCCGCCCGGTCTGCATTGCCGGATGCGATGGCCGCGATGATGTCGCGGTGTTCGGCCAGGGTCAGGGCTTCGGCCCCCGGCACCGACACCAGATCGACGTGAAAGTCGTTCAGCCAGCGGAACAGCGCATCCGACAGCGCGGCCCAGATCGGGTTGCCGCTGATCGCCGCGATGTCGCGGTGGAACCGCCCGTCCAGCAGGCGGAACCGGCGCGGCTCGGCCAGGGCTGATGCCTGTTCGGCCACCGTCTCGGCCAGCCGGTCAAGGTCGCTCGGCCCCGCGCGGCGGGCGGCCATGCGGGCCATCTCCATCTCGAAGGTCAGTCGCGCCTCTTTCAGATGCTCCAGCGTGGCGGGGGAATGGATGAGCAGATGCTTCATCGACTGCGACACCTGATCGACCATCCGGCCGACCGACGGTTCGGCCACCCGCGCGCGTTCGCCGTGCCGGATTTCGATCAGCCCGGCCTGTTCCAGCGCCTGCATCGCCTCGCGGATCACCGGGCGACCGACGCCCAGTTGGTCCATCAATTCGCGTTCCGAGGGCAAGGGGTCGCCGGGCCGGGTGCGGCCCCCTTCGATCATCGCCAGCAGCCGCACCCGGACATCGTCCGACAGCTTGCGCTTCTGGCTGGCTGGCCCCGGGGTCTGCATGGCGGCGGCTCAGCCCTTGCCGTGCACAATCAGATCCGCGCCCTTGCGCACCATCGCAGGGCTGAGAACCTCGCGCCAGTTATCCTTCATGATCAGTTGCTTGCCGAATTCCTGCACCAGCATCGCCGCGTCCGACGGAACCTTGGGCGAGAACCCGAACCACATCGCGATTTCCACATTCAGGTGCCCGATCAGGAAATCCTGCGCCGCCTCGCGGTCGATGCCGTATTTCGTGGCGCATTCGTCCACGGCCAGGCTCATCACATCGACCATCGCCATCGCCACCATTTCCGAAAGGCCGGGTTCCAGGATCGCCAGTTGCTCGACCGTCACCCGGTGCACGCGCGTCACCGGCGACCACATGGCCCGGCAGATTTCCACGCCAAGCGCGTAATGCGCCTCGGGTCCCTGCATCAGGGCGCAGACGATGGCCTGTTTCGCCACGCCGCCGTGATAGTCGCGGCGCGCAGCCCAGTCGGTTTCGTCATTGTACAGCGGCGGGTGGCAGGGATGGCCGACGAAATAGGTCAGGTCGGGCCGGTCCCTGGGCAGCACATCGGCATAGGGTGCTGCCGCATCCAGGATCAGGACCATCGTGCCGGGGGCAAGCTGCGGTGCGATGGCGGTGGCGACCTTGCCGATGATGTTGTCGGGCAGGGCCAGCACGACGACTTCGGCCCCTGCCAGACCCTCGATTTCGGTCATCGCGCCTATGCCTGCCTCGGCCAGACGGGCGCGGCCAGTCTCGCCGATTTCGACCGCACGCATGTCATGGCCGGCCTCGGCCAGCTTGCGCGCCACACGAAAGCCCATCTTGCCGCCCGCCCCGAACACCGCCACCGATCTTGCCATGCTGCTGCCCCCGTCTGCTGCATCCGATGTCTGTCGCCTGTACTGGTATGACAACCCCAGCCTGTCGGGCAAGGGGGTTCTTTCTGCGCCCCATGGTCGGCCGCCTCAGGGGCTGGCGGTTCCCGGCCAAGCCACCCCATTGCGGTGCCGCCTGACCGATGCTAGACACCCCGCCGTGCATCCACGCTTGCCCGCCGACACCGGCAGGCACGGGGCTCCGCCAGGCGTCCGCCCGACCCCGTCCGGGTCCGGTCGGCGAGGGTCGGGGTGCTGCACGAAGGGCCGGATTAGCTCAGCGGTAGAGCAGCGGTTTTGTAAACCGAAGGTCGGGGGTTCAATCCCCTCATCCGGCACCATCCCGACCTCTGCCTGCGCAACGCCCGAAGGGTGCGGTCCGGATCGGTGCCGAAATCGGGATCACAACCATGGGTTGTGTGCCTGCAACCAAAGGGTGTGCGCTGTGCGCTGTCGGGCACGCCGACCGGTCAACAACGGCGCAGCGACGGTCATTCGGGCCGTCCGACCGCGCCGCATATCGTTTGCCATCGTGCCGAATCAGGTTACCTTCCACGATGCCCAAGGCGATGGACAATTCCTTGAACCAGCAGATGCATCCCAGTGAAAGGCGACAGGTGTCTGTGCTTTTCACGGACATGGTCGGTTACACGGCAATTGTAGAGCAGCTTGGCGAGGAAAGGGCCGTTCCCTTCACGCGCATGATCTATGATCGGCTGAGCGATGCCGTGAAGGCGCAGGGCGGCACGGTGCGGTCCTTTGCCGGAGACAGCATCATGGCGGTCTTCGGCATCCCCAACGCGCAGGAGGATGCGGCGCTGCGGGCCTGTCGGGCGGCGCTGTCGATCCAGTCGTCCTTTGCGACCGCCGCCGACGGGATCGAAACCGAATTCGGGGTGCGTCCCAGCATGCGCGCGGGCGTCAGTTCAGGCATTGTCGTGATGGCACCCGTGGAAGGCGACGGCGCGCCGCTGACCGCGGTCGGCAGCACGGTGAACCTTGCGTCACGCATCCAGGCCCTTGCCCAGGCAAGGGGCTGCCTGATCTGCGATGCCACGCGGCGGCTGGTGGAGTGGTTCGTCGATGTCAGCTTTGATGGCGAACACGAGATCAGGGGGGTTTCCAAGACGCAGAAGCTGTGGCGGCTTCTGTCGATGCGCGACAAGGCAACGCGGTTTGATGCCTCGGTCGCACAGGGCCTGAGCCAGCTTGTGGGGCGTGAGGCGGAACTGGCGGTTGCCGCAAAGGCGCTGCGCGCGTCGCGTGACGACCTGTGCGTCGTCGATCTTGTTGCCGAACCGGGTCTGGGCAAGACCCGCCTCGTGTTCGAATTCCTGCAGCGCGCGCGGGAGGAACCGCTTTTGCTGCTCAAGGGCGGCTGTTCGCCCGATGGCCGGCAGGTTCCATTCTTTCCCTTTCTGGAGGTGCTGCGCGGATCGTTCGGGGTCACCGGCGAGGATGACCCGGCCGAGATCGAACAGAAACTTGAATCGGGTCTGCGGGCGTCTGGCCTGCTGACGCCAGAGACACTGGCGCTGCTGCTGAACTTCCTGGGGCTGAAGCCGACCGAAGGCGCGCTGGCGGGGCTTGACGGCGTGCTGATCGGTCTTCGCACGCGCGATCTGCTGCTGGCGCTGTTGCAGGCGCAGTGCCGGGTCCGCAGGGTCGTGCTGCAACTGGAGGACATTCACTGGATCGACAGCGCGTCCGAGGATCTGCTGCATCGGCTGATCGACGCAGAGGCGCAGCCCAACCTGCTGGTCGCGACGACGCGGCGGCCGGAATACGGTCCCGGCTGGCTGAACAGCCCCCGGATCAGGACGATCGCGCTGAAACCACTGACGGCGGGCGATATCGCGCATCTGGCGCAGACCCGGCTGGGCGTCGATGCCCTGCCGGATGCGCTGATCCGCCAACTGACCGAACGGGCCGGGGGCAACCCGCTGTTCATCGAGGAAATCCTCAGCTTTCTGATCCAGCAGGGGGCGCTGCGGGTGGACCGTGGCCAAGTTGATTTCGACGCGGCGCTTGGGGAACGCGGCTTGCCGGTCAGCATCGAAAGCCTGCTGACCGCCAGAATTGGCCGATTGCCCACCGATGACCGCGCGCTGCTGCAGGCGGCGGCCACCATCGGGCGGCGGTTCGATCCCGGCCTGTTGTCTGCCGTGATCCGGCATCCCGATGACATCGGCGCGGCCCTGCAGCGGTTGCAGTCGCAGGATATCGTGCACCGCGAACCGGACTCTTCGGATTATGTCTTCAAGCATGTGCTGCTGCGGGATGCGGTCTATCAAAGCCTGCTTTCCGTCAGGCGGGCCGATCTGCACCTGTCCATCGCGCAGGCGCTGGAACAGCGCAGCGAAGGCCGGGTGTCCGAAGCGGCGGAAACGTTGTTCTACCATTATTCGCAGACCGGTCGCGCCGACCGCGCCTTTCACTACGCGGCAATGGCCGCAGGCAAGGGTCTGGGGGTGTTTTCGCTGGACGAGGCCTATCGCTATTTCGAACAGGCCCTTGCGCTGTATCAGCGTGACCCGGCCATTGTGGCACCCGATGCCCTGGTGGCGTTGCTGGCCGAATATGCGCTGTGCCTGAACATCTCGCTGCGGGTCAGGCCGATGCTCGACCTTGCCGCCAGTGTCAGGCCGATCCTGGACCGTCATGGCGACAGCCGCCACCATGTGCATTTCCTGCACCACTATATCGCCTGCCTTGTCTGCAACGCCCGATACCACGACGCGCTGCAGGTGCAGCAGGACCTGTCGGCGATGGCGGTCCGTCTGGGGGGGCCGGAACCCGCGGCCTATGCGCTGGTCAGCGAAATGGCCCTGTCCTGCTATACGGCCCCGTTTTCGACCGAGGTCTTCGAGGCCAAGCGCCGCGAGGCCGAAGCGGCGCTTGACCGGATCGACGATGCCTATCTGAAGAACTATTTCTGGGCCAACCTGGGCTGGGACAAGATCTGCCGGGGGCGCGTTGCCGAGGCGAACGCGGCGGCGGACCGGATGATCGAGATCGGCGTTCAGACGAACGATGCCCGGTCGCTTGGCTATGGCACGGCCATGAAGGCGCTGACCGCGATGTGCACCGATGACTATGGCACGGCGCTGGAGATGTCGCAGGCCGCCCTGCGCCTGTCGCGGGTGGAGTTCGAAACGGCCATCGCCTCGGCGGCCCGGCATTCCTCGCTGGTGCCGCTGCAAAAGCCGGGGGCAATCACCGAGGTCAGGCAGTTCCTTGCCGGTTGCGTCGAAAACGGCTGGCTGATGTTCACCAGCGGGCCGAACACGATGCTGGGCATCGCCCTTGCCATGGAAGGGCGGATTGCCGAGGGGCTGGCCCATGTCGAGAAGGCCATCGCCGGGTCGGAAGAGCGGGGTGCGACGACGGCGGCGAACTGGAACCGGTTGTTCCTGTGCGAAATCTATCTGGAAATCCTGTCCGGCAAGGGGGCGGTTTCGCCGGGTATGGTGCTGCGCAACCTCGGGACCCTGACCAGGGCGATGATCTACGGCCCCGGAAAGATCACCGAAGCCGTCGAACAGGTGCGCGCGAACCCGCATTTCGACCCCGAAGGCCATTACATCGCGCGCAGCGAAATGATCCTCGGGCTGCTGGCAAAGTCCAGGCGCAAGAAGACCCTGGCCGTCCGGCACCTGACCGAGGCGTTGCGCATCGTCGGACCCTCGGGCCCCTCGCCGATGCAGGCCCGGATCGAGGCGGCGCTGGCGGAGCTTCAGGCCCGTCGGTAACCGGCCAGGCAGGCCTTGCGCGCGGTCGGCCGCCGTCAGCCCGTCAGCCCGGCCAGATACCGGATCGCCGGAAGGCTGGGCAGAAAGGTGTAGGCCCCGCCGCGCGTGGTCACGAAACGCGGGATTTCCCGCAGGCGGATCGACCCGCCATCCCGCAGCCGCAGGTCGAACCAGCTTGTCTCGACCCGGTTCGCACCGATCAGCGGATCGTTCGAACCGGTCACATCGGGGTCCTGCAGGCCAAGGTTCAGCCAGTCGCACATCACCGCCTCGAACTGCGCGCCCAGGTTCGCGCCGATGAAGTTGCCCAGAAGCCCGCGCTCGCTGCGGTCGCGGGTGGCCGGATCGAAATCGGGCCCGTAGGACATGCCGCGCCGGACGAGCCTTCGCGTGTAATTGGCGATGCGCTGGACGATAGGCCCGCCCCGGGGGTTGCAGCGCCGCAGGTGCGACCCCGCCGGGCAGGCCGAAGTGCGCGAATAGTCGAAATTGGTCAGCGACACCGCAGCCTCGGGCGGGTCGGGCAATTGCGCATCGGCCGAGGTTTCATAGGGCACCCCGTTGCGCCAGCGCCCGCACATCTGCGCCGCCACGATCTCGCGCAGCGCGCCGAACCGGTCCAGACCCCTGCCGATCCGTGCTTCGCCGCCCGGTTCAAGGACCTGATCCACCAACGGGTGCGCCAGCAGGCGCGTGGCCGCGGCGTCAAGGTAATCCTCGAACCCGGCGGCATCCTGCGCCAGAATCCGGAACGCGTTGAACGATCCGCAGCGCCCCAGCACGTCCGGGGACGGCACCGAGAACAGCACGCCCTCGAACCGGTTCGGAAAGCCCAGAAGCACCGTTCCCAAGGGATCGACGGGTTCGGAATCCTGCGATCTCTCCGGGTCCTGCACTTCGGCAAAGCGGGGCTGCGAGATGCTGTCACGATAGCCGAAGAACACCTTGTCTTCGGCCAGGTTCCGCCCGTCGCGATGACCCAGCACGGTGAAGGCGTCGGCGATCTTGCGCTGGACCTCGTCGATCCGGCCTTCGTCATCGGCATAGACCGACGCGATGATATGCACGCGCCGGGGCTGGTCGAAGGGCGCGGGCCAGTGCGCGGACGCGCTGTCGTCGAAATCGCCCAGCTTCATGGCACGTTTGGTCATGCCATCGGTGAACTCGGCCGGGAAGGTCGCAAGGTGCTGGTCCGCCACACCCAGGGCGCGCAGGCCCTCGGCGGTCAGCCCGATGTTGAAACAGGTGTCGGGCCGCGCCCCCCCGGCCCACTTGCCGCTGCTTTCGCGGGTGATCGCGGGCACCTCGGCGCTGCCGCCCTCGGCTGCGGCGGCCAGAAAGCGGCGCGCCCGCGCGCGGTCCTCTGCCTGACCGCCGACTTCAAGGATCAGGTACCGCACCCGGCCAAGCCTGTAGCCGCGCAGGATGTTTCCCTGCAGCGTCGCGGGATCGAATGTCGAAGGTGCGAATGCAGCGGTCACCAGCCTACCCCGAATTTTGCGCGCACCTGCGCGGCAGAGAACCCGGGATAGGCCCGATAGCCCCCGCCCAGAGAGATGTTGGGGTTCGCGTGCAACTGCAGGATCAGTGCGCGTGGCAGCGACCGCAGTTCATGCGGCGGGCCGCCCGGCCCAACACCCTTTGCCTCGTCCTGGAGGGTGAAGAGGTCGGTCGGAAAGTCGGGTGCCTGAAACAGGTCATGCGCGTGCACCCAGGCAATGAACTTGTCGACGTTCTGGGCCGTGGGCTTCAGCTCTTCGCCGCCGACCACAAGGTCCATGATCTCGTCGAAGACGCTGCCGATGGTGACGATGAAGTCGCGGATATAGTTGCTGAAATCGCCGTCATAGACCGAAATCATGCACAGGTTCCCGTCCAGCAGCAGAAACCGCGCCGTATGTACGGTGCCGACGTTGTCCAGCCCGTCAAAGATCGCGTCCACATTCTGCGCGATGGCCAGCGCAGCCTTGGCCCGCCCCACCGGCGACGGGTCCTTCAGCGGCATGATGAGGTTCATCATGCATTGCAGGTTCTCGCCTGGTTGGGCCGCGGGTCGCGGACCGCCGGGCAGTTTCGGCTTGGGGTCGCGCCAGGCCCAGTAGGGCACCACGACATACCGCGACAGGAACTGGAACCACCCGCGCTCGGGCAGGCTGTCAACGAACCGGTCAAGCCAGCCGGGCGCATCGGTCATGCCGTCACCTCTGCGAAAACGGGCAGGGCACCCCGCCGCGAACCTGGCTTGATTTCTGGTAGGCCCATTCGCGCACCGCAAGGATCGGGTCGCCCGAAGGTTCGATGCCCCTGGTCAGAAGCAGGGGATTGAAGCTGAGATGCTCGCAGTCGATGACCGTGTCCAGCGTCAGGGTTCCCATCATCACCCGCACCCGATGCGGTGGCCAGGGGCGGGTGGAATCGTCGAAATCGTCGCCCGTCTCGCCGATCATCATCATCAGCGAAAAGCGCGCAGGCCCCTTGGCAAGGCGGTCGCGCAGTTCCTGTTGCAGGTAGGGCCGGGTCACCTTGTCCTGCTGCGCCGGATCGCGAAGATCGATGTTCAGCGCCCCGGCGATGGGCTGCCAGATGAACCGGACCCCGCGCCGCGTGCCGTCGGGGGCGATCACGAAGAACGTGTGCACCGCGTGGTAGGTTGCGCGCACATAACTGACCGGCGCGCCGATCGACGCGGCCTGAAAGACCGCAAGCTGGGCCGAGCGGTTCCTGTCGGCATAGTCCATTGCGCCGTCATCGGGCCGGGAAACCTGCCCCGGATAGGGGTCGGGCAGCGGCAGCGTCAGGTGCAGCATGTCACGCAGCTTCTGCCACGGGGTTTCGCGCCTGAACGGCCTGGGCAGGGCGTCCCTTGCGAAATCAAGAAAGGTCTCGGGCGTCGGCGTGAAGAATTCGGGCAGCGACATCGCGATCAGGTCGGTTGCCGAACCGTCGCCAAGGTGAAACCGCGTGGCCATGCCGCGCACGTCCGACCAGCCGTCATGCGGCCCGGCAGCACCATCGTTCTGCCGGCTGCCCGACCCGTTGGAAAACCGCACCGTGACCGACACGACCTGCGGCTTTTTCGGATAGCCCTCCGGCAGCTTTTCCTGAAAATGATCGGCGATGCAGAAGGACCCGGCCACCGGCGACGGCACGAAGACCCCCGATGCGCCGATGCCCCAGGCGTGCACCGGGCGCTTGCCGGGGATGCCGTCGGCATTCAGAAACGCGACCAGCGTATCGGCAATGTCGGGTTCGGGCATCTGCGTCCTTCCCGGGCATTGCCGCCGGTCACGCCTGCGGTTGATTCCGATGCAGGACTTCGCCTCGGGAGTGTCAGCGAGGACGGTTCCGCCTGTCAACCAAAGACAGCCGGCCGCCGCCCGGACCCGCCCCGGGCCCGGCCGGACGGAAAGTCATGCGGAAAATGCAGGCTTCAGTCCCGGCCTTGGCCAGCGCCCTCTGAGGAGTCGTCCGGTGCTGGAGGCCGTGATCCAGACATCCTGCATGTCGGATCCGCCAAAGCAGAGGTTGGTGGTGAACAGATCGCCCGTGGGGAAATGCTCGGTCGATCCGTCGACCGGATCGAACACGGTGATCCCCCCGTTCAGCAGCGTGCCGATGCACACACGCCCCCCCGCCTCGACCTTCAGGCTGTCAACCCACTGACAGGCCGTCAGCCCCGGCGCCGCCGCAAAGCCGGGCAGTGTCAGCGGGGCGTTGCCCGGCATCAGGAACATCTGGTGCAGCGGGTCTGTCCGGATCACCCCCGGGCGGACCAGGTCCAGCGCCCAGAGCCGCCCGAAAACAGTGTCGGAAACGTAAAGCGTCTTGCCATCCGGCGAAAGACCGACGCCGTTCGCCGTCGGAATCTCGGCCGCGCGGGTGATCGACGCGCCGTCGATGGTGGCATAGTACAGCGCGCCGCGTTCAAGGCGGTCGGGATGCTCGATGCCGGAATCGGTGAACCAGAACCCGGCCGACGGGCCTGTCGTGCCGTCAAAGACGATGTCATCCGGGGTCAGCAGCGGGGCACCCGCGAAGGAGGTGTACAGGGTGGTCACCCGACCCGAGGCCAGATCGACCCGCTGGATCGATCCGGTTGTGTGGCCGGGGTTGGGAAGGGGGCCGGGCACGGTGATCGTTCCCGCGCCAAGGGGCTTTTTCTCGAACGTGTAGATGCCGCCGTTGTTGCAGACATAGGCCGCCCCGTCCGGGCCGATGGCCACCCCGTTCGGCCCGCCCGGCAGGTCGGCCACGACGCCGACCGTGCCGTCTGGCGCAAGGCGCGACAGGGTCTGGCCTTCGATATCGACGAACAGCACCGATCCGTCGGCCATTGCGACCGGGCCTTCGGGAAAGCCAAGGCCACTTGCCACCGTCTGCAAAGCCGGACCCAAGACACACCCCTTTCGGCCACCCACTCTGTGACGCTAGCAACCCTGTCCCGTTGCGTAAAGCGCGGCGCGTGCCGCCGGTCAGGGCAGGGACGACAGCCGCCGCACCGACAGCCAACTGAGCAGGGCCATCACCCCGGCCGTGCCAAGGCACAGCGGCAGGCCGCCCGCCTGATAGCTGATCCCCGACAAAAGCGTGCCCAGCAGACGACCGGCGGCATTGGCCATGTAGTAAAAGCCCACGTCCATCGTGACCCTTTCGGTGCTGCTGAAGGCAAGGATCAGGTAGGAATGCACCGAAGAGTTGACGGCAAAGACAAAGCCGAAGGCCAGCAGGCCCGCGACCAGCGCGCCCGTCAGCCAGACCGTGCCCGGCGGGGCCAGAACGGCCAGCCCCGCCAGTGCCAGCGGAATGGCGGCCAGCATTGCCACCCAGGTCACCGCCGCCCGCACGATCTGCGCCACAGGCTTGTCCCTTGCGCGCAACAGCCCGGGGGCCGCCGCCTGCACCGCGCCATAGGCGATGATCCAGGCGGCCATGAAGCCGCCGACCAGAAAGAACGCCCGCGTGTTGCCTTCGGGCGTGCCATCCGACAGCACGGCGGTGAAATAGATCGGGATGCCCACCACGAACCAAACATCGCGCGCGCCGAACAGGAACATCCGCGCCAGCGACAACCGGTTGATGCGGGCATCCTTCGAGAAGACCTCGATGAACTTCCTGCCCTTTTTCCCGGTCGGAAGGCCCCCCGGCATCAGCAAGACCACGCCCGCCAGAACCGCCGCCAGCATCGCGGCCATGAACCAAAGCGATGCCGCAAATCCGAACAGGCCCAGCAGCGCCGCCCCAAGGAAGAACCCGGCCCCCTTGACCGCGTTCTTCGACCCCGTCAGCGCCGCGACCCACCGGAACAGGCCGCCCTCGGTCGCCGGTGCCAGCACCTTCACCGCTGATTTGGACGACATCTTGGCCAGGTCCTTTGCAACCCCTGCCACCCCCTGCACCGCCATCACGAACACGACGGACGCGCCGACCGACCATGCCGGATCAAGCTGCGCCAGCGCCAGCAGCGCGCCGACCTGCAGGGCAAGGCCCGCGTAAAGCGTGCTCGTCAGCCCGAACCGCGCCGCGATCCACCCCGCCGACAGGTTCGTGACGATCCCCGCAACTTCATACAGCAGAAAAAGCCAGGCAAGCTGGATCGGCGTGTAGCCCAACTGGTTGAAATGCAGCAGGACCAGCATCCGCAGCGCGCCATCGGTCAGTTCGAACGCCCAGTAGGCCGCCGTCACCGCGATATAGGCGGACAGACCCCGTGCCCGGACAGGCTGGCCCGTCACATCCGCCCCGCGACCATGCGGACGATATCGGCCAGACGGCAGGCATAGCCCCATTCGTTGTCGTACCAGGCAAAGACCTTCACCTGCGTGCCGTTCACGACCATGGTGCTGGAGGCATCGATGATCGCGGACCGGGGATCGTTGGTATAGTCCGACGAGACGAGTTCGCGCGTTTCATAGCCAAGGATGCCCTTCAGCGGCCCTTCGGCAGCGGCAGCGGCGAACAGGCCGTTCACCTCCTCGACCGTTGTCGCGCGGTCCACCTCGAAGACGCAGTCAGTAAGCGAAGCATTCAGCAGCGGCACGCGCACGGCATGGCCGTTCAACCGCCCTTTCAGTTCGGGGTAGATCAGCGTGATCGCCGTGGCCGACCCGGTTGTGGTGGGGATCAGGTTCGCAAGCGCGGATCGGGCACGGCGCATGTCCTTGGCGGGGCGGTCGACAATCGTCTGGGTATTGGTCACGTCATGGATGGTCGTGATCGATCCGTGGCGGATTCCGATGCCTTCGTGGATGACCTTCACCACGGGGGCAAGGCAGTTGGTCGTGCAGCTTGCCGCCGTGACCAGAGGATGCAGCGCCGGGTCGTAGAGGTGATGGTTCACCCCATAGACCAGGTTCAGCGCCCCGCCGTCCTTGACCGGGGCCGAGACGACGACCCTGCCGACCCCTGCGGCAAAATAGGGCGCGATCTTTTCGGCGGTCTTGAACACGCCGGTTGCGTCGATCACCAGGTCGATGCCCATCGCCGTCAGGGGCAGGTCTTCGATCCGCTTCACGGCGGTCAGGGCGATCCGTCGGCCTTGCAGGGTCAGGCTGCCCGCGTCCCAGGAAATCGCGCGCGGCCAGCGGCCATGCACCGAATCGAACTCCATCAGCAGGGCGTGCTGTTCGGGGGTGCCGACGGGGTCATTCAGCAAGACGATCTCGCCCGCTGCGCCCGTGTCGATCAGGTCGCGCAGGACAAGCTTTCCGATGCGGCCAAGTCCGTTCAGGGCGATGCGCGGAACGGGGGTCATGCTGAACGCCCGATCCGGTCCAGCTTTTGCTGCACCGCAACTTTCTCAAGTTCCGCCAAGGGCAGCGCGGCAAAGGCGATGATCCGGCGGCGCAACTCGCCATAGGCCTTGGCAAAGGCAAGCCCTTTCTCGGCATCGGTGCCCTGTGCCCTGACCGGATCGGAGATGCCCCAATGGGCGGTCAGCGGCTGGCCCGGCCAGGGCGCGCAATCCTCGGCCGCCGCCGCATCGCAGACCGTGAAGACGAAATCCATCTTCGGTGCATCGGCGGTTTCAAACTCCGACAGGTGCTTGGACCGCAGACCGTCCACTGCATGACCCGCTTGCCGCAGAACTTCGACCGCATGGGGGTTCAGTTGCGTCCCCGGCCGCGTGCCGGCCGAATAGGCGTGGAACTTGCCCTGTCCGACATCGCGCAGCACGGCTTCGGCAAAGATCGACCGGGCCGAGTTGCCCGAGCAGATGAAGAGCACGTTGTAGGGATGGTCGGCCATGGCACGCACCTTTCTTCCGGCGATGACGGGAAAGCAGACGTCGGGACGACCCCGGCAGCAGTCGTCGGCAAGATAGGACAGCAGGCCCGCAGCCGTGCCCAGGTTGGCGCGATACAGGATCGACCTGCCCTGACGTTGCGATGCGACAAGGCCCGCCTGCTCAAGCTCTGACAGGTGATGCGACAGCGTGTTCTGCCGGAAGCCCAGGGCCGCAGCCATTTCCGTCGGGCGCACCCCGTGGGGCGCGAAACGCATCAGCAGGCGGAACACGGCCAGACGGCCGGGATGCCCGAGGGCGGAAAACCGCATGCTGGCATCTGAATGATCCATATTTCCGATAATATGGATTTATGCTGCGTGCTCAAGTGAAGGTTCCGTGACGGTTTCGGCGTTCGGCCCGAACCGCCGGCCCGAACCGCCGGCCCGAACCGCCGGCCCGAACCGCCGGCCCGGTTTGCGTCACCGCTTGTAGCCGGGGCCTTGGCAAGGCTAAACGGGGCCGATGAACCGCCACAGGAAGGCCCGCCGCCATGCCGCTTGACCTCGATTTCGTCCGCAGCCAGTTTCCCGCCTTTGGTGCCCCCCTGACGGCTGGCACGGCGTTCTTCGAGAATGCCGGCGGGTCCTATCCCTGCGGCGCCGTCGTCGACCGGCTTCACCGCTTTTACACCGAACGCAAGGTGCAGCCTTACGGGCCCTATGCGGCGGCGCAGGCGGGCGGGGCGGAAATGGACGAGGCGCGGGCCCGGCTGTCGGCGATGATGGGGGTGCAGCCGGATGAGCTGTCCTTCGGCCCGTCGACCAGTGCAAACACCTATGTTCTGGCGCAGGCGGTCCGCGGCTGGCTGGCGGGCACCGACGGGGCCGTGGTGGTGACGAACCAGGACCACGAAGCCAACTCCGGCGTCTGGCGGCGTCTGGCGGATGCGGGCATCGAGGTGCGCGAATGGCAGATCGACCCCGAGACGGGGCATCTGGACCTGTCGGCGCTGGCGGGGCTGCTGGCTGACGGGCGGGTGCGGCTGGTCGCTTTCCCGCATTGTTCCAACGTGGTGGCCGAGATCAACCCGGTGGCCGAGATTGCCGCGATGGCGCGGGCGGCGGGGGCGTTCACCGTGGTCGATGGCGTCAGCTATGCGCCGCACGGGTTGCCCGATCTGCCCGCGCTTGGCTGCGATGTCTATCTGTTTTCGGCCTACAAGACCTACGGCCCGCATCAGGGGATCATGACGATCACGCGCGAATTCGGCGCGCTGCTGCCCGCGCAAGGGCACTGGTTCAATGCGGGCACCCTGTACAAGCGGTTCACCCCCGCCGGGCCGGATCATGCGCAGATCGCCGCCTGTGCCGGAATTGCCGATTACATCGACGCGCTGCATGCGCGCCACTTTGCACCCGAACCCGATGCCGCGACGCGCAACCGTGCCGTGCATGACCTGATGCGCGCACAGGAGGTGGCCGTGGTTGCGCCGCTGATGGACTATCTTGCGGCTCGCAACGACCTGCGGCTGATCGGTCCGCGCGACGCAGAAACGCGCGCGCCGACGGTGGCGGTGGCGCTGGACCGGGCGGGCGAGCCGGTTTCGGTGGAACTGGGAAAGCGCGGTGTCTGCTGCTGGGCGGGCAACTTCTATGCCGTGCGCCCGCTTGAGGCGATGGGGGTGAACATGGACCATGGCGTGCTGCGCATGTCGCTGGTGCATTATACCAGTGCCGAAGACGTGTCCCGGCTGATCTTGGCGCTGGACGAGGTGCTGTGATCGGGCTTGCGGTTGATCCGTTCTGCCCCGCGCCGCGTATCTCTGGCAACATGCGATTCAAGACCCGTCCATGACCGCCCCGCTGATCCTGTGGTTCCGCCGCGACCTGCGGCTGGACGACCATCCCATGCTGACCGCCGCAGTGGCATCGGGGCGTCCGCTGGTGCCGGTCATGGTGCTGGACCCGGAAACCGGGGGCCTGGGGGCCGCTGCGCGCTGGCGACTGGGGCTGGGGATTGCCGCGTTTGCCCGCCTGCTGGAGGCAAAGGGCAGCCGCCTGACCCTGCGGCGCGGGCCTGCGCTGCAAGTTCTGACCGAGCTTCTTGCGGAAACCGGGGCGCCAGGGGTTGTCTGGTCGCGGTCATATGATCCTGCATCGACGGCACGCGATGCCGAGGTGAAGGCGGCGCTGCGGGCGGCAGGGCACGGGGGCGACAGCCATCCCGGCTTTCTGCTGCATGAACCGTGGCAGGTGCAGACCGGGCAGGGCGGGTTCTACCGCGTCTACACGCCGTTCTGGCGCGCGGTGCGCGACCGCGCCGTCCCGGTCCCCGATGCCGCGCCCCTGCGGCTGAGGTCGCCCGAAGCCTGGCCCGTCTCGGACCGGCTGGAGGATTGGGGGCTTGCGCGCGGCATGCAGCGCGGGCTGGCCGTGGCGGCACCCCATCAGTCCGTGGGCAGCGCGGCGGCCGAGGCGCGGCTGGCGGCGTTTCTGGCCGGACCGGTCGCCGAATATGCCACGGCGCGGGATTTTCCGGGCCGGATCGGCACGTCGCGCCTGTCGGCGCATCTGGCCCTGGGCGAGATCGGCCCCCGCAGGGTCTGGCATGCCGCGATGGCCGCCCTGCAGGACGGGCGACCGGGGGCCGAGACCTTTCTGAAGGAAATCGTCTGGCGCGAGTTTGCCTGGCACCTGATGTATCATACGCCGCATATCGCTTCGGCAAACTGGAAGGCCGAATGGGATGCCTTTCCCTGGGCCTTCGACAGCCCGTGGGCCGAGGCGTGGCGGCGCGGGATGACCGGCGTGCAGTTCGTCGATGCCGCGATGCGCGAGATGTATGTGACCGGCACGATGCACAACCGGGGCCGGATGATCGTGGCGTCCTACCTGACCAAGCATCTCATGACCCACTGGAAAATCGGGCTGGACTGGTTCGCCGACTGCCTGACCGACTGGGACCCCGCATCGAACGCGATGGGCTGGCAATGGGCCGCCGGGTCAGGCCCCGATGCCGCGCCCTATTTCCGCATTTTCAACCCTGACACGCAGGCAGAACGGTTCGACCCCGACGGCAGCTACCGCCGCCGCTGGATCGCCGAATTGTCGCCCCGTCCGGGGCCCGAAGCGCTGGCCTATTTCGATGCGGTGCCGCGTTCCTGGGCACTGCGGCCCGATGCGCCCTATCCGAAGCCCGCCAGACCCCTTGCCGAAGGCCGCATCGCCGCGCTTGCCGCCTATGGCAGCGGGAGGGCTTGAGCCATGGCCGCCAATCCGGCAGCATCACCCGAAAAAGACGACCCTGAGGGGAACACATGACGGCACTG
The DNA here is from genome assembly GCA_013297695.1 of Rhodobacterales bacterium. Taxonomy (GTDB): domain Bacteria; phylum Pseudomonadota; class Alphaproteobacteria; order Rhodobacterales; family Rhodobacteraceae; genus Aliitabrizicola. Next base: position 4,955 of record JAAFHX010000021.1, on the reverse strand, counting down.
ACTTCGACCCGGGGCCAGACGGGGCTGCCAAGGTACTTCCCGGCGTGCTTTGACGTGGCGCAGCGGCTGACCAACGGCCGGCTGGATTTCGTGCTGCCCGACGGGCGGCGATTCCGCGCCGAGGGGCCGAACCCCGGTCCCGTGGCGGAAATCGACATCCACAACCCCGAGATATTTGCCCGGATGATCCGCGAGGGCGACATGGGGTTTTCCGATGCCTATCTTGAGGGGTGGTGGTCCACCCCCGACCTGCAGGCCTTCATGGATCTGGTGCACCAGGACAATGACGCCGTCTATGACGGCTATCCCGGCATGAAGTTCGTGCGCGCCTACGAGCAGGTCCGCCACTGGCTGCGGTCGAACTCCAAGCGGCAGGCGCGCCGGAACATCAGCTATCACTATGATCTGGGGAACGATTTCTACCGGCTGTGGCTGGATGACACGATGACCTATTCCTCGGCGCTGTTCCGGTCCGGGCAGGAAAGTCTGGAACGGGCGCAGACCCAGAAATACGCCAGCATGGTTGACCAGATGGGGGCCGCCCCCGGAGATCATGTGCTGGAGATCGGCTGCGGATGGGGCGGCTTTGCCGAATATGCCGCGAAAGAGCGGGGTCTGCGCGTCACCGGGCTGACGATCAGCCAGGCGCAGCATGATTATGCCGTGGACCGGATCGCGCGGGCGGGCCTGTCCGGTCAGGTGCAGATCAAGCTGCAGGATTACCGTGACGAGCGCGGCCTGTACGACGGCATCGCCAGCATCGAGATGTTCGAGGCGGTGGGCGAGAAATACTGGCCGGTCTATTTCGACCGCGTTCGCAACAGCCTGAAACCCGGCCGCCATGCCACGCTGCAGATCATCACCGTGCAGGACCGCCGGTTCGAGGTGTACCGCAAGGGCGTGGACTTCATTCAGAAGCACATCTTTCCCGGCGGCATGTTGCCCAGCCCGTCGGTGCTGCGGACCGAGGTGGAACGGGCCGGGCTGGCGGTGAAAGGGTCGATGGAATTCGGCGAAAGCTACAGCCAGACCCTGCGGCGCTGGCACGAGGTGTTCAACAGCCGATGGGACGACATTGCGCGGATGGGCTTTGACGACCGGTTCCGGCGCATGTGGAATTTCTACCTTACCTCCTGCGCCAGCACCTTTCAGGGCGGGATTTGCGACGTGACGCAGATCACTGTCACGCGGCCCCGGTAGGGGGCATGGCGCAGGACATCATGCCAGCCGGGGCCGCGCGGTGACGGCGCTGTTTCTTCATGGGCGGCTTCTGTCGCCCGCCCTGAGAAGGGTGATCCTTGGCGCGCCGATGGAAACACGGCCCGCGCGGCTGGACGGCCATGCACCGTTCGGACTGCCGGATCAGGGCTGGCCCGTCCTGATGCCCTTGGCCGGGTCCGAGGTGGAAGGCGAACTGCTGGTCGGGTTCGGCGCAGCCGATCTGGACCGGCTGGATCATCACGAGGCGGCGATGGGGCAGGTCAGGGTCCAGGTGCGCGTCGGCGGGCAGGATGCCTATGCCTATCTGGCCGCCGACCCGCAGGGCGCTGTGCCCTGGACAGCCGACCGCGCCCTGCCGGATGGCGAGGCGATTCTGGCCCAACTCGCCGAAGATGTGATGGCGCTGATGGGCCGCGCCGCGCCCGATGTCATCCTGCGCCGCCGGGGCGCCATGCTGGTCCGCGCGGCGTCGCGGCTGCGCGCACAGCGCGCGCCGGGGCCGACCGACCTGCGGCACCGGGCGGTGCCCGGCGACATCGCCCCCGCCGCATGGCGGCAGCCCTATGCCAACTTCTTTTCGGTCGAGGAACATGACCTTGGCTTTCGCCGCTTTGACGGCAGCCTTGGCCCCACGGTCACCCGCGCCGCCTTTGTGTCGGGCGATGCCGTGACCGTGCTGCCCTATGATCCCGTGCGCGACCGTGTCCTTCTGATCGAGCAGTTCCGGGCCGGTCCCCATGTGCGCGGCGATCCGCAGCCCTGGCATCTGGAGGCCGTGGCGGGCCGGATCGACCCCGGCGAGACGCCCGAGCAAACCGCCCGGCGCGAAGCTGTAGAAGAGGCGGGGCTGGTGATCGGGCCGCTTTTGCTGGTGTCGGGGTGCTATCCCTCGCCCGGGGCCAAGTCGGAATTCCTGTACTGCTATGTTGCCCCCTGCGATCTGCCCGACGGCGCGGCGGGCCTGTTCGGGCTGGCCGAGGAAGCTGAAGATATCCGCGGCCATCTGATAGGGTTCGACGCCGCCATGGCGCTGGTGGCAAGCGGCGAGATTGCAACCGGACCGACCGTGATGAGCCTGTTCTGGCTGGCGCTGAACCGCGACCGGCTGCGCGCGATCACCTGAGGCGGCTGGCCGGAAACCGGCACATTCTGGCGGAAATCCTGCAGCAGCACCGTTCGCGCCACTTTATGTATCGAACAGGTGACGAAAGGCCCCCCCGATGCGGTATTCCGGTTTGCGTGTCATTGCCGAGGCCCTGACCGGCCACAAGGGGTGGAAACCGGTCTGGCGCGACCCGGCCCCGCAACCGTCCTATGACCATGTGATTGTCGGCGGCGGCGGGCATGGACTGGCGACCGCCTATTACCTTGCAAAGGAATTCCGGCAGGCCCGGATTGCGGTGCTGGAAAAGGGCTATCTGGGCGGCGGCAACGTGGGGCGCAACACGACCATCATCCGGTCGAACTACCTGCTGGACGGGAACCAGCCCTTTTACGAATTCTCGCTGAAGCTGTGGGAGGGGCTGGAGCAGGATTTCAACTACAACGCCATGGTCAGCCAGCGCGGGATCATGAACCTGATCCACACCGACGCGCAGCGCGATGCCTTCACCCGGCGCGGCAACGCGATGATCCTGAACGGGGCCGATGCGCAGATGCTGACGCGCGATCAGGTGCGGGCGATCTACCCCTTTCTGAATTTCGACGACGCGCGGTTCCCGATCAAGGGCGCGCTGGCACAGCGGCGCGGCGGCACGGTGCGGCATGATGCGGTGGCCTGGGGCTATGCGCGGGGTGCGGACCAGAGGGGCGTTGATCTGATCCAGAACTGCGAGGTGACGGGATTCCGGATCGAAGGCGGCCGCATCAAGGGGGTCGAGACGACGCGCGGCTACATCGGGGCGGGCAAGGTGGGCGTGGCGGTGGCCGGGTCATCGTCGCGCGTGATGGCCCATGCGGGAATGCGCCTGCCGATCGAAAGCCATGTCTTGCAGGCCTTTGTGTCCGAAGGGCTGAAGCCGCTGATCGACGGGGTGATGACCTTTGGCGCGGGGCATTTCTATGTCAGCCAGTCGGACAAGGGGGGCCTTGTGTTCGGTGGCGACATCGACGGCTACAATTCCTATGCGCAGCGCGGCAACCTGCCCGTCATTGAGGATGTGGCCGAGGGCGGCATGGCGCTGATGCCGATGCTGGGCCGCGCGCGTCTGCTGCGCGCCTGGGGCGGGATCATGGATATGTCGATGGACGGGTCCCCCATCATCGACCGCACGCATATCGACGGCCTCTATTTCAACGGCGGCTGGTGCTATGGCGGGTTCAAGGCGACGCCCGCCTCGGGCTGGTGCTTTGCGCATCTGCTGGCCACTGACCAACCGCACAAGACCGCCACGGCCTATCGGTTCGACCGTTTCCTCAAGGGGCGGATGATCGACGAAAAGGGTCAGGGCGCGACCCCGAACCTGCACTGACCGGGAAGCTGACATGATCATCAACCACCCCCTTCTCGGCCCTCGCGATGCGCAGGAATTCGTCTATCTGGGCGACGCGCGCCTGATCCACCGGCCCGACGGGCTGGCCGAAGGCGCAGCCCATGCGTTCCACGACTACCTCTACCTGCGCGACAACCCGGCCGGGGAACACCGCGAGCTGTGGTATCACGAACAGGGTGACCGGTCCTGGCTGGTGGTCACCCGCAACACGGTGACGCACGAGATTTCGCGGGTGGAACTCGCCCGCGATGTGGCCCGCGCCGAAGGGCGGTCGAAATGACCGGCCAAACCTTTGGGCCCAACCGGATCGACGGCGGGCTGATCGACCGCAGCCGCATGCTCCGCTTCACCTTCGACGGGCAGGCCTTCACCGGCCACCCGGGCGACACGCTCGCCTCGGCGTTGCTGGCGAACGGCGTGCGGCTGATGGGACGCAGCTTCAAGTATCACCGCCCGCGCGGGCCGCTTTCGGCAGGGTCCGAAGAGCCGAACGCACTGGTGGAACTGCGCGGCGGCGCGCGGCGGGAACCCAACACCCGGGCCACGGTGGCGGAACTGTTCGACGGGCTGGAGGCGAACAGCCAGAACGCCTGGCCATCGCTGCGGTTCGACGCGCTGGCGATCAACGACCGGCTGAACAGCTTTTTCACCGCCGGGTTCTACTACAAGACCTTCATGTGGCCCGCGTCGTTCTGGGAAAAAGTCTATGAGCCGGTCATCCGCCGCGCCGCAGGCCTGGGGTCGATGTCGCGGCTGGAGGACCCCGACGCGTATGACAAGGGGTTCCTGCACGGCGATCTGCTGGTGATCGGGGCCGGGCCTGCGGGCCTGATGGCGGCGCTGACGGCGGGGCGCGCGGGGGCGCGGGTGATCCTGGCCGACGAGGATTTCCTGCTGGGCGGGCGACTGAATGCCGAGACACTGGCGGTGGACGACCAGCCGGGGGCAGACTGGGCGCTGGCGTCGGTGGCGGAACTTGCCAGCCTGCCGAATGTCCGGCTGATGCCGCGCACGACCGTTGTGGGGGCCTTCGACCACGGCATCTATGGCGCGGTGGAGCGGGTGTCGGACCATCTGGCCGAACCCTTGCCCGGCAGGCCGCGCCAGACGCTTTGGCGTATCTATACGCGGCACGCGTTGCTGGCGGGCGGGGCCACGGAACGGCCCATTGCCTTCGAAAACAACGACCGGCCCGGCGTGATGCTGGCGGGGGCGCTGCGTTCCTATGCCAACCGATGGGCG